>NZ_DATFAV010000217.1:0-2975 GCF_035254145.1 Caulobacter sp. | reverse complement strand
ACCAGGGTCAGGGGCGCGACGGCGGCGGTCCGGGCCAGGCCGGCCACCGAGACGCGGACGGAATCGATCGGCCCGCCAGCGCGGGCCTGGTGGGTGAAGGCGTTCGTGCGCCAGCTCACCGGCCCGGCGCCGTCGTAATAGCGGTCGGCGTCGAGGATGCGCGCGTCGCCGGACGCGACGCCAGCGGGCGACAGGGCGAAGCCGCCCTCCAGCGCCAGTTCGATCGCATCGACGTCATAGGAGACAATGCCCGTGGCGCTGGCCGGATCCAGCGGCCGCAGCGTCTCGGGCTTAACCTGGAAGGAGACCTTGTCCGCCGGGGCGGGGTTGCCGGGAGTCGAGACGCCGCCGCTGGCCGCTTTGGCCAGTTTGCCCGCCTTGGACGCCGCGCAGGCGGCGGTCCCATACAGGCTCGCCATGGCCGCGCACGCGGCGATCAGGCTGAAAACGGTACGCTCCCCAGCGACCCGCATCACGGATTCCCCAATCCCAATGGACACCCAGCCTACGCCCTTCACGCCGCCTGTCCACCGCGACGAAAGCGCACGTGGTGAACAGCCGTGAGCGCCGCCGGTTCCGTCCAAACGCAAAACGGCGGCGCGATCCCCATCGCGCCGCCGTCTTTCCATCAGTGGGCCGTGACCGCTCCCGCGGTCGCCTCGCCTATTGGCAGGCCAGGCACTCGTCGTAGTCGGTCTTTTCGGGCGCGTCGAAGCCAGCCGTCTGGACCTTGTCCTCGGCGCCGGCGTAGGCGGCGCGCTGCACCGACTTGGAGCGCAGATAGTAGAGGCTCTTCACCCCGCGTTCCCAGGCCTGCCAGTGCAGCATGTGCAGGTCCCACTTGTCGACGTCGCCGGGCAGGAAGATGTTAACCGACTGGCTCTGGCAGATTTCCGGCGTGCGGTCGGCGGCCAGCTCGACCACCCAGCGCTGGTCCAGTTCGAAGGCGGTCTTGTAGACGTCCTTCTCGTCCTGGCTCAGGAAGTCCAGGTGCTGGACCGAGCCTTCGTGCTCCAGGATCGAACCCCACACCGCGTCGGTGTTCTGGCCCTTCTCCTCGAGCAGGTTCTCCAGATAGGGGTTCTTGACCGCGAACGAGCCCGACAGGGTCTTGTGGGTGTAGATGTTGGCCGGGATCGGCTCGATGCCCGCCGAGGTGCCGCCGCAGATGATCGAGATCGAGGCGGTCGGGGCGATGGCCAGCTTGTGCGAGAAGCGCTCCTTGGAGCCGCGCTCGGCGGCGTCCGGGCACGGGCCCTTCTCCTCGCCGATGGCGATGCTGGCCTTGTCGGCCTCGCGGCGCAGGTGCTTGAACATCCGCATGTTCCAGCTCTTGGCCAGGGCGCTCTCGAACGGGACGTTCTGGCTTTGCAGGAAGCTGTGGAAGCCCATCAGGCCCAGGCCCACCGAACGCTCGCGCATGGCCGCGTAGACGGCGGTCGAGGCCGCGTCGGGCGCGCGATCGATGAAGTCCTGCAGCACGTTATCGAGGAAGCGCATGACGTCCTCGATGAACGTCGGATGGTCGCGCCACTCCAGGAAGGTCTCGGCGTTGACCGACGACAGGCAGCACACGGCGGTGCGCTCGTTGCCCAGGTGGTCGGTGCCGGTGTGCAGCATGATCTCGCTGCACAGGTTCGACTGGCGAACCTTCAGGCCCAGTTCCTGTTGGAACGAAGGCATGGCCCGGTTCACGCTGTCGGAGAACACCAGATAGGGCTCGCCGGTCTGCAGGCGCAGCTCCAGGACCTTCTGCCAAAGGGCGCGGGCGTCGATCTCACGCAGGACTTCGTTGGTCTTGGGCGAGCGCAGGCCGAACTTCTTGCCGTCGCGCACCGCATGCATGAACTCGTCGGTGATGTTGATGCCGTGGTGCAGGTTCAGGGACTTGCGGTTGAAGTCGCCCGACGCCTTGCGGATCTCGAGGAACTCCTCGATCTCGGGGTGGTGGATGTCGAGATAGACGGCCGCCGAGCCGCGACGCAGCGAGCCTTGGCTGATCGCCAGGGTCAGGCTGTCCATCACGCGGATGAAGGGGATGATGCCCGAGGTCTGGCCCTGACCCTTGACCTTCTCGCCGATGGAACGGACGCCGCCCCAGTAGGTGCCGATGCCGCCGCCGTTGGCCGCCAGCCAGACGTTCTCGTTCCAGACGCTGAGGATGCCGTCCAGGCTGTCGTTGACGGCGTTCAGGAAGCAGCTGATCGGCAGACCGCGATCGGCGCCGCCGTTGCTCAGCACCGGGGTGGCCGGCATGAACCACAGGCGGCTCATGTAGTCGTAGACGCGCTGGGCGTGGTCGGCGTCGTCGGCGAAGGCCGTCGACACGCGGGCGAACATGTCCTGGTACGACTCGCCCGGCAGCAGGTAGCGGTCTTCCAGCGTGGTCTTGCCGAAATCGGTCAGCAGGGCGTCGCGCGAGCGATCGACCTCGACCTTGCGCACCAGCGCCAGCTGCGGGCGCTTGGCGGGTTTGATCGCGGCCAGGCGGGCCTCGTTCCGGGTGTTCGTCTTCGCCGCTTCACTGCCGTTCATGACCAAATCCATTGCTCAATCAGCGTGTTCCGGTGAAGGGAAAGTCCCAACCAGCCGCTATATCTTGTGGCTGAGGAGCCCCCTCAACCCACATATGGGGCCACAGTGGTGAATGACTCGTCAACGGCCCGACGGAGAGTTTTTCGTTAACAAGCTGTGAACGGCTCGAAGTTGTGAGGCAGGATCAAGGGGTTGCCTAGGCGAACTTTTTTCACCCGCGACAGACCGCCGCAAGGCGCCCCAGGACATCCGCCCCCGGACAACGATGTTCGCTCACAGGATGACCACAAGACAGGGCGGACGCCGGTGGACGGCGGCGCCGGGACGGGACGACGGCGGAGCCCCTTGAAAGCCCTGCGGGCCAGGGTCGGCGCTCGCGGCTGACGAACGGAAACCTCCGGACAAAGAGAAAGGGCCCGGCGTTTCCGCCGGGCCCTCCC
>NZ_DATFAV010000216.1:0-24302 GCF_035254145.1 Caulobacter sp. | reverse complement strand
CTCAAGAACATGTGCGTTCGCCGCGAGTTCAGCGTCTGGAAGGACGGCCGCTCCAGCCCGATCGTCGACTGGCTGAGGTCGCTCGCGCGAGAGGTGCACGCCGAGTGCGGCGGCAAGGGCGTGGGGGCCGTCGGCATGTGCTTCACCGGCGGCTTCGCCCTGGCGATGATGACCGAGCCGGCCGTGGTGGCGCCGGTGATGTCGCAGCCTTCTCTGCCGTTCCGCGACCGGGGTGGTCTCGACTGCTCGGCCGACGAGTTGGCCTGCGCCAAGCGGCGGTTCAAGGACGAGGACCTGTCGCTGATCGCCCTGCGCTTCCGGTCGGACAAGCTGGTGCCCGACGCCCGTATCGCCCGCCTGAAGGCCGAGTTCGGCGACAGGGTCGAGGTGATCGAGCTGGAGGACGCCGACGCCGCGCCCGGCGTGCCGATGGCGCCGCACTCGGTGCTGACCCTGCACCTGCATCGCTCGGTCCCCGACTGTGGGACGATGAAGGCGCGGGACCGGGTGGTGGCGTTCTTCCAGGAACGGGTGGGGGCGCTGGACATTCAGGGCCGGGAGGCCTAGACACCCCGCCTTCCGATTTTCCCCGCGCACCGGCGTTCGATCCGCCGGCCGGGCCGCAAGGACTCCGCGCCATGAAGCGCCATTCAGACAACAAGAAGGGCGCCGCGACCGGCCCCTCGCAACGCCAGCTCCGGGCCGGCGAACTGATCCGCCACGCCTTGGTTGAGATCCTCCGCGAGGAGGAATTGGCCGACGAGGCGTTGCAGAACATCTCCGTCACCGTCTCCGAAGTGCGGATGAGCCCCGACCTCAAGCACGCGATCTGCTTCGTCGAGCCGCTCGGCGCGGGCCTGACGGGCGAGGACACCACCGAGGTCATCAAGGGCCTGAACCGGGTCTCGAAGTTCTTGCGGGGCCGGCTGGGTCGCTCGATCGACATGAAGTTCACGCCGGACCTGAAGTTCATCCACGACGAGAGCTTCGGGACCGCCGCCTACATGGACAAGCTGTTCCTGGACCCCAAGGTCCAGCAGGACACGCGCCGCCTGTCCGACGTCCTCGGCGAAGAAGACGAAGACTGAGATGGCTCGCCGCAAGAAGGGTGAGGCCGTCTCGGGCTGGATCTGCCTGGACAAGCCCTACGACCTGACCTCGACCATGGCGGTCAGCCGCGTGCGCCGGGCGTTCAACGCCCAGAAGGGCGGCCATGCCGGCACGCTGGATCCTCTGGCCACCGGGATCCTGCCGATCGCCCTGGGCGAGGCGACCAAGACCGTCCCGTTCCTGATGGACGCCGACAAGGCCTATCGCTTCACCATCGCCTGGGGGCGAGACACCACGACCCTGGACCGCGAGGGCGAGACGACCGGGACGTCCGACGCGCGCCCGACCCGCGAGCAGGTCGAGGCGGCGCTGCCCGCCTTCGTCGGCGAGATCGATCAGGTCCCGCCGAACTTCTCGGCCATCAAGGTCGACGGCGAGCGCGCCTACGATCTGGCCCGCGATGGGGTGGAGTTCGAGCTGCCGACCCGCAAGGTTTCGATCTTCGACCTCAAGGTCGTGGAGCAGCCGGACGCCGATCACGTCACGCTCGCGATGGAATGCGGCAAGGGGACCTACGTCCGCGCCGTGGTCCGCGATCTGGCCAAGGCGCTGGGAACCTGCGGTCACGTCGCCGATCTGCGCCGCACCCGAGTCGGGGGCTTCTCGGAGAGCGAGGCGATATCGCTGGAAACTCTCGAGAATTTGAGCTATGAGGCCCGGCTGTCGGAGGCATTGCTTCCGGTCGAGACCGCGCTGGACGACATCCCGGCGTTGGCCGTGACCGACGAAGACGCCTTCCGGCTTGCACAGGGACGCGCCATCGTCCTGCTTCCGCGTCAGGTGGAAACGTTGAAAGCCGAGCTTCCGCCCGGCGATCGCACCGTTTCCGCCATGTCCGGCGACAGGTTGGTGGCCCTGTGCGAGATGCGCGCCGGGAAGCTCAATCCGGTGCGGGTCTTCCAACTCACCTGAGCGGAGACAACCCGATGTCGATCACCATCGAGCGCAAGGCCGCGCTCATCGCCGAACACGCCCGCACCACTGGCGACACCGGCAGCGCTGAAGTCCAGGTCGCGATCCTCTCGGAACGCATCTCGAACCTGACCGAGCACTTCAAGACGCACAAGAAGGACAACCACAGCCGTCGTGGCCTGCTGAAGCTGGTTTCCCAGCGTCGCCGGCTCCTCGACCACCTGAAGAAGTCCGACGCCGGTCGCTATCAGGCCCTGATCGAAAAGCTGGGTCTGCGTCGCTAAGGCACAAGGTCCGCCGCCCAGCAGCAGCAGGGCGGCGGATCGCGTATTTGGAGCCCCGCGTCCGAGACAGGCCGGACGCCAGGTTTCCCGAGGATGGCCCGCTCCAACCGGGTCGTCCGACTGTCCGAGGGTTCACGTCCTCAAACCCGCCTGTCACACTGGATGAGGATCATCGGGCCGGCTGTCCTTAGTCGTCCGCCCCTGTCCGCCCCGACGGGAATCCGCCCGCGGGAACCGAAAGAAGAAAAATGTTCGATATCAAGCGCAAGACGATCGAGTGGGGCGGCAAGACGCTGGTCCTCGAAACCGGTCGCATCGCCCGTCAAGCCGACGGCGCCGTCCTGGCCACCATGGGCGAAACCGTCGTCCTGGCCACCGCCGTGTTCGCCAAGAGCCAGAAGCCGGGCCAGGACTTCTTCCCCCTGACGGTCAACTATCAGGAAAAGACCTTCGCGGCCGGCAAGATCCCCGGCGGCTTCTTCAAGCGTGAAGGCCGTCCGTCGGAAAAGGAGACCCTGGTCTCCCGCCTGATCGACCGTCCGATCCGCCCGCTGTTCGTCAAGGGCTTCAAGAACGAAGTCCAGGTCGTCGTCACCGTGCTGCAGCACGACCTCGAGAACGATCCCGACATCCTGGGCATGGTCGCCGCCTCGGCCGCCCTGACCCTGTCGGGCGCCCCGTTCATGGGTCCGATCGGCGCCGCCCGCGTGGGCTGGGTCGACGGCGCCTACGTGCTGAACCCGACGCTCGACGAGCTGAAGGAAAGCAAGATGGACCTCGTCGTGGCCGGCACCGCCGACGCCGTGATGATGGTTGAATCGGAAATCAAGGAGCTCTCGGAAGAGATCGTGCTGGGCGGCGTCAACTTCGCCCACCAGCAGATGCAGGCCGTGATCGACGCGATCATCGACCTGGCCGAGCACGCCGCCAAGGAGCCCTTCGCGTTCGAGCCGGAAGACACCGACGCGATCAAGGCCGAGATGAAGGCCATCGTCGGCGCCGATATCGCCGCCGGCTACAAGATCACCAAGAAGCAGGACCGTTACGAGGCGATCGGTAACGCCAAGAAGAAGGCCATCGAGGCGCTGGGCAAGTCGGACACCAATCCGGCCGGCTACGACCCGCTGAAGCTGGCCGCCATCTTCAAGGAACTGGAAGCCGACGTCGTGCGTCGCGGCATCCTGGACACCGGCCTGCGCATCGACGGCCGTGACGTCCGCACCGTGCGTCCGATCCTGGGCGAAGTCGGCATCCTGCCGCGCACCCACGGTTCGGCTCTGTTCACCCGCGGCGAAACCCAGGCGATCGTGGTCGCCACCCTGGGCACCGGCGACGACGAGCAGTTCATCGACGCCCTGGAAGGCACCTACAAGGAATCCTTCCTGCTGCACTACAACTTCCCGCCCTACAGCGTCGGTGAAACTGGCCGCATGGGCAGCCCGGGCCGCCGCGAAATCGGCCACGGCAAGCTGGCTTGGCGCGCCCTGCGCCCGATGCTGCCGAGCAAGGAAGACTTCCCCTACACGATCCGTCTGGTCTCGGAGATCACCGAGTCGAACGGTTCGTCCTCGATGGCCACGGTCTGCGGTTCGTCGCTGGCCATGATGGACGCCGGCGTGCCGCTGATCCGTCCGGTCTCGGGCATCGCCATGGGCCTGATCCTGGAAAAGGACGGCTTCGCGGTTCTGTCGGACATCCTGGGTGACGAAGATCACCTGGGCGACATGGACTTCAAGGTCGCTGGCACCAGCGAAGGCCTGACCTCGCTGCAGATGGACATCAAGATCGCCGGCATCACGCCCGCGATCATGGAGCAAGCTCTCGCGCAAGCGAAAGAGGGCCGCGCTCACATCCTCGGCGAAATGAACAAGGCCATGGACGCGCCGCGTGAAGACGTCGGCGACTTCGCTCCGAAGATCGAGACCATCACCATTCCGACCGACAAGATCCGCGAAGTGATCGGTTCGGGCGGCAAGGTGATCCGCGAGATCGTCGCCACCACCGGCGCCAAGGTCGACATCAACGACGAAGGCACCGTGAAGGTCTCGGCCTCGGACGGCGCCAAGATCAAGGCCGCGATCGACTGGATCAAGTCGATCACGGACGAAGCGGAAGTTGGCAAGATCTACGACGGCAAGGTCGTGAAGGTCGTCGACTTCGGCGCCTTCGTGAACTTCTTCGGCGCCAAGGACGGTCTCGTCCACGTCAGCCAGATCAGCAACGAACGCGTCGCCAAGCCGTCGGACGTGCTGAAGGAAGGCCAGATCGTCAAGGTGAAGCTCTTGGGCTTCGACGATCGCGGCAAGACCAAGCTGTCGATGAAGGTCGTCGATCAAGAGACCGGCGAAGACCTCTCGAAGAAGGAAGTTCCGGCCGAGGAGGCGTAAGCCCCTTCACCGGACATCCGGATCGAATTCAGGCGGGCGGCTCCGAAAGGGGCCGCCCGTTTTGCGTTTGGGGTCGTGGTGGTTTCCATCACGACTGTTTGGGCGCGATCTTGACTCATATTTCGTTATTTAGCTAAATACAAAATATGAGCGAGATCTTCAAAGCCCTTGCCGATCCGACGCGGCGTCGTGTGCTGCAACTACTGCGGGAGCGGTCGATGACGGCCGGAGAGTTGGCAGATCACTTCTCCAGCTCCAAGGCCACCCTGTCGGCGCACTTTTCGGTGCTGCGCGAGGCCGGGCTAATCGCCGCCGACAAGCGCGGGGTGACCATCACCTACAGCTTGCGGCTCTCGGTGCTGGAGGACGCCTTGCTAGCCTTCGCCGAGACCTTCGGCTTCAGCCTAGCTGGGGCTAAGGCGCCGCCCAAGGCCACGCCCAGCGGGGAGGGCGGGCGATGAGCCATCACGTCCGCTTCGTGCTGGCCCTGATCACCCTGGCCTCGCTGGTCGCGGCCGTCGGCGCCCTAGGCTGGCGGTGGCGCGAGGCAGGCGACGTCGCGGCGATCTTCGCTGGTCCCAAGCCGATGCGGCCGGTGATCCTGCTGGCCATGCCGTTCGTGCTGGCCGGCCTGCTGTCCTTCTCGGTCCATGCCCAGGCCGGGCGCAAGCCGGGGCGCTACGAGGCCGGGTTCGTGGGCCTGACCCTAGTCACCCACTTCGGGCTGCTGGCGGCGATCCAGGTCTGGATGACCGTAACCTATCTGGGCGACGCCGCGCCGGATCGGGAGTTCGTCACGCGCCTACTCACCGCCTTCATGGGCCTGGGCATGGCCGTGCGCGGCAACTTCTTCGCCAAACTGGCGCTGCCGGCCGAGGATCCGACGGGTAGCTGGTCGCGGATCTCGCGCCGCACCGCAGTCATCCTGGTCCTGACTGGCCTGTCCCTGGCAGCCTGCGCCATCGCCCTGCCGATGCAAGGGGTGCTGGCTGCGCTGGGCGCGACGTTCTTCCTGGTGCTGACCGCGATCCAAGCCCAGCGGAAGGCGACCGCCACGCTGGGCGCCTAGCCCTTCGGCGTCACCCGCACGACCGCCATATCCGGCGCGCCGTTACCGCCCCGGCAGGCGGCCCACTTGAACTTCAGGTCCATGCAGACCCAGACCTCGGTCAGGCGGCCGTCCTTGACGCGGACGTTCAGGTCCTCGGCGGCCAGCTTGCGGTTGCGGTCGAGGAAGGACTTGCGGATTTCGCCGGCGGTCATCACGCCGTCGGCGCCCGGATCGAGGTCCGGAACGTTCAGGCGCTCGCGGATCTTGCGGGCCTTCTTGAAATAGGCTTCCGGCGTGTCCCACTGGCAGGTCCCGTGCGCCTGCCATTCGTGCTGCAGCAGCCAGGGCGAGGGGGTCATGCACAGATTGGCCTTCACCGTGGCCGGGCTTATCGGCGGGCTGGGCTGGCAGTAGCGCGGGTGGACCTTGTCGGGTCCGTTCGGCCACAGGCCGTGCACGGTGAAGCCGAAGCTGTTGGCCTGGCACTGGATGGTCTTGTCCGATTCCGGAATGCCGGCCCGGCACGCCTCGGGCGACCAGAACAGCGCCAGCAGATAGGCGGCGGTCGGGACGTCGGTGTGGATCTCGTTCGGCGGGGGAACCTCGGCCGGCGCCGGCGAGACCTGGGGCGGGACCGCGCAGGACTTCAGGCTCGAGGCCTGGGCGCCGCCGGCGAAGGCCAGCAGGGCGGCGGTGACGAGGGCGGTCTTCATGCAAGCTCCGGGAAACGCGGCGCGACACGCCTCGCACCGCCTCTCCCTTTAGGCAAGACCCGTCAGCGCCGGGCCTCGGTGGCCATACGCACGGCGAGGCCCCCCAGCACCGTGGCCATCAGCCAGCGCTGGATCAGGACGAAGCTGGGGCGCGTGGCCAGGAAGGTCGCGATCATGCCGGCGGCGAAGCAGATCGCGCCGTTGACGGTCAGGCTGACGGCGATCTGCGATAGGCCCAGCGCCAGCGACTGGGTGAAGACCCCGCCGTGCTCTGGCTTGATGAACTGCGGCAGCAGCGACAGATAGAGCATCGCCGCCTTGGGGTTTAGCAGGTTAGTCAGGAAGCCCATGCTGATCAGCTTGGCCGGGCTGTCCTTGGGCAGCTCGCGCACCTGGAACGGCGCCGCGCCGCCCGGTCGGATCGCCTGCCAGGCCAGCCAGGCCAGATAGAGCGCCCCGCCAAAGCGCAGGACGTCGTAGGCGATGGGCGCGGCCATCAAGAGCGCGGTGATGCCCAGCGCCGCGCAGAGCAGATAGACGACAAAACCCGCCGCGGTGCCGATCAGCGACACGATCCCGGCCCAGCGTCCCTGGCAGATCGAACGGCTGACCAGATAGAGCATGTTTGGTCCGGGGGTCAGGGCCATCCCCAGGCAGATGAGGACGAAGGCGATCCAGGTCTTGGCGTCGGGCATGGGCGTGGCTCCGCGATAGAGGTTTCGGGGGCGCCCAGGCGAACGGCTCTGCAAGGCTCGCGCTTCCCGAGGGTCGCTTCCCTCCGAACGCCAGTCGCGCGAACGGGCAGGCCATAGCATGGCTCGCACGATCAAGGGAACGCCGTGATCGAGAGCCGCGACAAGCGTCGCTTTTCGACACGTCCTGTGAAATTGCGAACGATTATCATTGCGACTGTTTTGCAAGAACGCTAAGAACGCCTCGCAATTTCAAGAAGGGCGTTCCCGACGACGCCCTCTGGGGACAAGGGCAACATGCGTAATCCGACCTTCTCCGGCATCGTGAGCCGGCCTCGACGCGCCTTGGGCGCCGCCGCCGTCGCCGGCCTCGCCGGCCTTGGTCTCGCCCAGGCCGCCGTGGCGGCCGATAGGGACGCCGCCGCGGCGATCGCCGCCGCGCCATCCGCCGACGCAAACGAGGTCTCGGGGGTCAAGATCGACGCCAAGCGTGTCGCCGACCCGTCGTCGAGCAAGTTTACCGCCCCGCTGGTCGACACGCCCAAGTCGGTGACGGTCATCCCGTCCAGGATCATCGAGCAGACGGCGGCGACCTCGCTGCAGGACATCCTGCGCACCTCGCCGGGCATCACCTTCGGCGCGGGCGAGGGCGGCCAGCCCCTGGCCGACCGTCCGTTCATCCGGGGCCAGGCCAGCGGCAACAACGTCTTCGTCGATGGCGTGCGCGACAGTGGCGGCCAGGTGCGCGAGGTGTTCAACCTTGAGCAGGTCGAGGTCGTGAAGGGCCCCGACAGCGCCTACAGCGGCCGGGGCTCCGGCGGCGGCAGCATCAACCTGTCGTCCAAGACGCCCAAGGCCGAGAGTTTCGCGCGGGGCTCGGTCGCCGTGGGAACCGACGAATACGTCCGGGCCACCGCCGACGCCAACTACGCGATCAACGACAGCGTGGCCCTGCGCATCAACGTCATGGGCTCGCAGGGCAACACGCCCGGCCGCAAGGCGGTGGACTTCAGCAAGTGGGGCGTCGCGCCCTCGCTGGCCATCGGCCTGAACGGCGACAGTCAGATCACCGCCAGCTACTATCACCTCGACAGTGACCAGACGCCCGACTACGGCATCCCGCTGATGACCAAGACGGCCCAGGCGCGCACCGCCTCTGGCATCCTCGACGTCGATCGCCGTAGCTTCTACGGGATCAAGAGCCGGGACTGGCAGACGACCAAGGCCGACATCGCCACCTTCGCCATTGACCACAAGATCAATGACGACCTGAACGTCCGCCAGGTGGTGCGCTATTCCAAGACGCTGAACGACTACCTGGTGACCAATCCGGGCGACGGCGGCGCGGCTCAGTTCATTCAGGGCCAATGGTGGATGAAGCGCGGGACCAAGAGCCGCTGGAATCCCACCGAGACCATCGCCGCGGTCACCGACCTGCACGGCAAGAAGACCTTCGGGGGGCTGGAGCACAGCTTCGACATCGGGATCGAACTGAGCCGCGAGGAAAACCGCAACGCCAGCTACCTGCCCTATGGCAAGGGGACCTCGGCCTGCCCGACGGGCTTCGTGATCTCGGCGGCCACCCTGGCCAGCGTGGGCGGCGGCGACTGCACGCTCGTCTACCACCCGAACGCCAACGACCCCTGGACGGGCACGATCAATCGCGGTCCGGCCTCGCGCAACCTAGCCAAGACCGCGGCGATCTACGGCTTCGACACCATCAAGTTTGGCGACAGGTGGCTGCTGAACCTGGGCCTGCGCCACGACAGCTATGACAGCTCGGGCTACGACGTCAGCTCGACCAACGCCAATGGCGTCGTCACCTCGGTGACCTATACGCCGCGTCACGGCTCGTGGGACTTCACCAACTACCAGGCCGGCCTGGTCTACAAGCCGACCGAGAGCTCCAGCGTCTACGTCTCCTACGGCACCTCCTCGACCCCGCCCGGCATCTCGAGCGGTGATCAGAACGGCAACACCAGCACCGGCACGGGCAATCTCGTCACGGTCCAGCTGGAGCCGGAAGATAGCGAGAGCTTCGAGGCCGGCGCCAAGGCCAACGTCTTCCACGATACGCTGGCCCTGTCGGCCGCCGTGTTCAAGACCACGCGCAAGAACGCCCAGATCCAGATCGACGCCAACACCTACGCCCAGGTCGGCGAGGTCGAGGTCAAGGGCTTCGAGCTGGGCTTCTCGGGCAATGTCACGCCCAAGTGGCAGGTGTTCGGCGGTTACACCTACATGGACAGCGAACTGGTCCGGGGAGCCTACACCAACGTCAACCAGGGTGATCCGCTGGCCAACACGCCCAAGCACACCTTCAGCACCTTCACGACCTACAAGGTGACGCGGGCCATCTCTCTGGGCGGCGGGGCCTACTACGTCTCCAAGAGCTTCGGCGGCAACCAGGGCGGCGCCGGCGGCGGGACCAACCGCATCTACGCCCCGTCCTACTGGCGCTACGACGCCTTCGCCTCATGGGCGATCAACAAGACGGCCGACCTGCAGCTGAACATCCAGAACCTGACGGACGAGCGCTACATCGCCCGCACCAACGGCGTGCACCACGCCGACCCGGCGCCGGGCCGCCAGGCGATGCTGACCCTCAACGTGAAGTACTGACCTCCCCTTACGGCGCTTCACGTCGACGCCCCGTCCGGCTGTTGTCGGCCGGGGCGTTTTTCCTTTCGATCCGGGCGATGATCTGATCCGGATCAAGGGAAGGGTCGGCCCATCCAGATAGGAATGGTTCGCAAATAGGATGTCTCTCATGATGCTGCAGATTCCCGAGGTGCTGACCAAGGCGCAGGTGGCCGAATGCCGTGCGATCCTCGACGCGGGTCCCTGGGTCGACGGCAACGTGACCTCCGGCTTCCAGGCCGCGCGGGCCAAGAACAACGAGCAGCTGCCGCAGGAGAGCGCCGAGGCGCGCCAGGTCGGGGCGATCATCGTCGCGGCCTTGGAGGCCAACCCCCTGTTCGTCTCGGCGGCCCTGCCCCAGACCATCCTGTCGCCGATGTTCAACCGCTACGGCGAGGGGATGGGCTTCAAGGACCATGTCGACAATTCGATCCGCCGCGATCCGGTCACGGGCCAGCGCCTGCGTACCGACCTCTCCTGCACCCTCTTCCTGGCCGAGCCGGAGGACTATGACGGCGGCGAGCTGGTGGTGAATGACCTCTATGGCGACCATGTCGTCAAGCTGGGGGCGGGGGACGCGATCCTCTATCCCAGCACCAGCCTGCACCATGTCACGCCGGTCACTCGGGGCGCGCGCACGGCCAGCTTCTTCTGGATCCAGAGCCTGGTGCGCGACGACGTCAAGCGCTCGCTGCTGCTGGACATGGATGTCGCCATCCAGCGCCTGTCGCGCAAGGTCGAGCCCGACGAGCAGGGAATCCTGTCCCTGACGGGCGTCTATCACAACCTGCTGCGCCAATGGGCGGAGGTCTGACGAAATATCGGCACGATGTTCGCGGAACGGCGCTACCGCGAACCTAAAGTTTACGGTTGCGCCCCACGATCCGCCCAACTTGGCGGAGACTGAATGTCTGAGACGTCGATCAACGGGGCGGACGGCCAAGCGGCCGCATGCGGGCCCTCGCCCTTTGGCGAGGCCGAGGCCGCGCGCTGGTTCTTCGACAACGCCAGCGACCTGTTCGCGGTGGTCTCGGCCGAGGGTCGCTTCGTCACCGTCAACAGGGCCTGGACCACGCTCACGGGCTGGTCGGCCGACGAGCTTGTTGGCCAGCCGACCATCAAGTTCACCCATCCCGAAAGCCAGGCCGGCCTGATCGAAACCCGCCACCGCCTGTGCGAGACCGGCACGGCGGTCAACGAGGTGCGCGTCCTGTGCGAGGATGGCCGCTGGGTCTGGCTTCAGGGACGCTATCGCCTGGGGCCGAACGGCGAGATGATCGGGCTGATGCACGACATCTCGACCGAGGTCGAGGCGCGGGCCGAGTTGGAGGCCGCCCGCCGCACCCACGAGATGTTGGCCGAGGCCGCGGGCATCGGCATCTGGAGTTATGAGCCCGAGAGCAGGCGGATCGACTGGTCGCCGGATGCTCTGGCCCTGTTGGGTCTTTCGCCCTCGGACATCGCCACCGCCCCTCAGTTCCTGGATCGCCTTCACGTCGACCAGCGGACGAAGGTGGGCGAGGCCTTCCGTCGCGCCGTCGAGAACGGTGAGGGCGGGACGATGGAATATCGTCTGCGCGGAGACGATGGTCGCTGGCACACCTTCCGTGGCACCTACCGGCCCGAACCCCGGCCTTGCGGCCTCTACGCGCTGAAGGGCATCTCCCAGAACATCACCGATGTAGCGCGCAGCCGCGACAAGGCGATCTGGAGCGAGCGCCGGGCCCGCCGGCTGATCGAGGAGGCCCCGTTCGCGGTCGGCGTCTACGACCTCGACATGCGCCTGCGCCTGGTCAGCCCCAAGTTCCTCGAGATCTTCAAGGAAACCGAGGCCAGGGTCATCGGCAGGACCCTGCAGGAACTGACGCACGGTGGTCGCCGCCGCTTCGTCGCCGCGGTCGCCCGCGCGCTGTCGGGAGAGACCGTCGTCCGCCGCGAGGACCGCCTGCAGGACGCCGAGGGCGGTGAGCATTGCCTGCGCTGGGAGGCCCACCCCTGGCGGGACGTGGCCGGGCAGATCGTCGGCGTCATCACCTACATGGACGACGTCACCGCCCTGGCGGCGGCGCGGCGGGAGGCCCGGATCAACGCGCGGCGGTTGAAGGTCGCCCTGGGCGCGGCGCGGGCGGGCGTCTACGAGATCGACCACGAAAGCCAGAGCTTCTGGGGCTCGCCCGAGTTCCACCGGATGATGGGTCGGCGCATAGGTTACGAGGATGTGCGCGAGGCCGTCTGGCCGATGATCCACCCTGATGATCGCGAGCAGCTTTACGCCGCGGCGGCCGAATGGGGACGAGCGGGGGGGCGGGGCGCGCACGAATACGACGTCCGCCTGATGTCGATCTATGGCGAGCCGCGTTGGGTGCGGGTGTTCCACGACGCGCGCCGCGACGCGAGTGGTCGCCCGCGCAAGGCGTTCGGCCTGGTCCTCGACATCGACGCGCGCAAGAAGGCCGAATTGGCCTTGATGGCGGCCGAACGCGCGGCCCAGGCGGCCAGCGAGGCCAAGGCCCAGTTCCTGGCCAATATGAGTCATGAGATCCGCACGCCGATGAACGGGGTGTTGGGGGTCATGCACGTGCTCAAGCGCGAGCTGCCCGCCGGCGACAGCGCGAACCTGCTGGGCGAGGCCCTTGCCGCGGGCCAGATGCTTTCGACCCTGCTGGACGACGTGATCGACATCTCGCGCATCGAGGCTGGGCGCCTGGAGCTGAACCGGGAGCCGGTCGATCCCGCCGATGTGGTTCGGGGCGTGGCGCGGCTGCTGGCTGGCCAGGCCACGCACAAGGGTCTGCGGCTGGAACTGGACATCGCCGGCGACCTGGGCTGGGTCGAGACCGACGCCACCCGCCTGCGCCAGGCGCTGTTCAACCTGATCGGCAACGCGGTGAAGTTCACGCTCAAGGGCTCGGTCACGGTGCGGGCGCGCAAGATCGCGGGGGGCGAGCGCTTGGTGTTCGACGTGGTCGACACCGGCGTCGGCGTGCCGTTTGAAGCGCAAGAGCGCCTGTTCGAGCGCTTCCAGCAGGCCGACGCCAGCACGACGCGCCGGTTCGGCGGCTCGGGCCTGGGCCTGGCGATCAGCCGCAAGTTGGCCCGGATGTTGGGCGGCGACATCACCTTCCAGTCGGCGCCTGGCCAGGGCTCGACCTTCACCCTGACCATCGCCGCGCCCGCGACCAGGGCGCCGGCGGCGACGGCCGAGGCCCCCGAGAATCTGCTGGCCGGCCTGCGCATCCTGGTGGTCGAGGACAATCCGACCAACCAGCTGGTCGCCCGCCGAATCCTGGAGCAGCTGGGGGCCGCGGTCAGCGTCGCCGACGACGGCGCTTCGGGCGTGGCGGCGGCGCGGGACGAAGCCTTCGACCTGATCCTGATGGACGTGCAGATGCCGGGCATGGACGGTCTGGAAGCCGCGCGCCGCATCCGCGCCCTGCCCGGCGAGGCTGGACGGGCTCCGATCATTGCGTTGACCGCCAACGTCATGGCCCACCAGCGGGCGGCCTATCGCGCCGCGGGCATGGACGGGGTGGCCGCCAAACCGATCGCGCCCGCCGCCCTGGTGGCCGAGATCGTCCACCTGTCTCAGGGTCGATCGTCCGCCGATCGCGACGCCGAGGAGGCGCTCGCCTAACCTTGTTCCGCCAGACCTTTCCCCTCGCCCCGGAAGCAGGCTAAGCAAGGCCAAGACCGGGGAGAAAACATGGCTGGCGAGAGTGGGGAGCGCGCCTCGATGCGCACGGTGGTGGCGGCGTCATCGGCCGGCACGGCGTTCGAATGGTACGACTTCTTCATCTTCGGCAGCCTGGCCCAGGTCATCTCCAAGACCTTCTTCGCGGGGCTGAACGAGACGGCCGGCTATATCGCGGCTCTAGCCCTGTTCGGCGTCGGCTTCGCGTTCCGTCCGCTGGGCGCGCTGGTGTTCGGCAAGATCGGCGACCAGGCCGGCCGCAAGGGCGCGTTCCTGGCCACGGTGCTGCTGATGGGCGGGGCGACCTTCGCCATCGCCTTCCTGCCGACCTACCAGCAGGCGGGGATCGTCTCGCCTATCCTGCTTGTCCTGATGCGCTGCGTGCAGGGCTTCGCCCTCGGCGGCGAGTATGGCGGGGCGGCGATCTATGTGGCCGAGCACTCGCCGGACGACCAGCGGGGCTGGTCGACCTCGTGGGTGCAAACCTCGGCCGCGTTCGGCCTCTTCGGCGCCCTGCTGGTGATCCTGGCCACGCGCTGGATCCTGGGCGCGCAGGTCGGCCCCGAGGCCTTCGACGCCTGGGGCTGGCGCATCCCGTTCGCCGTCTCGATCGGCCTGCTGGGCGTGTCGGTCTGGATGCGGATGAAGCTAACCGAGAGCCCGGCCTTCGCGGCCATGCAGGCCGAGGGCGAGGCGTCCCAGGCGCCCTATGCCGAGGCCTTCGGCCAGTGGAAGAACCTGAAACTGGTCCTGCTGGCCTTTTTCGCCATGATGTCGGCCCAGGGCGCGGTCTGGTACACGACCTTCTTCTACGTCCAGACCTTCATGGAGAAGTTCCTGAAGGTCGACGCGGTCGACATCAACGGCCTGATGATGACCGCCACGGCGGTCAGCGCCATCTTCTACGTCGTCTTCGGCTGGCTGTCGGACAAGGTGGGCCGCAAGCCGGTGATGCTGGGCGGCATGACCCTGGCGCTGCTGTTCTATTTCCCCGGCTTCCACCTGCTGGAAAAGGCCGCCAATCCGGCCCTGGCTGAAGCCAGCGCCCGGGCCCCGGTGGTGGTGACCGCCGATCCCAAGGACTGCTCGCTGCAGTTCGACCCCGTTGGCAAGGCCGCCTTCGTCAGCGCCTGCGACATCGTCAAGGGTGCTTTGGCCAACGCCGGCGTCTCCTACGTCAATGAAAAGGCGCCGGCCGGCGCGGCGACGACGGTCAAGGTCGGCGGGGTCGAGGTGGCCTCGCGGAGCGCCAAGGGCCTGCCGAAAGCGCAGGCCAAGGCCGTCAAGACCGCCGTCGAGGCCCGCATCAAGGCGGCCCTGGCCCAGGCGGGCTATCCGGCCAAGGCCGACCCCGCGCGGATGAACCGGCCGCTGATGCTGGCGGTCCTCCTGGTGTTCGTGATCGCCGCCACGGCCCTGTTCGGTCCGCTAGCCGCGTGCCTTGTCGAGCTCTTCCCGACCCGGGTGCGCTATACGGCCCTGTCACTGCCCTATCACATCGGCACCGGTTGGGTCGGCGGCTTCGTGCCATTCTTCGCCTTCGCCATCGTCACCGCGGTCGGGGACATCTATGCGGGCCTCTGGTACCCGGTGGTCTTCACCCTGATCAGCGTGCTGACCACGGCCTTCTTGCTGCCCGAGACGCGGGGCCGGCCGCTCGACTAGGACGAACTCTCGTCGTCTCTGGCGACGGGCAGGATCTCGACCGCGACATCCGCCTCGGCCAGGGCCCGGATCAGTTCTGCGTCAACGGGGCGCGTGATCAGCCGGACGATTCGGCGGCCCTCGCGCGCCAGCCGGACAAGGTGTTCGGTGCTCGCCTGGGTCGGCGTCATGCGCTCGACATCGCGGCGGGCCAGGGTCACGACCTGGGGATCGGCGTCATCGTCGGCGACCAGCGCGTCGGCCGCGCCGAGCGCTCGCGCCGCGCGCAGACTCAGTAGGTCGACAGGGCCCTGGCCGGCGATGAACCGCACCGCGCCGACTTGAGCCGAACCCCTGGCCAAGGCTTCGCGAAACAGCGCCTCGGCCCGGTCCATGTCGCCGTCGCGGGCGGCCGCGGCGGCTTCGCCCTGCACGGCCTCGCGCAGGAAGGCCCGCCGCTCATGCAGCACCGGCAGGGTCTTGCGGACCTCATCCTGGAAGCGGGCCAGCAGGGCGGCGACCCGGCCCATGCCCTCGGGCACCTGGGTCTCGATGTCGTTGCGCAGCAAGGTCGCCAGGACCGGGGCCGAGCCGCCGGTGCCCACGGCCGCCACCACCTGGCCGCGGTCGATCACCGCAGGCGTGTTGAAGTCGCACAGCTCTGGCCGGTCGACGACATTGACCAGCGCCCGCGCGGCGCGCGCGGCGCCGACCGCAGCCCGGACGAAGGCCTCGTCGGAACTGGCCACGAACGCCAGGATGGCGCCGCCGTACGAGCCCGGCAGATAGGCCTCATGCCCCTCGAGCCGGACGATCGTGGCGGGAGAACCCTCGAACAGTCGGGCCTTGGCCTCGGCGGCCTCGCCGGAGCCGGCGATCACGACCTTGCGTCCGGCCAGGGGGAAATAGGCGGGAAACGAATCCAAAGTCTGGTCCTTAAGAAAGCTATTGCGAACGGCAGTCCTGGTAGGGGCCGCCGGGAAAGCCCTTGAGCATGGCGTCGGGCCCCTTGCTCCAGATCTCGGCTCCCCGGGCGGTGTAGCGCGCGCCCGAGCCCGAGCGCGCCAGCTTGAGAACGCGGGTGACGCCGCCGGCGGTCACCTCCACCCGCTTGCCATGCAGGGCGTAGGTCGCGGTGAACGTCCTGCCCGCCTGGCAGCGGTAGCGAATGGGCGAGTCGGTGGCGTCCGGGGCGAGGGTGGAGCAGCCAGCCGCCGTCAGGACCAGCAGAGCGAGGGGAGCAAGGGCGCGGCGCATGTCGGTGACCTCCGGAGTCGGCGCGGCCAAGCATAGCGGGTTTACTGGCCGAACCGCGAGGGGCCGCAGAATCCTCTAGTCAACTCCAACGTGAACAGTGTTAGCTTTCGATGCGGACGCCGCGCGTCCTTCTTAGGCCGGAGGAGAAGACGCATGGCCGTGACTCTCGACATCAATGGCAAGGCCGTGACGGCGCAGGCCGCGCCAGAGACGCCGCTGCTGTGGGTGCTGCGCGACGAACTGGGCCTGACCGGCACGAAGTTCGGCTGCGGCATAGCCCAATGCGGAGCCTGCACGGTCCATCTGGACGGCCAGCCGATTCGCTCGTGCGTCACGCCGATCGCGGCGGTCGGAGCGGCCAAGATCACCACCATCGAGGGCCTGGGCGGCCAGCATCCGGTGCAGCAGGCCTGGGTGCGCCACGACGTGCCGCAATGCGGCTACTGCCAATCCGGCCAGATCATGTCGGCGGCCGCGCTGCTCGCCCAGAACGCCAAGCCCTCCGACGAGGACATTGACAACGCCATGGCCGGAAACATCTGCCGTTGCGGCGCCTATCAGCGCATCCGCGCCGCGATCAAGGACGCGGCCGTTCCGCCGGCGGGCCAGCCGCACGCGGACATCGACGCGGCCCTGGTCGCCGCCTCGGGCGCGACCGGTCCGGGAGGTGTGCGATGAACGCCCCGTTCAAGCCGCAGGACGCGCCCAGCCGCCGCGACGTGGTGGTGACCGCCGCCCTGGCCGGCGGCGCCCTGCTGGTCGGCTGCTCGCCCGCCGACCTGATGAGCGCCGGCTCCAAGGTCGAGGTCGGGGCCTTCGGGCCGTTCATCAAGATCGCGCCCGACGGCGTGGTCACCGTGATCTCCAAGCACATTGAGTTCGGCCAGGGTAGCCATGCGGGCCTGGCGGCCATCGTCGCCGAGGAACTGGACGCCGACTGGAGCAAGGTCCAGGTCGAACAGGCGCCGGCCAACGCCAAGCTCTACGCCAACGGCGCGCTGGGCGCGCAGCTGACGGGCGGCTCGTCGGCGATCTCCAACTCGTGGGAGCAGCTGCGCAAGGCCGGGGCGGGCGCGCGGGCCATGTTCGTCCAGGCCGCCGCCAACAGGTGGAACGTCGCGGTCGGTGAGATCACGGTCAGGGACAGCGTCCTGAGCCACGCGTCTGGCAAGACAGCGGGCTTCGGCGAGCTGTTGGCCGACGCGGCCAAGGTCCCGCCGCCGAGCGACGTCAAGCTCAAGGACCCCAAGACCTTCTCCCTGATCGGCACCGACCGGGTGCGCCGCAAGGACGCCCAGGCCAAGAGCGATGGCGCGGCCCGCTACACCCAGGACGTCCGCCTGCCGGACATGCTGACGGCGGTGGTCGCCCACGCCCCGCTGTTCGGCGCCAAGGTGAAGAACGTCGACGCCGCCGAGGCTCGCAAGGTCCCGGGCGTGGTCGACGTCTTCGAGATCCCCACCGGCGTCGCCGTCGTGGCCCAGAGCACCTACGCCGCCCGCATGGGCCGCGAGGCGCTGAAGATCACGTGGAACGAGGACAAGGCCGAGAAGCGCGGCTCGGCGGCGATCTCCCAGCTGTTTAAGGACGTCGCCAGCGGCAAGGACGGCTCGGCCAAATGGCAGCCGTTCGACCAGCGCGGCGACTACGCCTCCCTGGACGCCGCCCGGGGCGAGCGGGTCTTCGAGGCGACCTACGAGTTCCCTTATCTGGCCCACGCGACCATGGAGCCGATGAACTGCGTGGCCAGCGTCGACGGGAATAAGGTCAAGCTGTGGACCGGCTCCCAGGGCCAGACCCTGGACCAGCTGAACGCCGCCAAGATCGTCGGCTGCCTGCCCGGATCGGTCGAAATCGAGACCCTGTTCGCGGGCGGCTCGTTCGGCCGGCGCGCCAACTTCCAGTCAGACTTTGTCGCCGAGAGCGTCCATATCGCCAAGACGATCGGCAAGGGCCGGCCGGTGAAGCTGGTCTGGACGCGGGAGGACGATATGCAGGCCGGCTACTTCCGGCCAATTGTGGTCCACGCGGTCAAGGTGCGGTTGGACAAGGACGGCTATCCGGCCGCTTGGCGCCACCGGATCGTCACCCAGTCGATCATGAAGGGGTCGCCCATGCCGATGGGCAAGGGCCCCGACCAGACGGCGATCGAGGGCACGGCCGGTTCGCCGTATCTCAAGGCCACGCCGATCGTCGACGCCCAGGTGGCCCTGCCCGAGGTCGGCGTGCCGGTGCTGTGGTGGCGCTCGGTGGGGGCGACCCATACGGCCTTCGCCATGGAGCACACCATCGACCAGTTGGCGGCGAAGGCCGGCAAGGATCCCGTTGAGTACCGCCGCGCGCTCTATCGCAAGGCCGGCGCCGACCGGCATCTGGTGGCGCTGAACCTGGCGGTCGAGAAGGCCGGACCGGCCGTCACGGCGGGCTGGACGCGCGGCGTCGCGGTGCACGAGAGCTTCGGCTCGGTCGTCGCCCAGATCGCCGAGGTCCGGCTGGAGAACGGGACCCCTCGCGTCGGCCGGGTGGTCACGGCCATAGACTGCGGCGTCGCCGTCTCGCCCGACCAGATCGCCGCCCAGATGGAGGGCGGGACGTGCTATGGCCTGTCCGCCGCCCTGTTCGGCGAGGTGACCCTGACCGACGGCAAGGTCGACCAGACCAACTTCGACGGCTATCGCGTGCTGCGGATCAACGAGGCTCCCATGGTGGAGACCTACATCGTTCCGTCCGGCGCGCCGCCCAGCGGCGTGGGCGAGCCCGGCACGCCAGTGATCGCCCCGGCGGTCGCCAACGCCCTGTTTTCGCTTGAGAGGCGCGCCACGAGCCGCCTGCCCTTCGTCCGCGGCGCCTGAACGACGCCGCCGATGACGGAACTGACCGGACCCGAGGACGACCGCGTCGAGGACGAGGATCTCGCCGAATTCCGCCAGGCCCTGGCTCTGGTCCACGAGGATCATCGCCGCGTCCTGGCGATCCTGGTGCCCAGACTGGCGGCGCTGGAGGAGCGCGGCGACACCGAGGGGGCCATCGCCCTGATCGCCAGGATCCGGGAGATCCTGGCCGCCCCCGAGGCGCCCGCGCAGTAGGCGTCAGGGCCTTTCGGCGGCCCGAGCCAGGTCTTCGGGCCGATCGATGTCCAAGTGAACGCCGCGATCCTCGACGGAGATCTCGACGAGGCGCGGGCCAGCCCGCTTCAGCAGGGCCCGGGCGCCTTCGTCCCCGCCCAGGGCCCGCAGGTCCGCCAGCCAGTCGGCGCCGAACAGGACCGGATGACCGCGCCGCCCCGCCAGCACCGGGACCACGATCTGGTCCGGACGGGCTAGGGACGCGGCCAGCAGCGCCGGCGTCGTGGCGGCGATGGCCGGCATGTCGCCCAGGAAGACAAAGACCCCGGCCGTGTCTTGCGGCAGGGCCGCGGCGGCCGCGCGCAGCGAGGCGCCCATGCCTTCGGCCGCATCGGCCACCGGAACCAGGATCAGGCGCTCGGTCGCGCCCAGGCGCGCGGCGCCGGCCCGGACCGCCGCGCGCAGCGGCTCGTCCTCGCCCACGGCGACGAACACGCGCCGGACCGGCGCGGCGAAGGCCGTGTTGAGCGCCCCGGTCACCAGGGGGGCGCCGTCCAGCGTGGCCAGGAGCTTGTCGCCGCCGAACCGGGCGCCGCGACCCGCCGCCAGCACCACAGCCTCCAGCGCTTGCGTATTCCTTTGCGTCATGGGCTCCAGCGCCTATCTTGCGGTCAGACATGACGCCTTATGACGACAGCGCCGCGCAAGCGGTCTCCACCGCGTCCCGCCCGGTCTTGATCGACGGTTTCGGGCGCGCCGTCACCTATTTGCGGGTGTCGGTCACCGATCGCTGCGACCTGCGCTGTGTCTATTGCATGTCCGAGCACATGACCTTCCTGCCGAAGGCCGACGTGCTGAGCCTGGAGGAGCTGGACCACCTGGCCTCGGCCTTCGTGACGATGGGCGTGCGCAAGCTGCGGCTGACGGGCGGCGAGCCCCTGGTGCGCAAGGGCTTCATGACCCTGGTCGAGCGCCTGTCGCGCCACCTGCGGTCCGGCGCCTTGGACGAGCTGACCCTGACCACCAACGGCGCCCAGCTGGAGCGCTACGCCGACGACCTGGCCCGCCACGGCGTGCGCCGGATCAACGTCTCGCTCGACACCCTCAAGCCCGGCCTGTTCAGAAGCCTGACGCGCGGCGGGGACCTGGCGCGGGTGATCGCCGGGATCGACGCCGTCCAGGCCGCCGGCATCGCGGTCAAGCTCAACGCTGTCGCCCTGAAGGCCGACAACGCCGCCGAACTGCCCGAGCTGATCCGCTGGGCTCACGGCCGGGGCTGCGAGATCACCCTGATCGAGACCATGCCCCTGGGCGAGGTCGAGCAGGATCGCACCGACCAATTCCTGTCGCTGAAGGACGTGCGGCGCGATCTTTCCTCGTTCTGGACGCTGGAGGACGACCACCACGCCACGGGCGGTCCGGCGCGCTACGTCCGGGTCGCCGAGACGGGCGGGAGGCTCGGCTTCATCACTCCGCTCAGCCACAATTTCTGCGAGGCCTGCAACCGCGTGCGCCTGACCTGCACCGGTACGCTGCACACCTGCCTGGGCCGCGAGGACGCCAGCGACCTGCGGGCGGTGATCCGCGCCGGGGCGAGCGACGCCGACCTGGAGCGGGCGATCCTGGCGGCCATCGGCGGCAAGCCCAAGGGTCACGATTTCCAGATCGCCGCCGCGCGGCCGGCGGTGACGCGCCACATGTCGACGACGGGGGGCTGAAGGATGGCTCGCGTGCTGCTGTTCGGACGCCTGGCCGACCAGGCTGGCTGGCGCGATCGCCGGATCGAGGCGGGCGACCTCTCGACCCTGCGCGCGGTCCTGTCGGCGGCCGATCCGGACCTGGGCGCGGCGCTCGCCGGTCCGGGCGTGCAGGTCGCCGTCGACAAGGTCCTGGTTCGTGGTGAGGCGGCCCTGACCACCGGCGCCGAGGTCGCCTTCCTGCCGCCGATGAGCGGCGGATGACCATCACCCTGACCGACCAGCCGTTCGAGCCGGGCGCGCTGGTCACCGCCTTTTGCGCGGGCCGCGAGGAGACCGGCGCGATCGCTACCTTCGTCGGCCTGGCGCGCGCCGAGAAGGGCGCGGCGGTCGCTCTGGAGCTCGAAGCCTATCCCGGCTTCACCGACACGGCGATCGGCGAGATCATGGCCGCCGCCATGACCCGCTTTGGTCTGCAGGACGCTCAGGTGGTCCATCGCGTCGGCCGCATCGCGCCAGGCGAGGCGATCGTCTTCGTGGCCGCCGCCGCCGCCCATCGCCGCGCGGCGTTCGAGGCCTGCGATTTCCTGATGGACTATCTGAAGAGCCGGGCTCCCTTCTGGAAGAAGGAGCATGGCCCCGACGGCGCGCGCTGGATCGAACCGACGGACCGCGATAGGACCGACGCGCGACGCTGGGACTGAAGCTGGAGAGACATGGAATGTCGGAATCGGGGCTGAAGCCAGGCGGCGGTATCAAGCCGGACCTGCCGTTCAAGCCGGTGCGGGTGGCCATCCTGACCGTCTCCGACACCCGGGACGAGGCGAGCGACACCTCCGGCCAGATCCTGATCGATCGTGTCGAGGCCGCGGGCCACGCGTTCGCCGGCCGAGCCGTGATCCGCGACGACGTCGAGGCGATCCGCCGGCAGGTCCGGGCCTGGATCGACAGCCAGACCGTCGACGTCATCGTCTCCACTGGCGGCACCGGCCTGACCGGCCGCGACGTGACGGTCGAGGCGCTGGAGCCCCTGTTCGACAAGAAGATCGACGGCTTCTCGGTGGTCTTCCACCTGGTGTCCTACGCCTCGGTGGGACTCTCGACCCTGCAGTCGCGGGCCACGGCCGGCCTGATCGACGGCGTCATCGTCTTCTGCCTGCCGGGCAGCAACGGGGCGGTGAAGGACGGCTGGGACAAGATCATCAGCGCCCAGCTCGACAGTCGCCACAAGCCTTGCAACATGGTCGAGCTGATGCCCCGGTTCCTTGAACAATGAGGCAGCTGGCATCGTGAGCAAGCTCACCCACATCGACAGCGAGGGCAGGGCCCGCATGGTCGACGTCTCGGACAAGCCGTCCACGGCGCGCGAGGCGGTCGCCGGCGGCTTCGTGCGGATGAGCGCTGAAACCCTGGCCCTGGCGGTGTCGGGCTCGGGCCGCAAGGGCGACGTTCGCGCCGTGGCCGAACTGGCCGGGGTGATGGCCGCCAAGAGGACCTCGGACCTGATCCCGCTGTGCCACCCGTTGGTCCTGTCCAAGGTCGAGGTGTCGGTCGAACCGGCCGACGGCGGCCTTTCGGTCACCGCCCGGGTCAAGACCACGGGACCGACCGGCGTGGAGATGGAAGCGCTGACGGCGGCTTCCGTGGCCTGCCTGACGATCTACGACATGCTCAAGGCCGCCGAGAAGGGCATGGTCATCGAGGCCGTGCGCCTGCTGGAAAAGACCGGCGGCAAGTCGGGCGACTGGTCGGCGGCGGAAGGCTAGCGCTTCCGGCCGGTCAGGCGACCACCACCTGGCCGTCGCGCACGGCCACCGGCCAGGGCGTCAGCGTCTGGCCGGGGCAGGGGCCGGCGACGCATTCGCCACCCTCGATCTTGAACAGCGCGCCATGCCCCGCGCACAGGATCAGGTCGTTCTCGCGCGTCAGATAGCGGCCGGCGAACCCCGCCAGCGGCCAGCCGGCGTGCGGGCAGCTGTCGACATAGCCCGCCAGGGTCTCGCCCCGACGAACCACGAAGCCGGCGAACAGGGCCTCGCCCTCGCGGAACCGGAAGCCCTTCGAGCCGGGCGAGGGGATCTCGTCCAGCGCGCAGAGCGGGGTTCCGGCGGCGGGCCGGGCGGGATTGTCGGGATCGGCGCGCAAGCGGCTAGAGCGAGCCGATCGCCACGCGCCAGGGCCGGACCTCGACGCTTTCGAAGACGCCGGCGGCGGTGAAGGGATCGTTATCGGCCTGGGCCTGGGCGGCGGCCAGGTCCTCGGCCTCGACGATCAGCAGCGAGCCGATCGGATTGCCGTCGTCGCCCAGCAGGGCGCCGGCCAGCTTCAGGCCCTTGGACTGGTTCAGGTAGTCAAGATGGACGGGCCGGGTGGCCAGACGGGTGTCCAGCGCGCCGGGCTTGTCCTTGCAGAGGATGGCGAAGAGGGCCATGCGGGCGATCCTTGTTCTAGAAGCCTTCGGATTTCAGCGGGCGAGCCAGCAGGGCGGCGATGGCGGCGTCCACCGCCAGCTCGCCGTCGAGGATGGCGGCGACGGCCTCGCAGATCGGCGTCTCGACACCCAGCTGGCGGGCCAGAGCGCGGACGGCGGGGGCCGAGGCGACCCCCTCGGCGACCGACAGCTTGCCGGCCAGCGCCTGTTCCAGGGTCAGGCCCTGACCGAGCGCCAGGCCGACGCTCATGTTGCGCGATTGCGGGCTTGAGCAAGTCAGCACCAGGTCGCCCAGGCCGCACAGGCCATTCAGGGTCTCGGCGCGGGCGCCCAAGGCCACGGCGAAGCGGGTCAGCTCGGCGAAGCCGCGGGTGATGACCGAGGCGTGGGCGCTGCGGCCCAGGCCCTTGCCCTCGACCACGCCGCAGGCGATGGCCAGGACGTTCTTGACCGCCCCGCCGGCCTCGGCCCCGATCATGTCGCCGGCCACATAGGGGCGGAAGGTCGGGGTGGCGATGGCGTGGGCGATGCTTCGGGCCAAGGCCTCGTTGTCGCAGGCCAGGGTGACGGCGGTCGGCAGACCCCGGGCGACCTCGCCGGCGAAGCTGGGGCCCGACAGCACCGCGATCGGCGCGCCAGGGATCGTCTCGGCCGCGACCTCGGTCATCAGCTTCAGCGAGCCCTGTTCGACACCCTTGGCGCAGAGCACCACCGGCACGTTCGGCTGC
>NZ_DATFAV010000215.1:0-71405 GCF_035254145.1 Caulobacter sp. | reverse complement strand
TGGGCGGCAAGGTCGACGGCTCGCTGTTCGAATTGCCGGCCGGCAAGGTTCGCATCGCCGCCGGCGTCGAATACCAGAAACTCGACTTCCAGCTTCGCGCCCTCAACACCCTGAACCTGGCGACGGCCTACCAGACCTCGCGCTACGCCAAGAGCCACCGGATCATCGAGTCCGGCTACGCCGAACTCTTCGTGCCGCTGTTCGGAACCGGCAATGCTCGCCCGGGTCTGCGCCGGCTGGATCTGTCGGTGGCCGCGCGCTACGACCACTATTCGGACGTCGGCAAGACCACCAATCCCAAGATCGGCCTGTCCTGGGATCCGACCGAAGACGTCCACCTGCGCGCTTCGTGGGGCACCTCGTTCCGCGCCGCGACCCTGGGCGAATCCGATCCGCGCACCGTCGGCCAGACCAACCGCACCTTCATCGCCAACGGCCTGAACGACCCGTCGATCCCGGTGACCAACACCGCGACCGGTCAGTCGCTGGTGCTGCTGCGCACGGGGAACACCTCGGGTCTGCGTCCGGAGTCGGCCAAGATCTGGTCTGTCGGCGGGGACTGGACCCCGTCCTTCGCGCCGGACCTGAAGCTGGGCGTCACCTACTACAATGTCGACTACAAGGATCGCATCGAGAACCTGCCCAATACGACCCTGATCCTGTCGAACCCGGCCACCTACGCGCTCTACAAGGACTTCTTCATCGCCGCGCCGCAGCCGGCGAGCTGCGTCAGCGGCAACCCGCCGGGCCTGCTCGGCACGCCGCAGTACTCGACCTACAATCCCAAGTACTTGCCCTGGCTCAACGACCCGAACGCCGTCTATTCGCCCTCCACGGCCAATGACTGCCAGATGGTCGGCATCGTCACGGGCGGCCTGCGCAACCTGGGCCGCGTCAAGCAGAGCGGTCTGGACTTCACCGGCAACTACGGCATGGAGACGCCGGCCGGTCGCCTGACCCTGAACGGCAGCTTCAGCTACATCATCGACCTCAAGCGCAGCCTGCTGCCGAACTCCCCGCTGTTCACGGCGCTGGACACCTATGGCAACCAGCTTAGCAAGCGCGGCCGCTTCGGCGCCAATCTGCGCAACGGCGACTGGTCGGCCAACATCGCGGCCAACTACGTCGGCTCGTACCTGAACAACGCCACCATCACGGTGAACGGGGTCAAGAAACCCGACACCAAGGTGCCGTCGTGGACCACCTTCGACGCGGGCCTGGCCTACAACGTGCCGGTGACCGCGCCGTCGGCTCTGCAAGGGCTGCGTCTGGCGGTCAACATCCAGAACATCGCCGACAAGAGCGCGCCGATCGTGCTGACCCAGGTCGGCAACGCGGCCAACGCCGTCGACCTGAACGTCCACAATATCTTCGGGCGCATCTGGTCGGTCGAAGTGACCAAGAAGTTCTAACCTACCTCGAGGGCCGGGGCGCGCGCCTCGGCCCGACCTTTTGCCGGCGGCCAAGGACTGGGACATGGACTTGAGAAAACTCGCTTCGGCCGCGCTGGCGGCTCTGGGCCTCATCATCGGCTCGCCCGCGGTCGCGCGGCAGGCCGCGCCGGTCACCGCCGGCGCCCCGCCGGCGCGCGGGGCGATGCCCGACGCCTATGCCGGCAAGAAGAAGCTCCTGGTGATCGCCGACGTCCAGAGCGGCTTCCACCACGACTCCATCAACCACGCGATGGCGGTTGTCGAGCGCCTGGGCCGCGAGACGGGAGCCTATGTCGCCTTCCTGCGCACCGACTCGCAGATGATCACCAAGCAGCCGCTGATCGGCAAAGGGGCGCGCTACACAGGCCGTCCGATCAACGCCAAGAACCTCGACTATTTCGACGCGATCTTCTTCATGGGCAGCGGGGAGGGGACTTTGACCCCGCAGCAAAAGGCCGACTTGCTGGCCTTCGTCCACGAGGACGGCAAGGGCTTCGTCGCGGCCCACGCCGCCACGATCGCCTACTTCGACTGGCCCGAATACGGCGAGATGATCGGCGGGGTGATGGCCGGCGAATGGCCGATCGAACCGACGGGCCTGATCATCTCCGATCCCAAGTTTCCCGGCGCGGCGACCTTCCCGACGACCTTCGCCGACCAGTTTCCGTATCTGAAGGAGCCCTACGCCAAGGGCAAGGTGCACACTATCGTGCGGGTCGATCCCGCCAAGCTCAAGCCCGAGCAATTGGCCAAGCGTCCTGACGGCGATCTCCCCATCGTCTGGGCCAGGACCTACGGCAAGGGACGTGTGTTCTCGTCCGCGCTCGGCCACCGCGACGAGGTCTGGGACGACCCCGCGGTGCAGAAACTCTACCTCGAAGGCATCAAGTGGGCGCTGGGCGTGACCGACGCCGACGTCACGCCCGATCGCCCCTGAGCTCGCCGCACATGACCCTCCTGGATCCCGCCGCCGCGCGCGCCGGCCAAGTCGAGACGAAGACGATGAACACCGCCACGGGGCCCAAGCCCACCAATGTCCGCTACGGGGTGCTGGCCCTGATCGCCCTGGGAACGGTCATCAACTATCTCGACCGGACCCTGCTCAGCGTCGCGGCGCCGACGATGACCAAGGACCTCGGCATCGACGCGGCGACCATGGGCCTGGTGTTCTCGGCCTTCTCCTGGACCTATGCGCTGGCGCAGATCCCGGGCGGGGTGTTCCTCGATCGCTTTGGCGTTCGCCTGACCTATTTCCTGTCCGTCGGCCTCTGGTCGATGTTCACCGTGCTGCAGGGCTTCGCCACGGGCCTGGGAAGTCTGCTGGGCTTCAGGCTCGGACTGGGCGCGGCGGAGGCGCCTTGCTTCCCCGCCAACAGTCGCGTGCTGGTGTCCTGGTTCCCGCAGCGCGAACGCGCGCGCGCCAACAGTGTCTACACCGTGGGCATGTATTTCGGGATCGCGTTCCTGAGCCCGCTTCTCTTCTGGATCACGGCCAGGTTCGGCTGGCGCGTGCTGTTCATGGGCGTGGGCGCCTTGGGCCTGATCTTCGCCGCGGTCTGGTTGAGGTTCTATCGGGACCCCGACAAGAGCGCGGCGGTCAACCAGGCCGAACTCGATCACATCGCCGCTGGAGGTGGCGTGTCGTCCTACGCCCAGACGACCTTTTCGTGGAAGGACGTGGGCTACCTGCTCAGGCAACGCCAGATCCTGGGCGCGTCCTTCGGTCAGTTCGCCACCAACGCCACGCTCGTCTTCTTTCTCACCTGGTTCCCGACCTACCTGATGACCGAGCGCAACATGTCCTGGCTGAAGGTCGGGTTCTACGCGGTCCTGCCGTTCATCGCCGCGTCGGTCGGAGCTCTCGTCGGCGGACAGGTTTCGGACGCGCTGGTCCGTCGCAGCGGTTCGGCCAACCTCGGTCGCAAACTGCCGATCGTCGGCGGCCTGCTGATGTCCTCGACCATCGCCTTGGCGGCCTTCATTCGCAGCGACGCGCTGGTGATCGCGGTGATGTCCGTGGCCTTCTTCGGGCAGGGCATGTCCAACCTGGGCTGGACGCTGATCTCGGACGTCGCGCCCAAGTCCCTCGTGGGCCTCACCGCCGGCCTCTTCAACTTCTGCACCAACCTGGCCGGCATCGTCACGCCGATCGTCATCGGCTTCGTGGTGGCCAAGACCGGTTCGTTCTTCGGCGGCCTGGCCTTCATCGGCGTCATGGCCCTGCTGGGGGCGCTTTCCTACACCTTCGCCGTCGGCGACGTGCGCCGGCTCCCCGACCCCGCGCGGTGAGCCCTCCGCCTTTCCTCATGCCATCCCGTCTCCCGTTGGAGTCCCGTGAATGACCCACATCCGACCCGCAGCCGCCGATCATGGCCGCAAGCGCCTTCTCAAGTTCGGCGCGGTGCTGACCGTCGCCGGGGTGACCGCCGTCAGTTCGGCCACGCTGTTGTGGGCCCAGGCTGCGCCCGGCGGCGCCACCGCTGGCGAGGACAAGCTCCCGGCCGGTCCTGGCAAGGCCGCCTTCATCTCGTCCTGCACCGCCTGTCACAGCGCCGCCCTGGCCACGAGCAAGCGCCGCACGGCGGACGAGTGGCGGGACACCATGAAGAAGATGGTGGGTCTAGGCGCTCAGCTCTCGGAACAGGATTTCGGCGCGGTGCATGGCTATCTGGCCGCCAACTTCGCGCCTGTCGGCGGCGCGGCGCCGGCGCCCGTCGCCGCTGCGGCCGCCGCGCCGGCCAAGGCCTACGACCGTCCGCAGGGGCCCAATCAGTGGGCGGCGTACGGGGGCGGCGACGCCAATCAGAACTATTCGCCGCTGACCCAGATCACCCCCAAGAACGTCGGCAAGCTCAAGCCCGCCTGGACCTACCACTACGGCGCCGGGCGCAGCGACAACGGCGACGAGGGCCTGGATTTCCGCTTCGAGGTGACGCCGATCCTGGTCGGCGGGATCATGTACTTCTCCACGCCCGCCTCGCCGCGCAACCCCGCGCTGAAGGCCTCGATCACAGCGCTGCGGCCCGAGACCGGCGAAGTGATCTGGAAGTACGAGTCCCCGCTCAACATCCACGGTCGGGGGATCGCCTACTGGCCGGGCGACGAGAAGACCGCGCCGCGCATCTATTTCGGCACCGACCAAGGGTATATCCGCGCCGTCGACGTCACGACGGGTCAATTGGCCCAAGGGTTTGGCCGCGACGGCCAGATCGACGCCTATGTCGGCGTGGCTTCGGAAATCGTCGGAGAGTCGCGGCGGGCGACCTTCACGATCCCCAACCCGGTCACGGTCTACAAGAACCTGATCATCACCGGCGCGCGCCCGGGCGAAGCCGGTCCGCCGGCGCCGCGCGGCGACGTCCGCGCTTGGGACGCGCGCACGGGCCGCCTGGTCTGGAGTTTCCACACCGTGCCCCAACCGGGCGAGGCCAACGCCGACACCTACAAGGGCGACGAATGGCGCGACGTCAGCGGCGCCAACGTCTGGTCGACCATGGCCCTCGACGCCGAGAACGGCATCGTCTACGCGCCGGTCGGCGACCTCAACAGCGAGGCGGCCGGCTCGCAGTTCTATTCGAGCTCGGTGATCGCGCTCGACGCGGCGACCGGCAAGCTGCGTTGGTTCCGCCAGATCGTGCACCGCGATTTTTGGGACTTCGACGCCCCCACGCCGCCGGTGCTGTACGAACACGTCGCCGCCGACGGCCGGAAGATCCCGGCCCTGCTGCTGACCGGCAAGCAGGGACTGCTCTTCATGTTCAATCGCCTGACGGGCGAGCCGATCAACGGCTACGAGGAGCGTCCGGTGCCACAGCCGGAGCCGGAACTGGCCGCGCAGTCCTGGCCGACGCAGCCCTTCCCGATCGCGCCGGGTCCGCTGTCACGGACCCAGATGACCCGCGATGAGATTCCGGATCTGGCGCCGGGTATGAAAGCCGCCTGCACCAAGTACTGGGACGACAACAACACCGTCAGCGTACCGCTCTACGCGCCCCGCCAGAGCAGCCAGCACGCCACGATCAGCTATCCCAGCCCGACGGGCGGCCCCAACTGGGGCGGCGGGGCGTACAACCCCGAGACGGGCTACTATTTCATCAACGTGCAGAACCGCGCCGTCTTCCGGCCGAAGGCCAGTCCCGGCGCGGGGGTCGGCATGATGAACCGCTCGGCCCGGCCGGCGGGAGCGGCGCCGCCGCGTCCGCCCGCCGGTCAGCGTCCGGCTCCGCCCTTCAGCTTCACGGTCAAGCCCGGCCTGGTGCTCTCGTGCGGCGCGACGCCCTGGGGCGAGCTGGTCGCGGTCGATGTCCGGACACAGAAGATCGCCTGGCGGGTTCCGCTCGGCACGACCGAGGCCTTGGGCGAGAAGGGCGCCAAGACCGGCGCGCCGAACCTGGGCGGCGGCATCACCACCAAGTCGGGCCTGGTGTTCATCGGCGCGGCCAATGATCGCCGCCTGCGGGCCTTCGACGCCAAGACCGGAAAGACGCTATGGGAAGCCGAGATGGAGGCCAGCGCCCACTCCACGCCGATCACCTATATGGGCGCGGACGGCAAGCAATATGTCGTGGCGACCGCCGGCGGCGGCACCACCGCGGGCGGGCCGCAGATGTCCGACGCCGTCGTGGCCTACCGGCTGCCCTAAACAGCCGCGCGGCCGGATGTCGTGGTCCGGCCGCGCCCTTGGCCTCGGTAGAAAATCGCGATGCGGCCTTTCATGAAAAACGTCTTCCTCCTGGTCTCCGTCATCGTCCCGGTTCTCCATGCCGGATCCAGCGCCGCGGCCCAGGCCAACGGCCAGGCGCTGTTTGAATCTCGCTGCGGCATGTGCCACGGCCTGACGCCCGCGCCGGGAAAGATGGGACCGCCCTTGAAGGGCGTCGTCGGCCGCAAGCTAGGGGCCGCGGCCGGCTACAATTACAGCGACGCGCTGAAACGGTCGAAGACGACCTGGAGCACGGCCCGCCTGGACGCCTTTCTAGCCGCGCCCGGAAAGGCGGCGCCGGGAACCAAGATGATGGTCGGGGTCTCCGCGGCGGATCAGCGAGCGGCGATCATCGCCTATCTGTCCTCCCAGAAGTAGATGATTGACGCCCCGCCCCCGGTTTCCGCCGTCGTTGTCGAGGCGCCCCGCCTGCCGCCTCTGGCGGGGCAGGAGGCTTTCTCTACGGCTGTCTACGACGCCGCCCAGCTGGGCGCGGCGGCGCGGCTGGACGACGTGCTGAAGACCACCCCCGGGGTCTCGCTGTTTCGACGTACGGGCAGCGACGCGGCCAATCCGACCATCCAGGGCCTGTCGCTGCGCGGCGTGGCGCCGTCGGGCGCGGGCCGGGCGCTAGTCACCCTGGACGGCGCGCCGCAGAACGATCCGTTCGGCGGTTGGGTGATCTGGACGGCGCTGCCGGGCGAGGGCCTTTCGGGCGCGACCATCGTGCGTGGCGCGGGGGCGGGGCCCTACGGCGCCGGCGCCCTCACCGGCGTCGTGGCCCTGCGCGAGCGGGCGGCCGGCGGCGGCCTCACCAGCTTCACGGTCCAGGGCGGCCAGCGCGACAGTTGGCGCGCGGCCGGGACCGTCGGGACCGACCACCTGCTGCTGACCGCCAGCGGCTCGCGCACCGACGGGTATCGACCGGTGCGGGGTTCGGCGGCCGGCGCGGCCGATACGCCCACGACCTTGGAGGACGGCTCGATCGCCGCCCGCGTCCAGGGCGCGGCGGGCGGCGTGCGCTGGGCGATCCGGGTGGGGGCCTTCCAGGAAAAGCGTGACGCCGGCCTGGTCGGCGCGCGATCGAACGCCACCGGCGGCTCCTTGGCCGTGACCCTGGCCGGCGAGGCCTGGCGCGTACAAGCCTGGGCCCGGACCAGCGACCTCGAGAACACCTCCGCCGCCGTCGCCGCGGGACGGGTCGGCACGACGCCGGCCAATGACCAGTATTCGACTCCGGCCAGCGGCTACGGCCTCAACGCCGCCTGGCAGGGCGGGCGGGGCGAGTGGTCCTGGGAGCTGGGCGGCGACGTCCGCGCGACCGAGGGCCAGACCCACGAGCTCTTCCGCTACATGAGCGGCGCCTTCACCCGCCAGCGCACGGCCGGCGGCCGCACCCTGGTCGGCGGTCTCTACGCCGAGATGGCCTTCGCGCGTCGTGACTTCTCCCTGGCGGCTGGCGCCCGGCTGGACGGCTGGCGCTCGTACGACGGCGTCAGGCGCGAGCGGGACACGGCCACCGGCGGCCTGACGCTGGACGCGCCACCGGCCAACGCCTCGGGAACGACGCCGACAGGCCGCGTCGGGGTGCGCCAGCGTCTGTCGGGCCAGACCTGGTGGCGGGGGGCGGCCTACGCCGGCTTCCGACCCCCGACCCTGAACGAGCTCCACCGCCCGTTCCGCGTCGGCAACGACGTCACCGAAGCCAACGCCGCCCTGAAGCCCGAGACCCTGTACGGCGTCGAGACCGGTCTTTCCGGCGAGGGCGCCGCGAAGTGGAGCCTGGGCGTCTTCTACAACCAGATCCAGGATCCGATCACCAACGTCACCGTCGGCGTCGGGCCAGCAACCTTCCCGGTGGCCGGTTTCATCCCGGCCGGCGGGGTGCTCCGCCGGCGGCGCAACGCCGGCGAGATCAACGCCTACGGCCTGGAAGCCGACATCGCCGCCGACCTTTCGCCGGCCTGGACGGTGCGCGCGGCTTTCTCGGCCACCCACGCCCGCGTCGACGGCGGGGGCGCGGCGGCTCAGCTGACCGGCAAGCGCCCCGCCCAGGCGCCGGCCCTGACCGTCACGGCCGGCGCGCGCTGGAAGCCGTTCGACCGGCTCAGCCTCGACGCCGACCTGCGCTACGAGAGCAAGCGGTTCGAGGATGACCTTAACCAGCGGACGCTCAGGGCCGGGACCAGCCTGGACCTTCGGGTCGGCTGGGCGCTGTCGCCGACCAGCGAGATCTACCTGGCGGCGGACAACGCCCTCGACGCCGATCTGGCGGTCGGTCAGACGGCGGACGGCGTCACCAGCTATTCGGCGCCGCGCGCCGTCCATGTCGGCTTCGCGCTCCGGCGTTGATATTCGCCAGTAGGATGGCGCGAAGGGACGAATGCCAAGTTTCGCTTGTACAGTTCCACCGCCCGCGGAACTGGTTAGGCATGGCGCGGCTAACCCCCGATCCCAAAGCTCCGTCATCAAGGTGTTGATGGCGTTGGGAAGCAGTGGACGTTCCGGCCACGGCGTCGGTGGGGCAAGTCAACTGAACGCGAAGCTCGCCTCGACGCCTCGTGGCGGAGAGGTGAGGATCGCGGCCCAGAGCAATCCGTCTAGAGCGCGTCCATCGTTATTGGCCCGAGCGCGATCCTGGCCTTGAAATCCTCGCGTCATCGCGTCGTTTTCGCTAGGTGTCGCCGCATGCAGCGCGATCCGCCAGCCGCGAAGTTCACGATCGTCGACATCGCCCGAGCCGCCGGCGTGTCCATCAAGACCGTCTCGCGCGTCATCAACCAGGAAGAGGGGGTTGGAGCCGAGACCCGGGCGCGCGTCTTGGAAATCGTCGCGGCGATGGGCTATCGCCCAAATGTCTCGGCTCGCTCGCTGTCCAGTCGCCGCAGCTATCTCATTGGCGTGATCTTCATGCGTGTCGGCGCCTATCACTATGTGGGCGAGGTTCAGGTGGGCGCGATGCGCGCCTGTCGCCGGGCCGGTTACCACCTGGTTGTCGAACAGGTGCTGCCGCCCGACGCCGTGGGCGGCGTCCAGGGGTTCGCCGACGAACTGCGCGACGCCCGGTTCGACGGCGTGGTGCTGACCCCGCCAACCTGTGACGATCCCGAGGTTCTGGCGGCGGTCGAGACCGCGGGACTGCCCTATGTGCGCATCGCGCCGGATCGCGAGTTCGAGCGTTCGCCCTATGTTTTCATGGATGATCGCAAGGCCGCGCGCGAGCAGACCCTGCGGCTATGGAACATGGGTCACCGGCGGATCGCCTTCATCGATGGTCCCGCCGATCACGGCTCGGCGGCGCGTCGGCGCCAAGGCTATATCGAGGCGTTGCGCGACCGGGGCGTCGAGCCTCGGCCCGAATGGATCGCCAAGGGCGAGTTTCTCAGCCTGTCGGGCTTCGACGCCACGGAGCGCTTGCTGGGCTTGCCCGAGCGTCCGACCGCGATCTTCGCGGCCAATGACGAGATGGCGGTGGGCGCCCTGGCCGCCGCCGCCAAGCACGGACTGTCCGTGCCGCGCGATCTTTCGGTGGTCGGCTTCGATGACACGCCAACGGCCGAAGCGGCCTGGCCGCGCCTGACCACGGTCCATCAGCCCACCGCCGAGATGGCGGAGGCCGCCGTCGAGATGCTGATCGACGGATTCGGCGACGAGCGGCTCCGCGCCCGGGTCGCGGCGCGCCAACTGGACTATCGCCTCGTCCAGAGGGACTCGGCCGCCCCGCCGCTGGCCTAGGCCGGATCGGCCAAGGATCCCGCCAGACACGACCGATTTTCGGCGTTGGCCCGGGGCCGGCGAACAAAGCTTCGCCATGGGCCTTCGTCGGAGGCGAATTCCGTCCGTTGGCCAATATTTTCGACAGCGGTGTCAATGGAATCGATCATAGACAACGTTGTCGTAATCGTGCTGTCTAGTTTGAGACAACGTTGTCGTAGCCATCTTGGCGACGACGACCGCGTCGGGAAAAGGCCTCGGAACAAGGGGCCCAAGGAAACGCAAACAGGCGCCGGATGGCGCCCTGGGAACCGTGGCGTCCGGCGTTCGCGTCGGCGCGCTCCGAGTCCAGCCAGGACAAAGGGAAAGAGATGCGTAGTCTTCTGTTCGCATCGGCCGCCGTGGCGGCCGCGGGCCTTCACGCGCCTGGCGCGGCGGCTCAGGACAGCGCCGTGAAGCTCGACGAAGTGGTCGTGACCGCTCAACGCCGCAGTGAAAACCTTCAGAAGACCCCGCTCACCGTATCGGCGGTGACGGGAGACAAGCTTGAAGCCCAGGGCATCAAGACGGTCGTGGATCTGTCGTCCCAGGTGCCGGCGCTGCAGATCAGCTCCAGCGGCTCGGGCGCGGCGGTGGTCTTCCTGCGCGGCATCGGCAGCACCAACACCACCGAGGTTGGCGATCCGGCGGTCGCCTATCACATGGACGGCATCTACATCGCCCGTTCCACCTCGGTGGGCGCTCTCTTCTACGACGTCGACCGGGTCGAGGTTCTGCGCGGCCCTCAGGGCACGCTCTACGGCCGCAACGCCACGGCCGGCGCTATCAACGTCATCACCAAGCAGCCCAAGTTCGACTACGAGGGTAATGGCTCGGTCGACGTCGGCAATTACGGCGCCATCACCACCTCGGGCATGGTCAACCTGCCGGTCAGCGACACCATCGCCGTGCGCGCGGCCTTCCAGACCTCGCGCCACGACGGCTACGTAAAGGCGCTGAACAAGGGGCCTGGGACCGGCGGCAATGATCGCTACGACCAGGACGACAAGTCCGCGCGGGTCCAGTTGCTGTGGAAGCCCACCGACACCTTCTCGCTGCGCGCGGGCGCGGACTATCTGCACCAGGGCGGCGCCGGCGGCGGCGACAAGACCTACGGCACGGCGTTGGCCACCAGCGATCCCTGGACCTGCAACTGCGCCACCAACCTCTATCGCAACAACAAGTTCTTCGGCGCTCACGCACAGGCCGACCTGGACCTGAGCTTCGCCACCCTGACCTATCTGACCGGCTACAACTTCTCGCGCCTGGATCGGAACGGCGAGAACGCCAGCACCGGCGCGCCCAACTATTTCAAGGGCAAGGACCACACCTGGTCGCATGAACTGCGCCTGGGCGGCGACACGGGCAAGCTGAAGTGGGTGGTCGGGCTCTACCGCTTCACCGAGGACAACAACGTCGACTTCCGCGTCTTCCTGGCCACGAACTCGTACCTGTCGTTCATCCAGCCGGAGGTCACGGCCAAGTCGATCGCCGTGTTCGGCCAGGGCACCTACGAGGTGACGGATCGGTTCCGCGTCACCGGCGGCCTGCGCTACACCGAGGACCGCAAGGCGCGCGATGGCGGCACCTTCCTGACCAATTCGGCGGGGGCGATCACCAGCACGGTCATCAAGAACCTGGCCGACGCCAAGTGGGACGCCACCAACTGGAAGCTCGGCGCGGACTTCGACCTCACCAGCACCAGCATGCTCTACGCCAACGTCGCCACGGGCTATAAGGCCGGCGGCTACTACGACGGCGTCGCCAACAACGTCTACGCGCCGGAGAAGATCACCTCGTACGAGGCGGGGGTGAAGAACCGCTTCTTCGACAACCGCCTGCAGTTCAACGCCACCGGTTTCCTCTACGACTACCGCGACTTCCAGGTCACGGCCGTGGGCATCATCGCCGGCCAGCAGGCTTCCGTGACCCTGAACGCCGAGAAGGCGCGGGTTTACGGCGTCGAGTTCGAAAGCAATCTGGTCATCACCGAGAACGACCGGATCGACGCCACGCTGGGCTGGCTGCACGCCCGTTACACCGACTTCGTGCTGCCGCTAGGCGACGCCTTCTCCAACAACGCCGCCAACGCGACGGTCGCGTCCTGCTTCAAGGCCAACTGGAGCGCCGCGGCGCCGCGGTCGACCGACTTCTCGGGTTGCCGCATGGCCCGCACGCCGGATTGGACCCTGAACGTCGGCTACCAGCACACCTGGGAGATCGCATCGGGCGCGAAGGTCGTCGGCCGCGTCCAGACACACTACGAGAGCGGCAAGAACCTCGAGTACCATGGCTTCGCCCAGAACAAGCAGGGCAGCTTCACCAAGACAGATCTCAGCCTGACCTACACCAGCGCCGACGATCGCTGGAACCTGCAGGGCTATGTCCGCAACCTCGAGGACGACGATGTGCGCACCGCCTCGTCGCCAAACTCGACGACGGGCGTGGCCACCAACGGCAATGGGGAGTTTTACGCGCCACCGCGCACTTACGGCCTGCGCCTGGGGGTCAATTTCTAGCTTCCCGGCGACTTACCGCCCTCGGCGTTCCTGCGCGCCGAGGGCGCTTTCTTTGGTTCGTATCCGGAGTTCAATGTGCGCGCCCTTCAACGTCTTCTGATCTCGACCGCGATCCTGGTCGCGACCGGTTCGTCGGCCCTGGCCGCCACCCAACCGCTCCTTGGAGTCCGCGACGGCAAGGTGCTGACGGTCGAGGGGCTGCGTTTCCGCGACCTCGATCGTGACGGCAAGCTCTCGCCGTTCGAGGACTGGCGTCTGGCCCCGGACCAGCGCGCCGCCGACCTCGTTTCCCGCATGACGCTGGAGGAAAAGGCCGGCGAGATGATGCACGGCACCCTGCCGGCCGTGGGCGGCATGGTTCCGGGGCGAGGGCAGGGCTATGACCTCGCCAAGCTGAAGCCGCTGATCCTCGATCGGCGCGTGACGACCTTCATCACGCGCCTTTCCGGCGATCCGGCCTGGCTGGCCGAACAGAACAACGCCGTCCAGGCGATCGCCGAGCAGGGCCGCCTGGGCGTGCCCGTGACCATCAGCACCGACCCGCGCCACCACTTCCAGTTCGTGGACGGAGCCAGCGTGGCGGCGGGCGGCTTCTCGCAATGGCCGGAGGCCCCGGGTCTCGCCGCGATCGGCGACGACACGCTGGTCCGCCGCTTCGGCGACATCGCCCGCCAGGAGTATCGCGCCGTCGGCATTCATCAGGCCCTGTCCCCGATGGCCGATCTCGCCACCGAACCGCGCTGGTCGCGGATCAGCGGCACGTTCGGCGAGGACCCGGATCTCGTCGGCCGCATGGTCAAGGCCTACATCCAGGGTTTCCAGGGCGGCCAGACCAGCCTCGTGCCGAACGGCGTTTCGGCGGTGGTCAAGCACTGGGTCGGCTACGGCGCCTCGGCCAAGGGCTTCGACGGCCACAACAGCTATGGCCGCTACGCCGTCTTCCCGGCCGGCCAGTTCGACCTGCACGTCAAACCGTTCGACCAGGCCTTCGCCGCCGGCGCCGTCGGGGTGATGCCGACCTACGCGATCCTCAAGGACCTCATGCTGGACGGTCAGCCGCTCGAACAGGTGGGGGCCGGGTTCTCCAAGCAACTGCTGACCGAGCAACTCAGGACCAAGCACGGCTTCAAGGGGATCGTCCTGTCCGACTGGGCGATCACCAACGACTGCCCCGAGACCTGCCGCGACGGCTTCCCCGAAGGCCAGAAGCCGAGTTTCGCCGGCTTCTCGACGGCCTGGGGCGTCGAGGCGCTTTCCAAGACCGATCGCTACGCCAAGGGCGTCAACGCGGGCCTCGACCAGTTCGGTGGCGTCGAGGACACGGCCGAGCTGGTGGCGGCGGTGAAGGCCGGCAAGATCCCGCCGGCCCGTGTCGACGACGCGGCGCGGCGCATACTGGCGATCAAGTTCGAGCAGGGTCTGTTCGAGAATCCCTATGTCGACGCCAAGGCCGCGACCGCCATCGTCGGTTCCCAGGCGTTCGTGGCGGAGGGCCGCGCGGCGCAGAGCGCGGCGCTGACGCTGCTGGAGAACAAGAACGGTCTGCTGCCGCTGAAGCCGGGCGGCAAGAAGGTCTGGCTCAAGGGCGTGTCCGACGCCGCCGCCCGCGCCCACGGCTTCGTTCCGGTCGCGGATCTGGCCCAGGCCGAGCTGGCGATCATCCGAACCGCGACGCCGTTCCAGACCCTGCACCCGAACTTCGTGTTCGGCGCGATGCAGCACGAGGGCGACCTGTCGTTCAAGGACGGCGCGGCCGACTACGAGGCGATCAAGGCCGCCTCGGCCAAGGTCCCCACCATCGTCGCCGTCTACCTGGACCGACCGGCGATCCTGACCAACGTGCGGGACAAGGTCAGCGCCTTGATCGGCGACTTCGGATCCAGCGACGAGGCCTTCCTCGACGCCTTGACCGGCGCCGCTCCGCCGCGTGGCAAGCTGCCGTTCGAGCTGCCTTCGTCCATGGCCGCCGTCGAGGCCCAGGCCGAGGATGCGCCGCACGACTCCCGGGCCCCCCTGTATCCGATCCATTTCGGCCTGACCTACTAACGACGCCCGGGGGGCTGTCACGTTGATCGCCCCGCGTCGCGGAGGCCGAATACTTGGCCGCGTTCGGCGGTGGCTGCCGCCCACGCTGCGTGAGCCTCGGCGCGGAAGCGCCGAAGCGTTGCGCGGCTGACCAGATGACGTTGAGTGTTGAAGGTGTCGTAGACGGCGGCGTGGGTGGCGAGAAAGCGCTGGGCGGAGGCCGGACTTTTAAACGCTGCATCCTTCGCTCCCACTGTCGGATCGGCGGGTGCGAGTCCTCCACCCTGTTGTTCTCGCGCAGGCCACCCGAAAGATGGAGGTGGCTTCGTTCGTCGGATCGTCTCATAGCTGGCTTTGACGCCGCGTTCGGCCAGCAATTCCTCGACATCTCGAAAGCTCAGGCTGGAGCGGAAATAGACCTGACCAGCATGCGCCAGTGAGCTTCTTGGCATCGCCTTGTGAATAACGAGGCTCTCACGATCCCCGCTAACCAGCCATGCTGCGAACCATCGCCTAGACGAGAAGCTGCGCCTTCAAGCGCTTGCGGTCCAGCTTGCCGACCGCCGTCTTCGGAATGGCCTCGGCGAACACGATGCGGTGCGGTTTCTTGTAGGAGGCGATCCCTGCGGCGACGTGGGCGATCAGTTCGACGTCAGTCGCCGCCTGTCCGGCGCGCAGCACCACGACGGCGGTGACGGCCTCGACCCACTTGTCGTCCGGCAGGCCCACGACCGCGACCTCCAGCACCGCCGGATGGGTGATCAGGGCGTCCTCGACCTCCCGCGGATAGACATTGTAGCCGCCCGAGATGATCATGTCCGAGGTGCGGTCGCGCAGGTGCAGCAGGCCGTTCGCGTCCAATAGGCCGACGTCGCGCGTATGGACCTATCCCTCTGCGTCGAAGGTCTGAGCGCTCAGATCGGGCGCGTTGAAGTAACCGGCCGCAGCGCTGGGCGCGCGCACCAGGATCTCACCGATCTCGCCCGTCGCCACGTCCCGACCGCCCTCGTCCACCAGACGGATCTCGACATCCACAGCCGGTCGCCCGCAGGCCCCCAATTGTTCGCCGTGATGGTCTTCCGGCCGCAGCACGGCGATGCACAGCGGGACCTCGGTCTGGCCGAAAAACTGCCAGAACCGAGCCCGGCCGAAGCGAGCGATGGCCCGCTCGATCACGGCGCGCGGCATCGGCGAGGCGCCGTAGATGATCCGCTCGAGCGACGAGATGTCGAAGTGGTCGATGTCTGGATGCTCCAGCAGCATCTGCATCATCGTCGGCACCAGGTTTATCGCGGTGACCCGATGCTCGGCGATCGCCTGCAAAAAAGCGGCGGGCGCAAAGCCTGGAAGCACGATGTTGCGCCCGCCACGCACCCACAGCGGCAGCACGAACGTGCCGCTCGCATGGATCAGCGAGGCCGAGTGCAGCATGGCGTCGTCGGGACTGGCCGGGAACAGGTTCATGAGGATGTTCCGGCAGATCGCCGCGTAGGAGCCTTGCGTGTGCTGGGCCGCCTTCAGCACACCGGTGGTGCCGGAGGTATAGAGGGTGACGATCACGTCCTCGAGCCGGGCATCGGTCTGCGGCGCGTCGCCCGGCATCGCCTCGGCCATCGCCAGCAGGTCGTCGCCGTCGTCCAGCCGCGCTCCAAGACCCAGGCAGACGAGATCCGGCTTTAGAGCCTTCAGCTCGGCGGCGCGATCCAGAAGATCCGGACCGAACACCAGGACGCTGCATTGGGCCTCCGCGAGCATCCGGGCGTGTTCGCTGGTCGCCAGGCGGGCGTTCAGGGGCACCCGGTTCAGGCACGCCTTCACGCAGGCGAAGTCCAAGGGTACGCTGTGCACACCATTATTGGCGAGCAGCGCCACGCGGCGGTGCGGCGAAAGGCCCGCCGAGCGCATGGCGTGGGCCAGGCGATTAGCTCGCACGTTCACCTCGGCAAAGGTCAGGCTGTGACCCTCGGCGATTACGGCGATGCGGTCGGCGTGCTGGCGCGCGCCGCGTTCGATCAACTCCAGGCAGCTCGGGCCTTGGCTCATGTCGGGATCTTCCTCAATTTCCGAACTGGCCGTGACGGCCCGCGCCGCCCACGAAACGACGCGCCCCCGCGCGTCCCTCCGCCGCCACGATCGGCGCGCCCAAGCGTCCCTCCTGCTTGAGGGCGGCGTCCAGCGGCAGGTCCCATTGAGCATAGGCCGAGTGGCGATCGGCCTTCATGCAGGCCTGCGGGAAGGCGGCGATCTGGCGAGCCAGCGCCTCGGCGGCGACGCGCGCCTGGCCCGGCGCCACGACCCGGTTGGCCAGGCCCATGTCTAAGGCTTCTCGAGCGTCGACCGGGCGGCCGGTCAGGATCATGTCCAGGGCGCGCGACATGCCGATTGCCCGCGGCAGACGCACCGTGCCGCCGTCGATCAGCGGCACACCCCACCGGCGGCAGAAGACTCCGAAAACTGCGGTCTCCTCGACCACTCGCAGGTCGGCCAACAGGGCCAGTTCCAGCCCGCCGGCCACGGCGGGACCGGCCACGGCGGCAATCAGCGGCTTGGACAGGAGAAGACGCGAGGGGCCCATAGGACCGGCGCCGGCGCCGCTGGGGTCCAACTCATGCGCGCGGGTCGGATCCTCCAGGGCCGACAGGTCGGCGCCGGCGCAGAACGCGCCGCCTTCGCCAAACAGCACGGCCACATGCTGGCTCTCATCGGCCTCGAACGCCTGGAACGCCGCGCGCAGAGCTTGCGCCATGGGTCCGTCGACAGCGTTTCGCCGCTCGGGCCGGCAGAGGATAATGGTGGTTATGTCGCCGTCGACCTCGATCCGGACGCCAGCGCCCGGGCGGTCGTGTGCGGAGGTCTCCGCCGCCATCACTTTGTTCTCCCTATCTGGAATATTACAGATCACGACCAAAACATGTCATCAATGGAAACATTCCCTAAGATGCAAACGCGCTAAGGGCTGAAACATGACGCCGGTCGTTCCCCCCGCCACCGATCTCGTGCTCGACTTGCTGACCGCGGCTGACGGAAGTCGCCTGTCGGTCCAGGATCTGTGCCGCGCCGGAGCGGTCCTTGACGTGGGCGAGGGTCAAATGCGCGTGGCCCTGACCCGCCTGGTGCAGCAACGGAAGCTCTGCAAGGCCGAACGCGGGTTGTACGGCTTCCATCCCGCCTACCAGCCGATGGCCGAGGACGTGATGGGCTGGCTTGGCCGGATGTCATGGATGACGCCGTGGGCGGGCAATTGGGTCGCCGTCGTCGACCCAAAGATCTCGACCACCGATCGCACACGTCTGCGGCGGCACCGCCGGGCCCTGAGCCTGCGGGGCTTCCGCACGTGGCGGCCGGGCTTTCACCTCCGTCCCGCTAATCTGGCCGGCGGAGCTGAAAGTCTGCGGCTTCAGCTTCCCCAACTGGGCCTTGCCGATGGCGCCGAGGTGGTTGGCGTGGAGCAGCTCGATGCGGTCCAGTACGCCGAGGTTCAAGGGCTGTGGGCGATCGATGCGTTGCGCGCCAACTATCACCGCTTGCTCCAAGCTCTACTCGAGAGTGAGCGGCGTCTTGACCAGCACGAGCTCGAGGCCGCCGCTCGCGAGAGCTTGCTCGTGGGCCGCGCGGTGATCGCCGAGATCATGCACGACCCCTTGCTGCCTCCCGAATTGACCGGAGGCGGCGAGTTTTCACAGCTCGTCGAGCAGACGCGCCTTTACCAAGAGCGTGGACGGCGCATCTGGGGGCGCCTTCTGGCTGGAGAAACAGTCCGCTAAACGGGGCTACCCTTCACGGTCGATCAGCGCCTCCGGTTCAGAGGCGCGAATGCGCCACAAGCAGACCTTGGCCGCCCTCCGCAATAAGGACATTCGGCCCAGCGCTTGACCCATGCGGTCGGCCAATCGCGACGGGCATGGCATCCCATGGCGAATGACGAAGCTGAGATTTAATCGGACATCGGTCCGTGGTTTCGCTACCATTAGTCAGACAATAGACAGGGCGTTGGGGAATTTGATGATGGGCTGGTGCCTTACTCGCCACGCGGTCGGGACCGCCGTGGGCGCCAGATTCAACGACTCGCGCCCACCAAGAGATAGACGCCGCATGAAGGCGCGTTGGACGATCGCCGTGGCGGCGATCGCCATGTTGGCGGCTGTTCCGGCCGTGGCGGCGCCGCTGTCGCCGCCTACCGGCCTCGACCCGCTGGGCCACTTGCAGGCCTTGAGGCCGGCGACCGACGCGTCGTTCCGCTTCCAGCGGCTGCGCGGCGGCGTGCAGTTCCAGTTGAACGGCGTCACCAAGTCGGTGCTCTTCTATTCGCCGACGATCGTGCGGGTGAACGCCAATCTGGGCCAATCCTATTGGACCGCGCCAAGCCTCGTGGTGATCCGCCAGCCCGAGTCCGTGGCCTTCACAGTGCGCGAGACCCCGGACGCGGTGGAGCTGGTCGGCCAGAAGCTGCACGTCGCGATCGACAAGCACGCCGGCGCCCTGACCTACTATGACGCCGCCGGCCGGCTGCTCACCCGCGAGAAGCCCGATGCGCCGCAATCGATCGACAGGCGCGTCATCAGCGACGCGCCGACCTACGAGGTGGAAAACCGCTTCACGCTCAAGCCGGGCGAAGGAATCTACGGCTTCGGCTTCACGGGCGACGACGACATCAACCGCCGGGGCAAGGATCTGCTGCTCGTCCAGACCAATGTCGGCATCATCATTCCGGTGATGGTCTCCACCGAGCGCTATGGCGTCCTCTGGGACAGCTATTCGCAGATGCGCTTCAAGGACGACGACCAGGGCGCGCGGCTTTGGGCCGAGAGCGCGCCGGGCGGCGTCGACTACTACTTCATGGCCGGCGAGACGATGGACGGCGTGATCGGCGACTATCGGTGGCTGACGGGCGACGCGCCGATGTACCCCAAGCAGGCGTTCGGCCTGTTCATGAGCAAGGAGCGCTATCCGACCCAGGCGCGCCTGCTCGAGGTCGCCAAGACCTTCCGCGAGGAAGGCTTCCCCCTCGATTACATCGTGCAGGATTGGCAGTACTGGGGGAGCGACAAGGACGGCTCCTGGTCGGGCATGACCTGGGATCCGGAACGATTTCCCGATCCCGCGGGCATGACTCGCTCGCTGCACGACCTGCACCTGAAGCTGATGGTCTCGATCTGGCCCTCGGTTGGAAACGACACGGCGCTCGCCCACGAACTGGATCAGCACGATCTGCGGTTCAAGCCGCTGCACTGGATCTCCAAGCAGGCGCGCGTCTACGACGCCTACAGCCCCCTCGGCCGGGAGATCTATTTCAAGCACATCAAGTCGGGTCTGCTCGACAAGGGCGTGGACGCCCTCTGGATGGACGGGACCGAGGTCGAGGTCAGCTCGGCGATGTGGAACCCGGCCGACAACGTCCGCGACACCAAGGCGCTGGGCGGCAACGCAATGGGCGACTTCACCCGGTACCTGAACCCCTACTCCCTGCTGACGACTGAAGGGACCTACAAGGGCCAGCGCGCGACCAGCGACAAGCGCGTCTTCACCCTCACACGGTCAGCCTGGGCCGGCGCGCAGCGCACGGCCGCAGCCTCGTGGTCGGGCGACATCTATGCGAGCTGGAAGACCTTCGCCCAACAGGTCTCCGGCGGCGTCAACGTCACGATCACGGGCAACCCCTATTGGACCCAGGACACCGGCGGCTTCTTCGTCACCGACTTTCCTGGCGGCGAGAAGAACCCCGCCTGGCGCGAGCTCTACGCCCGCTGGTTCCAGTACGCCGCCTTCAACCCGATCATGCGGGTCCACGGCACCAGCGTGGAGCGCGAGCCCTATCTGTTCAAGGCGCTGGACCCGCCGGTCTACAAAGCCCTGCTCGAGGCGACGCAGCTGCGCTACCGCCTGCTGCCTTACATCTACAGCGTCAGCGCCCGGGTCACGGCGGATCGCTACACCCTGATGCGCGCGCTGCCGATGGACTTCCCCAGCGACCCGGCGACGTTCGGCATCAACGACAGTTTCCTGTTCGGGCCCTCGGTTCTGGTCCACCCCGTCACGCGGGCGATGTACAATATCCTCCCCTCCAATCCCACGTTCGTGCCGGCGCAACACCTGCGCGCCGCCGACGGCCGGGCGGGCCTGACGGTGCGGTATTTCGCCGGCGAGAACTTCGAGACGCCGCGCGGCGCGGCGCTCGATACGAAGATCGACCACACCTGGCCCGATCCGCCGCTCGCGGAGCTTCCGCCGGGCCTGACCTCGCTCAGCCACTTCTCGGCGCGCTGGGAGGGCGATCTGATCGCGCCGGAGGACGGCGAATACGAGATCGGGCTGACGGGCAACGACGGAATGCGCCTCGCCCTGGGCGGCGAGACGGTGATCGACGAGTGGACCCGGGCGGCGACCCGCACCCGCCTGGTGCGGCGCGCGCTGAAGGCGGGTGAAAAGCTTCCGGTGCGGCTGGAGTTCTCCCATCCGGAGGGCGGCCGCGTGTTCCGCTTCGTCTGGCGAACGCCCAGCGAGTTGCGGCGGGACGCCGCGGTGGTCAGCGCTCCGCGCGACCTGACCATGCGCACCTATCTGCCCAAGGGCGCGGACTGGTATGATTTCTGGAGCAATCAGCGCCATGCCGGCGGCCAAACCGTCGCGCGCCAGGCGCCGCTCGACATCGTGCCGCTCTATATCAGGGCCGGAGCGATCATCCCCATGGGGCCCGCCTTGCAGTACGCGACCGAGCGCCCTGACGCGCCCTATGAGATCCGCGTCTACCCGGGCGCGGACGGCAAGTTCACTCTCTATGAGGACGACAACGAAACCTACGCCTACGAGAGGGGCCAGTCAGCGCGCTACGAGCTCAGCTGGAACGATGCGCGGCGCACCCTGACCGTCGGCGCGCGGCGCGGCGCCTTCCCCGGCATGGTCAAGCAGCGAACGCTCAAGATCGTGGTGATCGGCGCCGCCAGCGAAAGCGCGCCCACGCCGCCATCGGCCGTTCGGACGATCTCGTACGGCGGGCGAGCCGTGACCGTGCGGTTTTAGGGTCGCCGGCGCGTAGGCAGATCACATAGGGTAAAGGCCACGCCGAGCGTCGGCCAGACTATTGAAGGCGCTCCGTACACTGATCATGTGACGCTCAAGCTCGCCGCGGCAGGGCGAGACGCCGACTTTCTCAACTTCGTCACGTCGGCGCCCCTTGCGGCGCGGCCACTCATGTAACAATTAGTATTACATGAAACGTGATAGCCGCCTGTCCGTCGCCCTCCACGTGCTCCTGCACATGGCTCAGCGCCCGACATCCATGACCTCCGAGGAGATGGCGGCCTGCGCGGGGACCAATCCGGTCGTCATCCGGCGCACCTTCGCGGGCCTGCGCGAGGCCGGGATCGTCGCCTCGACAAAGGGGCACGGCGGCGGCTGGAGCCTGGGTCGGCCGCTATCGCAGATTAGCCTCGCAGAAGTTCAGGACGCGCTGGACGAGCCCATCATCGCTCTGGGCAAGGCCGAGGAATCGCCGGGATGCCTGATTGAACAGGCCGTCAACGCAGCGCTGGACGAAGCGGTCGTGGAAGCGCGCGCCTTGTTGACCAGGCGGTTGGCGACCGTGTCGCTGGCCGACCTGTTCGGCCGCGTCGACACCACCAAGATCCCCCTCTCCAAGGACCATCATCATGTTTGACGCTGTAGTCGTGGGCGGCAGCTTCGCCGGCCTTTCCGCCGCCATGCAGCTGGCCCGCGCGCGTCGCCGAATCCTGCTTGTAGACGCGGGTCTGCCGCGCAACCGCTTCGCCGACGCCTCGCACGGCTTCCTGGGCCAGGACGGCAAGGCTCCGGGACAGATCGTGCGAGAGGCGACCTGTCAGGTCACCGCCTATCCGACGGTGGATTTTGTCCACGGAGAGGTGCTGGACGCCGAGGCGCTCCACGTTGGCTTCAAACTGGCCTTGGCCGGCGGTCGCGTTGTCGAGGCTCGGCGGCTCGTCCTGGCCACCGGGGTCGTCGATGTTCTGCCGGAAGTCGCGGGCTTGAAGGAACGCTGGGGCGCCAGCGTGCTGCACTGTCCCTATTGCCACGGCTATGAGCACCGCGATCGGCCTCTGGGCGTGATGGCGGGACTTCCGATGTCGGCCCATCAGGCCGCGATGATTCCCGACTGGGGTCCGACCACCCTGTTCACCCAGGGCGTGTTCGAACCGGACCACGAACAGCGCGCGCTGCTGGACGCACGTGGGGTCACCATCGAGCGGACGCCGGTCGTCGCCCTACTGGGCCGCGCGCCCGATCTCGAAGCCGTGGCCTTGGCCGACGGACGCACGGTCGCGCTGAACGGCCTCTTCGTCGCGCCCGCCCAGCGCATGGCCAGCCCTTTGGCCCAAAGGCTCGGTTGCGAATTCGACGAAGGGCCGCTGGGACCGATCATCCGAACCGACGCCTGGAAAGCGACTACCGCGCCCGGTGTCTACGCGGCCGGAGACGCCGCCCGCCCAATGCAAAACGCCACCCTAGCCTCGGCCGACGGAGTGCTGGCTGGTGTCGGCGCCCACCAATCGCTGATCCGCGATGCGCTGGCCGCCTAGAGTCCCTTCCAGCCTTCTAGCCCACCAGGGGCGAGTACGCGCCATTTGCTGACGTTGTCGCGCCTCCAGGAACACGACGTTCAAGGGAGGCGCGTCGGATCCTGACCGCAAGCCGGACAGACCTCTAACCGGGCCCCGACCGCAGATACGCCGTCAGCAGCCGCACCAGCTGGTCCTGCAGCCGCGCCTCGAACGCCGGCGAGGCTTCGCCGTCCAGGATCGTGCGCACCGGCCCGACCAGGGCGTGCAGCGCGATGGTCGCGGTCATGGACGGATCCTCAAAGCGCGCGTCGGGCGCCGTGGCGAGCAGGGTCCGCACCGCCGCCTCCATCCGCTTGTAGACCCGCGCGGCCGCCTCGGCGCCGCCGCGCTCGCCGGACACCGCGTACAGCGCCCTCGACTCTTCGGGATTACGCAGCTTGGCGGCCAGGTAGCCCTCGACCAGGGCCTTGGCCATGGAAGCGATCGGTCGCCCATGGTTGTCGCGGCAGACCGCTTCGACGGCCTCGGCGATTCCGGACAGGTGCCGCGCCAGCACCGCCGCGAGCATGGCGTCGCGATTGGGGTAGTACTGGTAGACGCTGCCGACCGACATGCCAGCGCGCTCGGCGATCCGCGTCGTGGTGCAGCGGTTGAGACCCTCGCGCGTCAAAACCTGAATCACGGCGGCGTGCAGCGCTTCGATCGTGGCGGCCGAACGGGCCTGGACCGGCTGTTTCCGGGGCTTGAGAACGGGCGCGGCGCTGGTCATGGAAAGCGAATTCCAAAACTGAAGGATCCTTCAGATACTCCCGTCCGCTCCACAATGGAAGGAACGGAAACCATGATCAGCATCGACACCCCCAAGATCGAACGGGCCGGAACCTTCACGCTCGGCGACCGCGTCATCCGGCGCCTGGGCTACGGCGCCATGCAGTTGGCCGGCCCGCACGTTTTCGGCCCGCCCAGGGACCGCGCCGCCGCCGTGGCCGTGCTGCGCGAGGCCGTCGCCTTGGGCGTCACCCACATCGACACGAGCGACTTCTATGGCCCCCACGTGACGAACGAGATCATCCGCGAAGCGCTGCACCCCTATGCCGACGACCTGACCATCGTCACCAAGGTCGGCGCCCGGCGCGACGAGGAGGGCGCATGGCTGCCATTCTTCGCGCCGGACGAGCTGCGCTCGGCCGTGCACGACAACCTCAAGCGCCTGGGACTGGAGGCGCTGGACGTGGTCAACTTCCGCGCCATGTTCGCCCTCACCCCGACCGAGGGGTCGATCGCCGAGCCGGTGGGCGTGCTGGCCGACCTGAAGCGCGAGGGCCTGGTTCGCCACATCGGCGTCAGCAACGTCACGGCCGCCCAGATCGCCGAGGCGCGCGGCGTCACCGAGATCGTCTGTGTGCAGAATATGTACAACCTGGTCCACCGCGAGGACGACGCCCTGGTCGACGACTTGGCGAAGGACGGTGTCGCCTATGTGCCCTTCTTCCCGCTGGGCGGCTTCTCGCCGCTGCAGTCCTCGGCTCTGTCGGCGGTCGCCGTACGACTGGGCGCGACGCCAATGCAGGTGGCCCTGGCCTGGCTGCTGCGCCGCTCGCCAAACATCCTGCTGATCCCGGGCACCTCGTCGGTGGCGCACCTGCGCGAGAATCTGGCGGCCGCCGAACTGGATTTGTCTGATGCCGTGATGAGCGAACTGGAGACGGTGGCGGCCTAGCTACCCAGCAGGCTTCGAGCGGCGTGATTTCGGAAGAACCGGGCTGGATTAGTGCTTGTCGCCTGTCGGGGCGGGCAATGCGGAGATCAGTTCGGCGGCGGCTGACATGGCGCGATCCAGCCGTTTGGCGTCCGTTGCGCCCTCGAGCCCCAGAAGCACGCGGAAGCTATCGAGTCCCACCAGGCGATCGAGGAAGGCCGCGCTGAGCTCTTGGCGTCGTCTTGCGTCGAGGGACGCGGCTTCATCTCTCTGACCGAGAAAGGCGTCGAGAGCGTCTTGGTGCGCTCCGATCAGGCCGCGATAGGCGATATCCGCCAAGTGTGGAAAGCGGAGGGTCTCAACCATCACCGTTCGGAACAAGGCTGTTGTCGCCGGGCTGGCGATCCGCTCCTGAAACATCACGCCGATGAAAACCAGGATTTCCGGCAGCGGTTTCCGGAGAGACTCATCGATGCGCGCCTGCTCGGCTTGATCGGCTGGATGGCAAGCCTGGGCGATGACGGCCGAGAACAGATCGTCCTTTCCCTCGGCGTGACGGTAGAGGGTCATGATCGAGACGCCGGCGTCCTTGGCGATCCTCTCCATGCTCGCCCCATCATAGCCATCTCTAAGGAAGGCTTCGCGAGCCGCTTCGACGATCGCGGCGCGCTTGCGCGCCATCAGCTTCGCCTTGGGATGATCTGAGGCCCAGTCCTTCACCGCTCATTGACTCCAAACGATAACGGCTATTATCGTTACGCTTGAGGATAAGATAACATCCATTATCACGACGTGTGAGGCTTCGCGAGGCCCGGCGCCCCACGAAGAGAAAGGTGAAACGAGCCATGGCCAGAATCTCAGACAGGCTGGGAGGCGTCGCGAAGACGAGGGTCGCCAAGATCGTCCTGTGGGTCTTCGCTAGCATCGGGACAGCCGCCCTGGTCGCGATCGCCGCCGTGGCGCTGACGTTCATGCCCGCGAAGCTTGAGCTTCCGGACGTCGCCGTAGGCGAACTGCCGGTCGCATCACCGCCGGCCGGCCTGTCGATCAGCGCATTGCCAACCGGAACCTACGACAGTCCGGCCGCCTTGACCTATCGCGGCGGCGCGTGGTCCGAAACGCGTCACCTCGCGGCGACGGCCCTTCTCGTCCGGCATCCCAAAGGAAACCTGCTGATCGACACGGGTTTCGGCCGGAATATTGACGAACACATCAAGCTGATCCCGCCAATGCAGCGGACGCCGCAAACCAAGGGCGTTCCGGCCGTGGATCAGTTGGCGGCCGGCGGCGTCCATCCTGGCGACATCGCCGCGATCATACCCACCCATGGTCATTGGGACCATGTCAGCGGCGTCGGCGACTTCCGTGGCGTTCCGGTCATGGAAACCGCGGCGGGAAGACGCTGGATCGCGTCCAAGGCGGAAGGCACGGAAGTGATCAACAGCCTGAAGGCGATCAACTACAGGCTGTATGACTTCGACGGCGGGCCCTATCTCGGCTTTCCACGAAGCCATGATGTCTTTGGAGACGGTTCGGTGGTCATTGTCCCGGCTCCCGGTCATACGCCGGACTCCGTCGTCGTTTTCGTAAGCCTGCCCTCGGGCGTTCGATACGCCCTGATCGGGGACCTCGTGTTCCAAATGGAAGGCGTTGATATCCCTGCGGAGAAGCCCTGGATGCTTCGCTGGCTGATCGGCGAAAACAACATCGTGGTGCACAAGGATATCGCTCTCGTCAGGGCCATCCGCGAGAAATTCCCTCAAATACATCCGCTCCCGGCGCATGACTCGCGGAGCTTTGGCGCAATTCCGGTCTTCCCCGCATCAGCTCGATAGAAGAGCGCCGCGTTCTCGCGAATACAAACGCGGCGCGGGTCGCCTGGACGGTTCAGGCGTCCGCCAAGGCTCGCTCGCGCATCGCGTCGTACTTTCTGATATCCGCCGAGAGCCGCTGTCCCCATAGCGCCACAAAGGCGACGGTGTCCGCCGCCGCCAGGTGGGCGCTTAGGGCCTGCTGGTCTCGCCAGCGCTCCATCACGAGCAGCCGCCCGCGCGACGCGTCAACCACGGCGGCGTCATAGGACAGGACGCCGTCTCGCTCCCGGGTGGCTTCGGCGAGATCGGCGAGGTCGCGGGTGAAGGCCTCCAGGTCCGAGGGCGGAACCCGCACGTAACCCGTGACGATGATCATGGCGAGCGTCTCCGGAAGCTCGAACAAGGAAAGGAGCCCGCCGCGACGAGCAGGCGCGTCGGCGTCAGACGGCGCTCAGAACGATCTTGCCCTGGATGCCGCCCTCGGCGGCGCGCTGGTGCGCCCGCGAGGCCTCCGACAACGGAAAGACGCTGTCGATGACGACCCGGACGGCCTGCCGGTCGAGTAGCGCCGCAGCCTGCGCCAGCTGCGCGCCGTTGGACCGCACCTGGGTCGACGACACCTTGATCCCCCGGCTCGCCGCGACGTCATGGCCTTCAAAGCCAAGGGGATTGACCAGGAACAGGGCTCCGCCGGGCCTGATCACGTCCAGAAACCGTTCCATCCCAGGACCGCCCACCGCATCGAGCACCAGGTCGACATCCCGGACGACCGTTTCGATGGCGGTTTTTCCGTAATCGATGAACTGGTCGACTCCGAAGTCTCCGAGCATCGCCGCGTTCTTGGCCGAGGCCACGGCGATCACCCGCGCGCCCCGCGCCCTGGCCAGCTGCGTCGCCAGATGGCCGACGCCCCCGCCCGCGCCGTTGATCAGCACCGTCCGGCCTTCAAGCTCGGCCGGCTCATGCGGGAAGTTCTGGAAGGGGTTGGGCGCGTCGTGGCCAAGCTCGATCAGGAACTGCCACGCCGTCAGCAGGGACATCGGCGCGGCCGCGGCCTGCAGATGGTCCAGTCTGGCCGGCTTGTGGGCCAGGTGCGTGGCCGGCGTGCCGACGTACTCGGCATAGGCGCCGCCGGTCATTACGCCATCGGGGAAACGCACCATGCCGAAGACCTCGTCCCCAACCTGGAAGTCGGCGACGTCGGCAGCCGTGGCCTCGACAACGCCGGAGATGTCGGTTCCCAGGATGAGCGGGAAGTCCGCGTCCGGTCGCCACTCGGGGGGCAAGGCGCGATAGCCATCACGCAGGTACCAGTCCGGCGGATTGAGGCCGACGGCCCGGACACGGACCAGCACTTCGCCCGGCCGGATTTCCGGCTTGGGCGCGTCTTCGTACACCAGGACATCAGGTCCGCCGAAGGCGTGCAGACGAACCGCTTTCATCGTCTCGCGCATGATCAATCTCCTCGCACGACGCTTGAAGGCCGATTTAGCGAGTGGCGCTGCGGTTGATAATCAGGTCAAAAATCACTTCAATAGTGCCGCCATGGAACAAATTAGCCTCGACCGCCTTACGGGATTGATCGCCTTCGCGCGGGTCGGCGCGCTGGGCAGCTACACGGCGGCCGCGCGCTCGCTGTCGATCTCCCCCTCGGCCGTGAGCAAGAGCATCCAGCGGCTCGAGCAGCGCCTGGGCGTCTCCCTGTTCACGCGCACGACTCGTTCACTGGCGTTCACGCCAGAGGGCCGCGACCTGCACGAGCGCGCCTTGAACCTGATCCGCCAGGCCGAGGAAATCGAGCAGATGGCGCTGACGGCGCGGTCGGAGCCGCGTGGCACGCTTCGGGTGGCCGCGTCCCTCCCGATCGGCCTGCACGTGATCGCGCCTGCCTTGCCCGCGTTCCGGCGGCGCTTTCCGGATCTGGCGATCGAGCTTCGTCTCGAGGACAGGACGACGGACCTGATCGACGACGGGATCGATGTCGCCATCCGCATCGGTGAAGTCCCGGACAGCCGCCTTTTGTCGCGCAAGCTCGCGCCCTATCGGCTTTGCTGCTTCGCCTCTCCGGACTACCTGGCCGCGCGTGGAGCGCCATCGCATCCAAACGACCTCGAAGCCCACGATACGGTCAATCTACGCTATCAAAGCACCGGTCAGATGTTTCGTTGGCCGTTCAAGATCGCCGATCGTGAAATCGAGATCCTGCCCAGATCCGACATCGTGATCGACGCCAGCGAGGCCTTGATGGCGACGCTGGTGGCGGGCGGCGGGATCGGCATCGGCGCCTCCTTCGTGGCCGCGCCGTATGTGGATCGTGGACAGCTGACGCCGGTCCTTTCCGCTTTCGCGGTGGAACGCCACAACGTCACGGCCCTTTGGCCGGAAAGCCGGCGCAGCAACCCGGCCGTTCGGGCCTTCATTTCCATGCTGAGCGCCACGTTCGACGACCGGATGGCGGCGGCCACTTCCAGCTTGCCATGACACTTTTCCAAGCTGCTCGGGCGGCGAAACTCATCGGCACGGCATCGCCGGTCGAGAGTAATTCAGAAAGTTTCGCTGCCGAGCGTGCGGCGGCGCGCACTGGGGCGGCGGAGCTCCAGGCGACCGCCGACTAAAGTGGCGGTCGCCGAAGTTCGAAGACTAGGTTTCGTCGTGGCTGCCAGGGGCGGGGGCGCCCGGCATCGGCGCCACCGCCATCGGGGGAGCGTCGGCGTCCTCTTCCGGAACGTCCACGATCCCGCGACCCAGGTGGCTCTTGCGATAGCCGTAGAGATAGTAGACCACGACCCCGACGACCGCCCAGCCGACGAACAGGATGATCGTCTCGCGGGAGAGGCTGAAGAACAGATAGACGCAGCCGATCGCCGAGAGCGGGCCCATGATCGCCACTGCTGGCGTGCGGAAGGGGCGCTTGCGTCCGGGATCCGTTCGCCGAAGCACGACAACGGCCAGTGACACCATCGCGAAGGCGAACAAGGTGCCGGAATTGGAGATGTCGGCCAGCACGCCCACTGGGAAGAAGGCCGCGAACAAGGCCACGAAAACGCCCGTGAGGATCGTGATCACGTGTGGCGTGCGATACTTGGGGTGGATCTTCGAGAACAGCGCCGGCAGCAGGCCGTCACGGCTCATGACAAAGAAAATGCGGGTCTGGCCGAACATCATCATCAAGATGACCGACGGCAGCGCCAGACCGGCCGCCAGGCCGATCAGGTTGCCAAGCTGCGGCCAACCGATGTTGCGCAGCGTCCAAGCCAGGGCTTCCTTGGAACAGACCACGGCCGCGTCGTGGATGGACGTACAGGCGCTGCTGAGTTCGGCGCTGCCCGGGCGCAAGCCGGAGCCGTCGGCGGCGAGCATCGGTTGAGCGCCAACGCTGCCGATGACGCCAGCGGCGACGAGGACGTAGAAGATCGTGCAGATGGCGAGCGAGCCGATCAGGCCGATCGGCATGTTCCGTTGCGGATTCTTGGTCTCCTCGGCCGCCGTGGAGACGGCGTCGAAGCCGACGTAGGCGAAGAAGATCGAAGCCGCGGCCGCCGAGATCCCGCCGAAACCCAGCGGGCTGAAGGGGTGGAAGTTCTCCATCTTCATCACCGGCACGGCGAACACGACGAACATCGTCAGGGCGGAGACCTTGATGGCGACCAGCACGGCGTTGACCATCGCGCTCTCCTTGGTGCCGATCACGAGCAGCCAAGTGATCAGCAGGGCGATCGCCGCCGCGGGGAGGTTGACAATCCCGCCATCGAAGGGGCCCCGCACCAGGGAATTGGGGATGTCGATCCCCAGCAGGTGCTCGAAGAGGCCGACAACATATCCGGACCAGCCGACCGAGACCGCGCCGGCCGCCACGGCGTATTCGAGGATGAGCGCCCAGCCGACCATCCAGGCGACGAGTTCGCCCATCACGGCATAGCTGTAGGTGTAGGCCGAGCCCGACACCGGAACCATGGCCGCCATTTCGGCGTAGCAGAGAGCGGCGATAGCGCAGACCACTCCGGCGATGACGAAGCTGACCATCATGCCGGGTCCGGCCTTCTGAGCCGCCTCAGCCGTCAGGACAAAGATACCGGTGCCAATCACCGCGCCGATACCGAGCATGGTCAGTTGGAACGCGCCCAGGGAGCGGTGCAACGACTTCTTCTCGGCTGTGGCCAGGATCGCGTCGAGTGGCTTCACCCGCCGAAAAAACATGAATTCCCCCTCGCTCGTTTCGTAGGTCGTGGATGGGGAAACTAGCTTGTCGGCGATGACGCGCAATGGGCAGTCTTGAAATGTGGGGGAACGCGCACGTCCATGCCAATTACGACGGCTCTGAACGCGCACGAGTTCGCCGTTCTTGATCCCCAGCGGATCCGTCATGCCGACTGGCTGGAGGGCATGTCCTATCGACTCTCCGGCGACGCCTGGGCGACGAACCGGGTGACGAACCGGGTGACGCTGGGCGTCGGCGGTGGGCTGCTGCTTCAGAACGGCTGGGCGCTGGTCCTGGATCTCGGCGGAGAGCTGGCCAAAGGGGCGGTCGTCGGCGACGGCGCGCATGGGGCGTCGAAGCGGTTTTAGTGCTGACTTGCGGCGCGGGGGCCTGGCGCCACCCGCCAGGCCCGTGGTGTGGTGGACAGCCTATCGACCGTCACGCTTGCGAGAAACGCCGACGGCCGCGATCGACCTGCATGCGGTGCGTTCCGGCCAGCTCGGTCGTGGGAGCCTTGATCGTGCGCAGGAACAGCCACTCGCCGGTGACGCGCTGGGGAGTGATCTGGACCATCATGTAGCCGCGCTGGCTGGTGTCGGCCCATTTCAGCTCGGGATTGGCGCCCACGAAGCCCTGGGCGACGATCTTCGGATCCGCGCCCATGTCGCCCTCCATGCCGTTGGAGGTGACGCTGTGGCCGGCGAACTCGACGCCGGCCGGGCGGCCGTCCTCGGTCAGGGCGTAGGCCCAGGCGTTGTGGCTGTCGCCCGACAGCATGACGAGGTCGGCGTCGGCGGCCTGGGCCGACCTGAGCAGGCGCGAACGGGCGGCGGGGTAGCCGTCCCAGCGGTCCATCCACATCGGCAGGCCCCGGGCCGCAGCGCGGATGTCGTCGCGATAGCTGGCGACCTTCTTGTCGGAGACGGTCGGGCGCAGCCAGTCGACGGCGTCCTTGGGCATGACGGTGCGGCCCAGGATGGTGCCCATGCCGACCAGCTGCCAGCCGGCGTTCACCTTCATCTGGTGGGCCAGCCAAGTCTCCTGGGTCGAACCCATCATGGTCGCGGAGGGATCGCGCCACGCGCCGTCGCGGAACGCCTTCAAGGCCGCCTCGGGATCGGCCGCCTTGAAGGCCGCGCCGATGTCGGCCGGGCGGGTGCGGGCCAGCAGGCGCGACTCTGTGCGGTAGAGCGTCGCCAGGGTCCCGATCGGATAGGTCTTCCACGGCTCGTCCGATACCGGCATCCACTCGCGATAGACCTGCATCGCCGCGGCGCGACGGATGTTCCAGCCGCCTTCCTTGTCGGGCTGGTGGTTCTGGGCCCCGCCTTCCCAGCTGTCGTTGGACGACTCGTGATCGTCCCAGAGCGCGACCATCGGCGCCATCTGGTGGAGGCGCTGCAGGTCGGGATCGGCGCGATAGCTGGCGTAGCGCAAGCGATAGTCGGCTATGGCCAGGATCTCGGTCGACGGCTCGGGCAGACGGCCCTGGACCAAGTCGACTTCCTTGATCGACGCCGCGCCGTATTCGTAGATGTAGTCGCCGGTGTGCAGCCACAGATCCAGGTCCGGTCGCGCGGCCGCGTGGGCGTAGGCGTTGAACCAGCCGTAGGGCAGGTTGGAGCAGGAGAAGACAGCCAGGTCGAACCGGTTCACCGGCCCTTGCGGCAAGGTCTTGGTGCGGCCGACGGGCGACTTGGTCCCATCCGGGGCGACGAAGCGGTACCAGTAGACCGTCCCCGGCTTCAGGCCGTCGACCGTCACCTTGGCGGTCCAGTCGCGATAGGGGCCGGTGCGGACGACGCCGCCCGAGACCCTTTTGGAAAATCCGGGATCCAGGGCGACCTCGACGTCGAGGCGCACCACGCCCGCCTCGGCCGAAGGGACATAACGCGTCCACAGCAGCATAGAGTCCGGCGCGGGCTCGCCGCTGGCCACGTTGTGGGTGAAGCCCGTGGCGCCTAGCATCTGACTGGCCAGCGCCCGGCCGGCGGGCAGGGTCAGGCCGGCCAGGCCAAGGCCGCCCGCGATCAGGCTGCGGCGATCGATCCTTGGAAGCATGGAAGGTCCTCGCAAAAGAAAACTCCCGCGGCCGGAAAACCGCGGGAGGTGAAGTTGGTCGGGGAAGTCTAGAAGGAGCCCTTGATCCCGATGTTCCACATCGAGCCGTAGATGCTGTACTGCTGCACGCGGCTTCGGACGTTCGAGTAGATGACGTCAGGCGCGTTGAAGATGTTGCGGCCGGCCAGCATGACCTCGAACTGACTGTTGATCTTGTAGCTGGCGCTGACGTTCCAGAGCTCGCGAGCGGCGTGATAGAGGACGCCGTTCGTCGCGGTGGTGGGCGTGTTGGCGAGCGCGCTGGTCCGATACTTGGACTGGGCGTTGCCGGTCAGCTGGACGTCGAACTTGCCGTAGCTGTAGCGCAGGCCCCAGTTGGCCGAGGTCTTGGGCAGGCTGACGCGCACGCCGTCCGGATCGATCTTGGTGACCGAGGCCCGCAGACCCAGGCCTCGCAGCGCGCCGGGCAGGAAGGTCAGCTGCTGGTCGTATTCCAGCGTCAGGCCCTTGTTGGTGCTGGTTCCCGGCAGGTTCTGGGCGCTGCGGAACGCGTAGCCGGCGTAGTCGGCGGGGTTGTAGCCCACATCCTCGGCGTCGACCGTGACGCCGGTGACCTGCATGTCCTTCACGTCCAGCTGGTAGGCCGAGATCCCGATCACGCCCGACGGCTCGAGGTAGTACTGCAGGCTGGCGAAGTACTTGGTCGAGTGCTCGGGCTTCAGCAGCGGATTGGGCACGGTGACGATCAGGGTGTCGTCGTTGACCGACACCACGCCGCCCAGGTTGCCGTAGTCCGGGCGCAGGATCGACTGGCTGAAGGCCAACTGGCCGACCAGCTTCCTGGTGAAGTCGTACTTGGCCCCGCCGCTCAGGAACCAGTCGTCGTACTCGCCGTGGCGGGTGGCGTAGGTCCCGTTGCGGTACTGGTAGAGCAGGCCGGCGACGGTGCTGGTCGACAGGCCGGCGGCGGTCACTTCCTTGGCCGGACGGATGTCGGCGACACGGGCGTCGGTCTTGGTCTTTTCGTAGCGCAGGCCAAGGTCGAACTGGGCCTTGCCGACGCGTGGCTGGACCTCGAAATAGGCGGCGTTGACCTCCTCGCCGACCTTCTTGTTGTTGTCCAGGCGGCGCTTGGTGTTGCCCACAGTGTCGGGGACGAAGTACTCGGGGTGGGCCTTGTAGATGTCGTAGACGGCGTAGTTGCTGTCGGCGCGCCAGCTCTGGTCGTTCAGGTTGCCGGCGTCGAAGCCCAGGATCTTGAACTGATAGTTCTGGGTCCAGGGGATGACCGCTTCGGGCGCCTTCTGGGTCAGGTCGCCGTTGGGGCCGACATACTGGAACTGCTGGTAGGAGCCCTCGTTGGTCTTCCAGACGTTGGTCCGGTAGGTCGCGCCGGCCAGCACCTTCAGCTGCACCGGGCCGATGTTCAGCTTCTTCTTCAGGTCCAGGTTCAGGCCGTACATCTGGTTGGCCGCGTCGGACTCCGACGTGCGGATGTTGTTGCCGATGTCATCGTCGCGATTGAAGCTGGTCGGGTCGCTCCACGAGCGGCCGGCGGTCTGGCGCAGCGTCCACGCGTTGGAGTCCTCGGACGCCCGATCCAGCGTGAAGCCGATGCGCGTCAGGTAATCGTCCGTACGCTGAAAGAAGCCCTTGGAATTGTCCCGGAAGTTGAACTCCGAGCTGGAATAGCTGCCGCGCAGCTGGGCCTCCCAGGTGTCGCCGCGGTACTCCAGCTTGGGCGCGAACAGCCACGAGGGCGTGCCGGCGTAGCGGTGCGAGTACTGGGTGTGCAGGCGGGTGTTGGTCCCGTTCGGATTGACCACGATGTGCGTCGGGGTCGAGTCCGCCGTGGTCTGCGAGGCGGTGGACGTGCCGAAGATCAGGTAGGTGTACTGGTTGAAGTACTCGACGTCGTAGAACGAATAGGTCGAGCGCAGCGACAGGGCCCACTGGTCGGTCAGCTTGTAATCGACGCTGAGGTTGGCCGCCTTGCGGTGGGTCAGCTTCGGACCCGGGCGCCACATCACCTGGTAGGGCATGACCCGGCCGCTGGCGAGGTAGGACCAGTCGGTCTGGATGCGGTCCTGCTGGACGTAGTTGGCGTTGTAGCTGGCGTTGAAGGCGACGCCCAGGCGGCCGTCCAGGAACACGTCGGCATAGCCTACCTGCGCCGAGGGGTAGATCGTAGAGTGCTTCTTGTCGTCGGGCAGGGACTTGCGCGACAGACTGCTGTCGGACGTGCCGACGCCGCCGAGCTGGAAGCGCAGCAGGCGGCTGGTGCGCTGGAACGCGTACTTGCTGCGCAGGTTGATGGCGCCGCCGGGGCTGTCGGCGTCCATGCTGGCCTGCAGGGTGTTGTTCAGCTCGATCGAGTCGACGCCGGTGATCGACATCTGCTCGAACGAGTTCTGGCGGCCGTTGTTGTTGTTCGAGGTCGCCGTCGCCATGCGGGCGCCGTCGGTCGTGAAGGTCGAGTACTTGGGGTCCAGCCCCCCGATGCGGACGGCGGTGGCGTCGACCTCGGTGTAGTCCAGCGAGACGCCCGGCATGTTCTTCATGAACTCGCCCACGTCGCCCATGGTCAGGGCGCCGAAGTTGTCGGCCGCCACGACGGTTTTGGCGTTGGTCGAGGCGCGGCGCTCCATGATGGCGGCGGCCTGGCCTTCGCGCTTGGCGGTGATGGTCACGGCCTCGACCTGGTCCAGGCTGGACAGCGGGATCAGCGAGACGTCGAGATTGGCCGTCTGGTTCGCCGCGACCGAAACGACCAGCGTCGCCTCCTGCAGGCCCGCGTACTTGATCTTGATGGTGGCGTCGCCGGCCGGCACGCCGGTCAGGCGGAACTCGCCGTCGTCCTCGGAATAGGCGGCGATCGACGCGCCCTCGACGCGGATCTCGGCGTTGCGGACGTATTCGCCGGTGGCGGTGTTGAGGACGCGGCCTCGAACGCTGCCGCTACCGACGCCGCCCTGGGGGCGGAAGGCGCTCACGGTCGAGCGCAGGGTGATGGTCTGTCCGTCGTCGGAATCGATCTGCAGCGGCGTGCCGGCGATCAGGCGACGCAGAGCGGCGCGGACGTCCATCTGGCCCTTGACGGCCGGGGTCTGGACGCCGGCCAACTGGCTGGCGGGGGCCACGATCTGCACCTGGCCTTGGCGGGCCAGTTCGGGAATGGCGCGCACGGCCGGCTGGGCCGGAATATCGAAGACGCGCTCCTGCGCCAGAGCCGGTGCGGCGATCGACATGGCGACGACCGACGCCCCGCAGGCCAGGAGGGAATAGCGAGAAATCATTGGCTGTACGGCCCCCAATCCATCGCGCTGGTCGCGACGTTGCGGGTTGAGAGCCGCCGGGCGGAGGCTTCCGCTATCTGTTGCAAAAACTTCTTATTGCGCTGCAGCAGGAGGTTGCGCGGCGCGGCTCAGCACAACCTTGTCGCCGTCCCTCTGAAGGCGCGCGTCGAACACCTTGGCGACGGCGCGGCCGAAGCCGACGGGATCGCTGGCGGCGAACAGGCCCGTGACCGGCTCGCGCGCCAGATCCGGGTCGCGGATCTCGATGGGGGTGTCGCTGTAGCGCGCGAAGGCCTGGGCCGCCTGGCCCAGAGTCTCGCCTTCGAAGGCCAGCTTGCCGTCGCGCCAGGCCAGCTCGCGCGTGACGGTCTCGGGGGCGACCGCGCGTGGCTGCTCGGCCGCGCGATGGGCGGCGTTGGCCAGGGAGAGGCGCGTATTGGCGCTCACCGCGATCGTGCGCGTGACGCCGAACAGCGGCGAGGCCGAGACCTCGACCTGGCCTTGGCTGACCAGCAGATCGACCGGATCGGCCTCCAGCTTGCGGACGCGGAAGCCGGCCTGGGCCGTGCGCAGCCGGCGGCCGTCCACCTCGACGACGAAGGGCCGCCGCTCGTCGCGGGCCACCGAGAAATAGGCCTCGCCCTTCAGCAGCACGACCTGCCGCTGGCCGTCATCGTAACGGACGCGGATACGGCTTTCGGTGTTCAGGAGCACGGTCGAGCCATCCTTGAGCGGCACCAGGCGGATCTCGCCCCGATCGGTGCTGATCACCGAGCCGGCGGCCGACGTGGCCACGCCCAGGGCGGCCAGCGAGACGGCGGCCACGGCGGCGCCCGACCAGGTCAAGGCCTGGCGACGCGACAGGCGCGCCCGTCTCGGCTCGGCGAAGGCGACGGGGTCGAAGTCGGGGCCCAGCGCCTTGGCCGACTCGCTCATCATCGACAGGGCCTGGGCGCGCAGCAGGGCGCCGCGGCGGCGTGGATCGCCGCTCAGCCAGGCCTGGAGGGCGGCTTCTCCGGTCGACGAGAGCGGCCCGCGATCCATTCGCGCCGCCCAATCGGACGCCGCCTGGTCAATGTCGCGACTGGTGTCTCGTTCGGCCATTTGGCGAGGCGCTCTCCCGGTTCGAGGTCTTAGAGGTTTGGGACCGCTTGTTTCCGCCACGCCCGAACCAATCAATCAGGAAAAGCACGCCTCGGGAGATGTGGGTCTCGACGGTGTTCTCCGAAACTCGCATTCGCGCGGCCACCTCGCGCTGGGGCAGGCCCTTGACGCGACGAAGGATGAAGGCCTCGCGAGTCTTCAGCGGCATGGCGGCGATGGCGCGGGCCAGGTGGCGCAGCTCGTCCCGGTCGATCGTGCGCTGCTCGGGCGAGGCCTCCTCGTCGGGAGGTTCCAGCCGTTCCAGGTCCTCGACGCTGTGGATCGCCACGATCCGCGCGCGCCGCACGTGGCGAGTGATCACCGAGCGGGCGACCTGGAACAGATAGGCGCGGGGATGGCGGATGCCGTCGACCGTCTCGAGCTCGGCCAGGATCGAATAGGCTTCCTGGATGACGTCGTCGGCGTCGATTCCCGGCAGGGCGCCGCGCGACAGCCAGCCCCTCAGCGCCGGCTCGTGCGGCAGGATGTTCCGAAGGAACCAACGCGTTCTTTCCCTGTCCGCGCCGCTCATCCCCGACCCGCTGGCTGCATCCGAGCCCTGCCTAGACGCCATTTGTGACAGGTTGACGTGGCGTTAGCGCGTTCCGACCGCGGACGGGTTGGGCAAGGCGCGCAGGTCGTCGGCGGTGGCGGGGACGAATGGCTTTTCCGCCTCGCCGGTCCAGCGCATCAGGGTGAGGTCGGCGGTCTGTCTTCCGTCGACCTTGGTGTTGACGGCCAGATAAGCGAGCCCGCCGCCGATGGGCTGGAAGCCGACATCGGCCTTCTGGTTCCAGCCTCGAACGCCGGTCGCCGGGTCCTTCAGGCCGTCGTCGGCCAGGGCCAGCACCTGGCCCTTTTCCCAGCCTCGGCCGTTCTGGGCGGGCACGCCGACGAGATCGCCGCGCGCGGGCCGTTCTCCTGCATCCACGGCGAATAGCGCGTAGTTGGGGAAGGCTTCCTTCCTGCCCTGGTAGACGCCCATGAACCAGCGCTTGCGGCTGTCGTCATAGGCCAGGTTCTGGACGCCGTAGCTGGTGTTGCCCGTGCGGACGAAGACCTTGGCGGCGGGCGCGGCGGGCCCCTCGTGGTGCGGAGCGGATTCGGTCAGCGGCCGGGCGTAGCGGCCCCAGTCGGCGACGTCGTACTGCAGCAGCACCTGGTGATCGTTGTCGGTCCGACCGGTGTTTCCGTAGATTCCGTAGGCCACCGTCAGGTAGCGCTTGCCGTCGGTCTGGTCGCTCACTCGGCCACCCCCTCGGCCGAACGCCGGTCCGAACGAGACCCCGTCGATTCCGGAGCAGCCGTAGCGGTGGTCCGCCGTCGTCCCGACGTCGCCGTCGAACTTGCCGTCGCCGTTCATGTCGGCCACGTAGTCCCTGGCCACCTCTGGCAGATAGACGGTGCGGAAGAGTTCGCTCTGGCTGGCTTCGACGCCCACCCGGTCCAGGCGCGCGACGTCGATGACGGCGATGTAGAACGCCTGGTCTTTCTTGTATTCCAGCGAGCCGTAGACCTTGCCATCGGCCGGATTGAAGTCGAGGTCGCCCAGGTGGCCGGTCCAGCCGACCAGCGTGCCGATCAGCCTGCCGTCGAAGTCGTATTTCGCCAGCAGGTTGGTGAACGAGTAATAGATGTAGCCGCCCTTCACATCGACGGCGACGCCCTGCACGTGCCCCGAAGCCCAGGTCCCGCCATTCTGGGTGAGCGGCGGACGCGGCGCCGACACCGCGGGCGAAGCGATCGCCAAAGCGGCGGCGGCGAGCAGGAGCAGGGACGAGCGGCGCATCTTCATCGACCGGGGCAGCGGATAAAGGCGCGCGCTTACCGGCGGTCTATTACAGCTTGAAGACACTGGCCGTCTGAAGACGCTGGCCGCCTGAAGACGCTGGCCGGTCAGCGCGGCGCCCGATGTCTCAGCGCGTCCAGCACGACCGCGAAGGCGGGCGAGGCCTGGCGGCGGCTGGGATAGTAGAGGTGATAACCCTCCCAGTAGGGGGACCAGTCCTCCAGAACCCGGACCAGCCGGCCCTCGCGCAGATGCGGCTCGGCCATGTCCTCGGCCACATAGCCGATGCCGAAGCCCGCCAGGGCCGCATCGAGCACGTGATAGATGCTGCTGAAGGCCAGCTGGCCGTCGACCCGGACCCGAAGCTCCTTGCCGTCCTTCTCGAATTCCCAGGCGTAGAAGCCGCCGTAGGTCGGCAGGCGCAGGTTCAGGCAGTTGTGCTGCACCAGGTCCTGGGGCGTCGACGGGATCGGGCGATCGGCGAAGTAGCTCGGAGCCGCGACGGCGGCGAAGCGGACGTCGGGGCCGATCCGCACCGAGATCATGTCCTTGGCCACTTGCTCCCCGAACCGCACGCCGGCGTCGAAGCGCTGGGCGACGATGTCGGTCAGGCCGTAGTCGGAGACCATCTCGACCTTGATGTCAGGATAGTCGGCCAGAGTGGCGGACAGCTTGGGCCACAGCAGCGACTGGATGACGTGGTCGGTGGCGGTGATGCGGATCGTGCCCGACGGCTTGTCGCGCAGTTCGCTCAGGGCCTCGAGCTCGCTGTCGATCTCGTCGAACCGCGGCCCGATGGCGTGCAGCAGGCGCTCTCCCGCCTCGGTCGGCGAGACGCTGCGGGTGGTCCGGGTCAGCAGCCGCAGGCCAAGGCGCTCCTCCAGGCCGCGCAAGGTGTGGCTGAGCGCCGAGGGCGAGACGCCCAGCTTGGCGGCCGCGCGCGTGAAGCTGCGCTCGCGCGCCACGGTGATGAAGGCGATCAGATCGTTGATGTTGGCGCGCGCCATTCCTGAGCCCTGCTCAAAAGCACATGTCGATTCCAGCATCTAACGGAGATGACCGGAGGGCGATAGGTTGGCGGAGCTTCACGAACGCGAAGGGACGGCGCGCATTGCTGAGCTTGGCTCACAGGCGCATGCGGATTTGCCGCCCTAATCATTCCGTAGCGGAACCGATAGACCACCGACTGGCCGCCCTTCGCGGCGTCCCCGGATTTTTTAGGAGAATACCATGGCCATCAAAGCCTACGGCGCTTTCGCCGCCGACAAGCCGCTGCAAGCCATGGACATCACGCGCCGCGCCGTCGGACCGCACGACGTCCAGATCGAGATCGCCTATTGCGGCGTCTGCCACTCTGACCTCCACACCGTGCGGTCGGAATGGGAAGGCACGATCTTCCCCTGCGTGCCGGGGCACGAGATCGTCGGCCGGGTCTCGGCCGTCGGCGGCCAGGTCAGCCGCTTCAAGGAAGGCGAGGTCGTCGGCGTCGGCTGCATGGTCGGCAGCTGCAAGCATTGCCACGCCTGCGACGAGGGGTTGGAGCAATATTGCGAACACGGCTTCACCGGCACCTACAACGCCCCGATCGAGGACGCGCCGGGCTACACCCTAGGCGGCTATTCGCAGCGCATCGTGGTCAACGACAACTTCGTGCTGAAGATCCGCCATCCGGAGGAACAACTGGCCGCCGTTGCGCCCCTGCTCTGCGCCGGGATCACCACCTATTCGCCGCTGCGCCACTGGAACACGGGGCCGGGCAAGAAGGTCGGGATCGTCGGCATCGGGGGCCTCGGCCACATGGGGGTCAAGCTGGCCCACGCCATGGGCGCCCATACCGTCGCCTTCACCACCTCCGAAGCCAAGCGCCAGGACGCTCTCGACCTGGGCGCCGACGAGGTGGTCGTCTCGCGTAATCCCGAGGAAATGGCCAAGCACGCGGGCAGCTTCGACTTCATCCTGAACACGGTGGCGGCTAGCCACAACCTCGACGTCTTCACCGCCCTGCTGAAGCGCGACGGGACTCTGTGCCTGGTCGGCGTGCCCGAGCATCCGCACCCGGCGCCGACCGTCGGTACGCTGATCTTCGGCCGCAAGGCGATCGCCGGTTCGCTGATCGGCGGGATCGCCGAGACCCAGGAGATGCTGGACTTCTGCGCCGAGCACGGGATCGTCGCCGACATCGAGATGATCGACATCGCCCAGATCGACGAAGCCTATGACCGCATGCAGCGCAGCGACGTGAAGTATCGCTTCGTGATCGACAGCGCCTCGCTCGCGAAGGTCTAGATCTCCCCGCCGATCCGCTCGACCTCTCCGGCCAGGGCCGGGAGGTCGAGGACGTGAAGGGTGCGGCCGGTCTGGCGCACGATGCCCAGGCCGGCCAGGCGGTTCAGCTCCCGCGTCACCGGCTCGCGCTGGCTGCCCAGCAGGGCGGCCAGTTCGGCATGGGTGGGGCAGGGGCTGATCACCGCGCGCTGGCCGTCGCCGCCCGCCACGCCAGCCATCCGCAGCAACTCGATGTCGACCCGGCAGGCCACCGACACGGCGGTCAGCTCGAACAGGCGGTCGGTCAGGGCCCGGGCCAGGCCCGCCATGTCCTCCAGCAGCGCCTTCATGAAGCGCGGCGATTCCTCGAACAGGCGACGGACCAGCGACTGAGGCAGGCGCGCGATGCGCGCATCCTCCAGCGCCACGACGTTGACCGAGCGGGGCAGGCCGTCGATCGCCGAGATCTCGCCGAAATAGCTGCCGGCGGCGATGCGCCGATAGCCGACCTCGCGGCCCGAGCGGGCGTATTGATTGGCCAGCAGGACGCCCTCCAGCAACAGATAGATCCCGCCTTCCTCGTCACGACGCTGAAGGATCATCTCGCCTTTGCCGTAGGTCAGGTGCTCGATCGACGGCCCCAGCGCGCTGATCTCCTCGGGCGACATGTGCCGGAAGATCCGGTTGGCCCGGTGGTCGTTCGGCGAAAGCCCGTCCGCCCCAGTGGACGAAGCGCGCGAGGATGATGGCGAAAACGTTTTCATCGAGTACGCTCCTGCTGTCGGTCGGGGGCGACGCATGGATAGTCGACAGCGGTACAGAGCCTTTATCAGCTATAGTCACCGCGATCTCAAAACCGCTGTTTGGCTGCATCGCGCCTTGGAGGCCTATCGGGCGCCGCGCGGACTGGCCAAGGGCGAGAACGATGGGGGCTGGCGGACGCTGCGCCCGATCTTCCGCGATCGCGACGAACTGAGCGCCTCGCTGGACCTGAACGAGGTGATCCGCAGCGCTCTGGACCGCTCTGACGCCCTGATCGTGCTGTGTTCGCCCGCTTCCGCCGCCTCGCGCTGGGTGGATCAGGAGGTCGACTATTTCCTGAAGACCCGGGACGCTGGCCGGATCATCTGCGTGATCGCGCCGGGACTGCCGGCTGGAACGGCGCTGGACGCGGTGCTGCCGCCCGCCCTCCGCGCTATTTTGCCGCAGGGCGTCGAGCCCCTGGCCGTGGACCTGCGCCGGGACGGCGACGGCCCTCGTCTGGCGCGCCTGAAAATCGCCGCGCAACTGCTGGGCGTGCGCCTGGATCAGCTGGTCCAACGCGACGCGCGCCGACGCCTGCAGGTGATGGCGGCGTTCACCGCCGCGGCTGTTGTCCTGGCGATCGGCATGGGCGCCATGACGGTTGCCACGCTGAAGTCCCGCCAGATCGCCCGGCAACAGCGCGACGAGACCGAGGCGCTGGTGGCCTTCATGCTGGGCGACCTGCGCCAGCAGCTCGAGCCGGTGGGGCGGCTGGATGTGCTGGACGGCGTCAGCGCCAAGGTCCTGGCCTACTACGCCAAGGCGCCGACCGAGCGCCTCGACGACAAGGCGCTCGGCCAGCGCGCCAAGGCTCAGACTTTGCTGGGCACCATCCGCGAGCAGCGCGGCGACCTGGCCGGCGCCCAGGACGCCTTCAGCCAGGCGGCGGCGACGACCCACGCCCTGGTCCAGCGCGATCCGCGCAACGGCGAGCGCATCTTCGACGAGGCCCAGAACGTCTTCTGGCAGGCCTATGTGGAATGGCGGCGCGAGGATGTCGCCGGCGCCGAGCGCGGCTTCAAGCGCTACGGCGACCTGGCCCAGACCTTGGTGGCGATCGATCCCAACCGTCCCGAGTGGCGGGTCGAGGTCGCGTACGCCAAGAACAATCTCGGCACCTTGCTGTTCGAGCAGGATCGGCCGACCGAGGCGTTGGAGGCGTTCCGCGCCGGCCAGGCCGTGTTCGAGGCGGAACGCGCGCGCGCCCCACAGGATCGGACCTTGCTGGAAGGCGCGGCCAATTCGCGGGCCTGGGCCGCCGACTGCCTGCTGCGGCTGGGACGTCCGCGCGAGGCGCTGGCCGAACGCGAGGCCGCGGTGCGCATCCTGTCGCAAGCCATCGCGAAATATCCGGCCGACAAGCGCCTGCGGGTGCGGAGCGTGGGGGCCGAACTGGCGCTGGCCCGGCTGGACCTTGATCTTGGTCGAGGGGCGGAGGCGCGGGCCAGGTCCGAGCGCAACGTCGCGCGGCTCCAAGACCTGGCCGCGCTCGACCCGACCAATGTTCGGTGGCGCGAATTTCTGATGATCGGGCGAATGGACACCCTGGAGCTGGCGATGTGGTCGGGCCGGCTCAAGGAGGCCGAGGCCGCTCGCGCCGACGCGGCCGCGATGCTGGCCCGACTGCGATCCGGCCCCAAGGCCGAGGCCTGGCGCGCCGATCTGGACGGCCGGCTGGACCAGCTTTCGATCATCCTGGCGCGGCGCGGCGGACAGTCCGCTAAGGCTCAACGGATGTCAGAGGCGCTGGCCGCGCGCATGAAGGTCACGAACTGGCGAAAGGAGGCCGATAGCGCCGCGCTCTATGGTTTCGCGGAATGGGCGGCGGGACGTGGCGGCGCCGCCGTCGAGGTCCTGGGCGCGCGTCGGGCCTCGCTCTCGCCCGCCAGCCTGGACATCCTGGCCCGCGCCTATCTCGCGGATGGCCGGGCCGACCAGGCCGCGAGCATCGTCAGCGACCTTGCCAAGCATGGATACGCCCACCCGGGGTTCCTTGCCTTCTGGCGAGACTCCACCGTAGGTGAAGCTTTAGCTCAAGCTCGGGAGGCGCACGAATGACTGAACCCACACCTCGTAAAGTCGTCGAACTGGTCATCGGCCTGGATGACAACTTCAATTTCATGAACTTCGCGGATCCGACGAAGCCGACGCGGCTCAAGCTGGATCTCAGCGAGCGCTGCGAGTTGGTCTTCGTGCTCAGCGACCAACTGATCAAGGCCGGATGGACCTTCCAGCGCCGGCCGATCAAGGTCGCCGACGACTATGGCGTCAACTTCTCCAGCTATGTCTGGGTGACCGAGTGGCCTGGCCGCGCGACGTTCGCCGAGCGCACCTGCTTCAAGGTGATCTACGAATGCGCGCGGATGGGCGTCTACACCTACAGCCTGTTCATGCTGGACGGCCACGAACAGAAGATCGATCTCGATCCTGACGTCGAGAACGGCGCGGGCCGGGTTCCCTGAGCGCAGACCCGCCGTTCGACGGTGAGGCGGTCGCCGCGCTGATCCGGCGCGGCGAAATCCTCGCCGCCTACGACATCGCCCACGCCGCGCTGGAGGGGGGCGAGGCTCCGCGCGCCGCCGCCTATGCGGCGGTGCTGTGCTTGGCGCGGGCGGGCGCCCTTGATTTCGCGCGGTCCGAATATGTCCGTCTGGGCCTGGCCCAGGACGCGGACGCCGACACGGTCGCGCTGGGCGCCCGGCTGCTGAAGGACGTCGCCCTCTCCAGCCGGGGGGCGCGCCGCGCCGCGTTCGCCAAGGCCTCGCGCCGGCGATACGAAGCGTTGTCCGAGCGGTCGGGCGGGACCTATGGCGCCATCAACGCCGCGACCATGACCCTGGTGGCGGGAGACCGCGCGGGCGCGGCGGACCAGGCCCGATCGGTCCTGGCGATGGACACCCCGCCGGGCCTGACAGGCGAGGCGGCCTATTATGTGGCCGCCAGCCTCGCCGAGGCCCGTTTCCTCATCGGCGACCTGGACGGCGCGCGCCAAACCCTGGCGCAGGGCCTGACCCTGGCGCCGCGCGCCTACGCCGCCCACGCCTCGACCCTGCGCCAGCTGGAGATGCTGTGCCACGAGACCGGCCTGGACGCCGCGTGGCTCGCACCGTTTCGTCCGCCGGTCTGCGCCCATTTCACCGGCCACATCCTGGACGTGGCCGACACGGCGTTGCGGGCGCGTATCGACGAGGCGCTGCGGACACAGCGGGTCGGCTTCGGCTATGGCGGTTTGGCCGCGGGCGCCGACATCGTCTTCGCCGAGGCGCTGCTGGACGCCGGCGCCGAGCTGCACGTCGTCCTGCCGGTCAGTCGAGCCTCCTTCGTCGAGGTGTCGGTGGAGCCGTTCGGACCCGATTGGGTCGACCGCTTCGAGCGCTGCCTCGCGCGGGCGACCTCCATCCGCTACGCCTCGCAGGACGCCTATCTCGGCGACGAGCAGGTGTTCGCCTACGCCAGTCAGTTCGCCATGGGCTGCGCGGTGCTGCGGGCCCAGACCCTTTCGACCCAGGCGGTGCAACTGGCGGTGTGGGACGGCCAGGACGCGCCCGGCCCCGCCGGCGTCTCATCCGACCTGGCCTACTGGGCGCGGGGGGATCGCCCGGCGACGGTGATCCCGATCGACCGCCCGACCCCGCGTCCGCCCCGCCTTATCTCGCCGGTCGAGGTCGGCGCGCGGGCGATGAAGGCCATGCTGTTCGCCGACGTCCAGGGTTTCGGCGCTCTGCGAGATCACCAGATCCCGGCCTTCATCGAGGGGGTGATGGGCCGTATCGCCGAGGTCGTCGAGGGGCTGGAGGCGCCGCCACGCCATGTCGAGACCTGGGGCGACGGCCTCTTCCTGGTCTTCGACCAACCGATCGACGCGGCGCTGGCGGCCCTGGCCCTACTGGAGGCGCACCGGGCGCTGGACATGCGAAGCCTTGGGCTGCCGCGGGGGCTGGGGCTGCGGATCGGCGGCCACTACGGACCCGTGCATCTGCGCACCAACCCGCTGACCAAGGCGCCGGCCGTGATCGGCGCCCATGTCGTCGTCGCCGCGCGTATCGAGCCGGACGTCGCGCCCGGCTCGGCCTATGTCAGCGAGGCCTTGGCCGGCGCGCTGGCCACCTTCCACGGCGACCGCGTGCGGTGCGGCTATGTCGGGCGAACCCAAGGGCGCAAGGGCTTTGCGGCGACCCCGATCTTCTCTCTTTCGCGCGCCTGACTGAAGCGCGCCGCCGTCTTCGCGGGGCTCAGGGCGCCTTCAGGGCGTCTTCAGGGCGACTGAGGAAAAACCGTTATTTCTCTTGATGTGAAAATCGGCACATCCAAAAACAGCTTCACCACACATGGTTCAGGCGTCGACCGGACGCGATGAGCCAGTTCCTGACCCAGAGCTTCCGGCCGCGTGAACCGAACTGGGGCCCGGTCACCGCCGGCCGGGTCCACTTTTCAAATCTCCCAAGGGACCCCGCGTCCCGAACCGAGCAGGAGCCGCGCCATGTCCGTGAACGATTTCGCCATGGCCGAAGCCGGGCGCGCGCCGGAGGCCGGCACGACCTTCCTTCGCCACGCCCTTAAGATCTGGGCTCGCGAACAGGGCGTGGCCGAAGACAGTCTGTCCGGGGTGATCGGCGAGGTCTTGGATTTCGCCCTGGCCACGATCGACGACGGCCGACAGCCCAGCGGCTTGAGGGCGTAATCCGCTGCCGTTCGGCGCGCGACCCGGCGCCGGACCCGTTCGCCGCCGCGCGCTCGCGCCAGCAAGTGTTGTTTCAAGAGGTTGTCGCCCCGGTGGGGAAATTGGGGCGGCAAGTCGACGGACTCCAGCGTCTTCAGGACGACTGGACGTCCGTCGTGGAGGACCTGGGCGGCGCGGCCGCTCGGGTCTTCACAGCGTCGCCCGCTAATCCCGGATGTAGAGAAAGACATGGTCGTCCCGCTGAGCCTGACCGACACCCCCGCCGTGATCCTCGCGGCCCAGATCCTGTCGATCGGTTTGCCGGCGGTGGTGGCGTGGCTGGCGACGCGGCTGCTTCGCCTGCGGGCGCGGCTGGCGCGGGTGAGGCGCGAGATGGCCGACCTTTCCGCCGACCGCGACGGTATTCTGGCCGAACTGGCCCAGACTCGCGAGCGCCTGGCCGAGTCGCGCCAGGCCGCGGGGCGGGCCCAGGCGGCCGCCGCCGAGCTGGAGGTCCGCTTCAAGGCCCTGCCGAGGATCGAGCGCCAGTTCGGGGAGAGCCGCTGTGAAACCGCCAACCGGGTGATTGTCGAAGCCCTGCGGGATCGGCCGCAATAAGCCAGGGGCGACGGGTCCGCGAGCCGGTTGTCCGCGCTTGGCGGCTCGTGCCATGCTGGCGAGGGTCGACGCGGGGGGCGTTGGATGTCGTCTGCTCATCAGTCCGCATTGGCCGCCTTCGCGCGGGAGGTCTTCCACTGTCCGGAGGACGTGGCCGGCGGCATCGCCGCGGCGGCGGTCGAGCGCGCCTATCAGCCGGGCGGGGTGATCATCCGCCAGGGCGACCGTTGCGCCGAGACCTACCTGCTGACCCTGGGCCGGGCGCGCGCCGCCGCCGTGGGGCGGACCGGAAACGCGATCCTGCTTTACGACTACGCGCCCGGAGACCTGTTCGGCGCCACCGTGCAGCCCGGCGCGCGCAGCGAGACCGAGGTGACCGCGCTGGAGACGGCCCGCGCGGCGGTGTTCGCGGCCCTGGACTTCCTGCGCCTGCTGGAGCGTCACAGCTGCGTGGGCCTGGCCCTGTCGCGGATGTTGCTGGCCCGACTGCGGGGGTCGACCGAGCGCATCATCGACCGCAACACCCTGAGCGCCGTGGGCCGGATCCATGCCGAGCTGCTGCGGCGCGCCGAACCCCACAACTGGACCATCAGCCCTCCGCCCGTCCTGGCGGCCCTGGCGCTGGACCTGCAGACGACGCGCGAGACCGTGTCGCGCGCGGTCAGCGCGCTGGAGCGGCGAGGGGTGATCAGGCGCACCGCCCAGGCCTTGATCATCGTCGCGCCCAAGCGATTGGAAGGCCTGATCGAATAGGGGGCGCTAGGGGCGAAGGGCGTAGGGACCCAGGGCGTCGCCGGTCAGGTTCATGATCTTGCCGACTAGGTCCGGCGGGGCGTCGACGCAGAGGGCGGCGGCGAACGGCAGGTCCAGATAGACCGCGCCGGGCGGCGTCACCGCGAGATAGGCGGTCACGATCTCGGCCCCCCGACCGATGGCGATGGTCCCGTGGCCGACGGGGCTGGCCGCCAGCCGCGCCAGACCATGGGCGCCCGCCAGCCGAGCCCGTGGGCCCAGCGCCGCGCGCAAGGCGGCCGCCGCCTGGGCCGCCTGGCCGGGCGTGGCGTAGGCGAGCAGCAATTGGCGGCCGGTCCAGGCGGGCGCGGCGACGCCGGCGGGCGCGGCGGCGAGGACACGCGACAGCGTGGCGAGGGCTTCTGTCGGATCGGCGTCCAGGGGCAGGTCCAGCGCGCAGCCCAGCAGGGCGGTCGGCGCCCGTTCTGGAGGCGTCGGCTCGTCCGCGCCTTGGGCGGGCGGCAGGCGACGAACCTCGATCAGCTGCTGGCGGCGGCCGGCGCCTCGCCAGCGCGCGGCGGCCGATCCGCTGGCGTCGGGGCGCTCGGGATCCAGCATGGCCAATTGCAGGGCTTCGCCGGCCAGGCTGGCGGCCTTGAGCACCGTCATCCCCATCGCGGTCTCGTCGGCCAGGGCGATCGCGTCTCGCGAGACCCGCGCCAGGTCGGGGGTGGTCGCCTGCACGCTGTCGGCCAGGACCAGAAGCCGGTCGTAGCGCGCCACCCAGGCCTCGCCCCACGGACGGACGGACCGCTCGCGGAACACTTCGGCGTTGGTCGGCAACACCACGTGCAGCGCCGCGCCGGCCTCGACCAGGGCCTCGGCGATCAGGATGTCGGCGCCGGCGGCGATCGCGCCGTAGCCGAACGCCACCTTCTCCTGGCCAAGCACGTCGGCGATACGGCCGGCCAGGCCTTCGTCGGCCGACAGGGCCATGTGGCCAGTGAAGTGCAAGGCGCGGGGCGGGGTCAGCACCGAGAGCCAGTCGTCGCCCTGGCCCTGTTCGGTCAGGATCAGGCGGAACTGCCGCAGGGTGACGGCGTGGTCTTCCCAGGCGCGAGGCGCGCGCGACACCGCCTCGGTCAGCGCGGCCTTCGCCTCGTCCGTCCGTCCAAGGACGAGCAGGGCCTCGGCCCGCGTCGCGCCCTGATAGTAGGGCGTGTCGTTGTCAGGCGCATCGAGGGCGGCCAGGGCGTTGGCGCGCGCCGCCTCGATCTCCCCCGCCAGCAGGGACAGGGTGGCGGCGTTGATCAAGGCGTAGGCGCCCTGGCCCCGTTGCGCCGCCTGGCGATAGGCGGCCGCGGCCTCGACGAACAGGTCGCGACGCGCCTGGCCTCGCGCCGTCCGCGCGCGGTCCTTCAGCAGCCGCCCTTTCAGCGTGAGGGCGGCGGGATCCTGGGCGGCGGCCAGGCCGGATTCGCCAAACAGCCGCCAGGCCTCCTCGACCGCGCCCGTCCGGGCGAGGGCCATGATGTCGACGAGCGGAGAAGATTGGGACAAGCCGGTACTCGCTGGAACTGGAACGCATGGAGCAAAACGTCCCGGAAGCCTCGCGGCTTCCGGGGGCGATGCGGGCTAGGGAAAGTTGTTGTCGGCGTCGTTCTTGATGTCCGGGTCGAAGATCACCGGCAGGCGCGCGCCAAGGGCGGCTTGGAGGAACTCGGTGTGGAAGTTGAAGAGTTCGCTCGGCAGGTCGTTGGCGTCGTTGGAGTCGCGCGCCCCGCGCCGAAAGACGCCGAAGTAGAGAACCTGGCATCCGTTCCTGTCGACGGGATCGCCTGGTTTGCCCAGTTGTCCAGGATAGACATGACGCAGGTAGCAGTTGCGATCGTTTGTGTCGCTCTTTGTCGTGCAGCCGAATTCACCGAGTGCGAACTGCCAATTTTCAATACTTGGATCAAGTTGTAGAATAATCCAGCATTGTTCGCTGACGACGATATCGTATTGCGTATTCGGAAGAAATTGAACCGGCGAGGATTTGCCATGTTCGTATGCGCCGAGAGCATAAGCTTCGAGTTCTTTATCGCTTTTATATTTGAAAGGGCTCCCCTGCGGCTGCAGGACGTTGAACTGTAAGTCTCCCGGTTTGGATAGATCCATGGTCAGAAAGACATGGAAGACCTTCTTGGGGTTAAAATCGACGGGCCTGTTGCCCGAAATCCTGCCGAACTTATTCTCTTGGCTGAGAAGGCGGGTTGGATTGCTCATTTCCGATCTTCCTTCGCTTGTTGGTTGAAGTAGGTGAGTCTGGCGTCGATCTGGGCCAGCAGCTTCTTGGCGCGCTGCCGGTCGGTGTCGTCCTCCAGGAGGGTGACGGCCGTCGGTCGCACGTCGTTCAGGCGCTTGAGGGCGCCGGCGCGATCTCCGGCGGCGTAGGCGAGGCTGGCCAAGCCCTGCTGTAGGGCGATCCAGTCGGCGCGGGTGTCCAGGTCCTTGGGGCGCTCGGCCAGGAGGGCGGCGAGGATCTTCTCCTGCGCCTCCCGCTCGGCCATGGCGCCGGTCAGGTCGCCCTGGCGTTGGCGGACGTCGGCCATCCAGGCATGACGATTGGCGACGTCGGACGCGGCGGTGCGCCGCAACTCGACCGTGCGGTCCTCGATGTCGCGCATCGTCCGCAGCGCCCGGCCGCAATAGTCCAGCGCCGCGGGCGTGTCGCGCATCCGCAAGGCCACCGAGCAAAGGTTGCCCTGCGCGTAGCCGATCTCCCGGCGGTAATCGAGATTGTCGGGCCGGAGCGCGATCAGGCGTTCGGCCAGGGCGTTGTAGCGCCGGTAGCCGGCCTGGGCCGTCTTCCAGTCCGCGCGGATGAACGCCACCTTGCTCGCATAGGCCTCGTTCTGGGCGTGGTTGAAGACGTAGGCCGCGTTCTTCGGCGCCGCCTCGCTGAGGCGCGTGGTGGTCCTGAAGGACTGAGCGAACTTCATCATCGCCGCATCCAGATCGCCGCTCTCTTCGAAGATCGCGCCCCGGGCGGTTTGCAGCCGGGCGAGCTGGGCTGTCGCGGCCGGGGGCAGTCGGCGCTGACCGGCGTAGTAGTCGAGCGCGCGCTGGTTGACGGCGCTGCGCACCGCCAGCCGTTCGCTGCCTTTCAACTTGTCGCCCAGATCGGTCAGCATGAACTCCACCATCGCCATGGCTTCCAGTCGTTGGTCCTCGGCCTCGGCGCGGGCGTCGAGCGCGACGGCGCGCTGACGCCGGGCTTCGTCGCGCGCCCGCAGGGCCGAGGCCCTTTGCCGTTGCGCTTCGTCGCGGGCGTTCAGGGCCAGCGTCCTCTGGGTCCGCGCCTCGTCCAGAGCCGCCAGGGCCAGGCCCCGCTGTCGCTGGGCCTCGTCCCGGGCGCTCAGGGCGAAGGCCGTAAGCAGACCCATGGCTAGCACCGCCGACAGGGACAGCGCCGTGACGGCCGTCACGGACCTCAGACGACGTTGCGCATCGCGTTGGATCAGTTCGTCCAGCCCGACGCCGGCCATGCCCGCGACCAGCTTCAGCAGGGCCAGCCGCTCGCCGTCGCCGGCCGGGCGGAAGTCGGCGGCCAGGGGTTCGGCGTGGTCGCGCAACGGAGCGGGGAAGGCCGTGTCCGGTTCTCCCGCGATCAGGGCCGCCAGGATCGGCCGGTCCGGGTGCAGGGCGCGGAACAGCTCGATCTCGCGCGCCACCCAGGGCGAGGCGGCCGCGTTGGGCGAGCAGATCACGATGAGGGCGTTGGAGACCGAAAGCGCCGCGCGCACCTCGGTGCTGAGGTCGTGCGCGGCGGGAAACTCCTCGCGATCGCGGAAGATCGGCGCCAGGCGGCGAGGCGTGCGGCCGCGCGGCGTGATCCGGCCGACGAGGCGCCGCGGGAGGACATAGCGCTCCAGGCGCCCATGCAGCCGCCGGCCGCGCGCCGCGTCCCTGTGACTATAGCTGACGAACGCCCAATAGCGCGCCGCCGCGGGCTGATCCGCGTCCATGGCGCCCCTCGCCTAAAAACCAAGGTTCCCCGAACGGAGACTGGCAGACACCGCACGCGGGCACAACGTCATCGTGCACGGAGTGGGCTCTTCTCTCTCAGCGCGTGACGGCCGTCACGCGGCGACGCCCCGCCGCGGGCCTAGCGTGACCGTATTCCGCTCACCGTCGCGCTCTTGCGACCTGACATGGAGAGGAACGATGAGCCTCAACAGTCTCGCCCGTCGCCACGCCGACAATCGCTCCATCCGCGGCCCGGCTCATGCCCCAGGCGGTGGTCAACCGCCCGGTCCGCCCCCCGCGGGCGAGAAGGGCGACGTGTTCGAAGCCCTGTCCCGCTATCTGCCGGCGGAGACCATCACCCTGTTCCTGGCCGGGATCGCCGCGGTCGCGACCATGACGCATCCGCCGGAACGATTGGGTCTGTGGCTCTATGCCGGCTTCGCCGTCCTGACTCCGGTCATGTATCTGGCCCTGGCCTACGCCAAACAGCGAGAAGCCGAGCGCGCCACCGGTCAGCCGCCCGCGCCGTTCACGCCCCATCCCTGGCCGCCGACCGCCGCGACCATCGCCTTTCTCGTCTGGGCCCTGTCGATCAAGGGCGTGCTGCCCGAGGCGTGGATGACGGCCTGGGGCGAACTGGTCGGTCTGGCCGCCATCGTGGTCTCCGGCCTGCTGGCCCTCGCCGACCGCGTCTTTGGCCTCGACGCCCCGGCGTGAGGCGTCGCCCCTCAGTCCGAACTTCCTTCAAACAGGAGATCATCATGCCCAATCGATCCAAGAGCGGGTCAGGCTCCCGTCTTCGCGCGCTGGCGCGCGGCGCGGCCTGGCCAATGACGCTCATGCTGGCGTGCCCGACCGCCGCCTGCGTACATGCGCCCAATTTCGAACTGATCCGCTATAAGCTGCCGGAGACGGCCGTGTCGGCGAAGATCTCGCTGACGCTGAAGTCTTGCGCCGATGATCCCTCCGTGGACGCCGAAATGGCCGTGGTGGGCGAGGCGGCCGGATCGAATGCGGAGTTTCCGCTGACCACGAGACAGCTGAAAAGCAGCATTATCAAGCGCCAGCTGAAGCTCACCCTGCATGACACCGGCGCCATCGCCACCCTGGGCAGCAGCAACGAGAACCGCCTGGGCGCGATCGTCGGCGATGCGATCAAATTCGCCGCTCAGGTCGTCGGCGCCGCGGCGGGCGTTGGGCCGGCGTTCACACCAAGCCGGGGCGACGAGCCCGCCGCCCAGAAGCTACCCGCCTGTTCGCCGGAGGCGATGGACGCGCTGAGGCGTATCGAGAAGATCGACGCCCGACTCAAGGAATGGCGGGATAAGGCGATTCCCGCTGATCCTGCCGCCGCCAGCGCTCAGAACAAGGCGATCGATCGCCTGCTGACCGAGCGGTCCACGTTGCGCGCCGGAATCCTCCACGCCGACATCTCGAAGAGGTTGAAGCTCGCCGACCTGAAGGAGGGACCTGTCGGGTCCAGCGGCAAGCGCACATACACCGCCCAGGCGACGCTGGACCTGGACAAGCAAGACCTGCCTTGGCTGGCCGAGAATAGCCCGCCCCGGGTGTTCGAGGTCGAGTGGACCGTCACGCCGCCTGCCGGCGTGACCCCCCCTTCGACCGAGACGGCCCAGGCCGAGATCTGCAGGCAGAAGCTCGCGCCGGCCGGGAAGGACGAGAAGAGCGTTCTCGGCGTCTGCCTGCCGCGTCCGGTCTATGTCGCTGTCGAGGCCGGGTTCATGGCGCCCAAGTCCGGCGCCGGTGGCGGGAAGGTTCTGGCCACGGCCGCCAAAACCCTGCCCATGCCGCAATGGGGCGTCGTCGAGTTTCTCGACCTGAAGGGCGGGGACCGCGACGTGAACCTGAGCCTCGACAAGTTCGGCCGGACCTCCGAGGCCAGCTGGACCGCGAAAGCGCGGGCAGAGACGATCGCCGCCGGCCTGGCGGGCGCGGCCGAGCAGGCTGCCGCCTTCGCCGCCGCCAATTCCACGACGGCGCGCCAGAAGTCCGAGATCGACGCGCTCACCACCCAACAGACGCTGAACCGCCTGCGCGCCTGCCGCGAGATCCTGGCGGCCGGCGGTTCGGCTTGCCCGGCCGAGGCGACCATCGATCAATCCGTAAACGGAGGAAATTGAGATGTCCGAGCAAAGAACTTCGGCCGAGGATAGGCCGATGTGCGCCCAGCCGCCGTCGATGGCCCGTCCGTTGCCGGCCGACCTGGCCCCCGGGCGCGCCTTCGCCATCCGGCGCAGCGACAACAAGTGGATGAACGGAACAGTGCTGCGCTACTGCTTCGTCGTCCGCGAGGACTGGAACTGGCCCGAGGCGCAGAAGGCCGTGGTGCGCGCCGCCTTCGCCCAATGGAAGACCGTGGCCCCCGGCCTGACCTTCCGCGAGGAGCCCAAGGAGAGCGAGGCCGAGATCCTGATTGGCCGCTGGCAAGGCGACGGCAGCTGGTCGTGGGTGGGCACGGCGATCCTCAAGAACCGCGATCGCGACCGCAACATGAACTTCGGCTGGGACCTGACGACGGCGTGGGGCGGCGCCACCGCCCTGCACGAGATCGGCCACGCCCTGGGCCTGGAGCACGAGCACCAGAACCCGCTGGCCGGCATCGTCTGGGACGAGGAGGCGGTCTATGCCCACCACCTGGCCAGCGACGGCTGGGACCGCAAGACGACCTACGACAACATCATCGCCAAGCTGCCGTCCAACAGTGTCGACGGCTCGGCCTGGGATCCGGCTTCGGTCATGCACTATCCGTTCCGCAAAGGGCTGATCAAGGCGCCGGCGCCCTATGACGTCACCGGCGTGGGCGAGAATATCGTGCTGTCGCCCACCGACCGGACCTGGGCTGGTCACTGGTATCCGGCCCTGGCGCCGGCGGCTCCGATCGCGGCCATGTCGGTGACGCCCCTGCCGGCGGCGGCGGGCGCGCAGCGTGACTTCGTCTTCCAGCCCGACGCCACGCGCGACTACACGATCCAGACCCTGGGGGCGTCGGATGCGCGCATCGTGCTGTTCGAGGAGCGCAACGGCGAGCCCCGCCATCTGGCCTCGGCCGACGATGCGGGCACGTCCGACAACGCGGCCATCCGCGCCAAGCTGATCGACGGCCAGCGCTACGTCATCCGCACCCGGGTGGCCTATGCGGACGGCGGCGAGCCGCTGGGCCTGCTGCTTCAGTAAGCCGAGCCGAAGGGGTTCAGCGCTTCTTGCGGGCCTTGATCTCGTCGGGCGAGAGCTTGCGGATCGCGGTCACGGGATAGCGCTGGATCCCGATCGGCCCCGGCACGATGATGGTGGCGTCCAGGCCCGAGCAGATCCACGAACTCCCCCGCGCCTCGATCCCGATGCGCAGGGTCCAGTCGATGTCGGGCGAGGGCGAGAACAGGGTCAGGCGATAGACGTCCTTCACCCCGACCGAGACATCGACGGTCTGCTTGTCGACGGCGTTAAAGCCGTCCACGTCCTCGGCGCGGAAACAGGTTCGCTCGGGCTTGGCCTCGATCTTGTTGGGGGTCTTTTCGGGGGCCTTGTCCGGTGATTGGGCGAACGCCGGCGAGGCGAGGGACAACGCGCAAAGCGCGGCGAAACCGATCAGGTGACGCATGGTCGTCGAACTCCAGAAAAACACCCGCCATCGATATCCTCGCGCCAAAGCGCGGCCGGCTCAAGCGTCCTTGTGGGCGCACGCGGGCTTGGCCAGGCGCAGGATCACAAGGCCCAGAAGGGCCGAGGCCAGCGAGCCGGCCAGGACGCCGATCTTGGTCTCGTCGATCAGCTTCGGTTCGCCGAACGCCAGGCCGCCGATGAACAGACTCATGGTGAAACCGACGCCGCACAGGACCGCAACGCCATAGAGCTGGGCCAGCGAGGCCCCGGCCGGCGGACGCGCCCAGCCCAGGCGGATCAGGCCGAAGGCGACGCCGAAGACCCCCAGCTGCTTGCCGAGGAAGAGGCCGAGCGCCACGCCCAGAGGTACGGGGTCCAGCAGGGCGGCGAGGCCGACGCCCGCGAAGGACAGGCCGGCGTTGGCGAAGCCGAAGATCGGCGTCACCCCGAAAGCGACCGGCTTGTGCAGGGCGTGCTCCAGCCGATGCAGCGGGCAGCGGTCGTCGGCGCGTAGCGGGATGGTCAGGGCCAGGGCGACGCCGGCCAGGGTGGCGTGGATCCCCGACTCCAACACCAGGAACCACAGGACGAGGCCCAGCAGCAGATAGGGCCACAGGCTCAGCACCCGCAGGCGGTTCAGAACCACCAGCAGCGTCAGCACCGCGCCGGCCCCGGCCAGGGCCAGCAGGTGCAGCTGCTCGGTGTAGAACAGGGCGATGATCACGATCGCCGCCAGATCGTCCATGATCGCGATGGCGGTCAGGAAGATCTTGAGCGAGGTCGGGACCCGCGGGCCCATCAGGGCCAGAACCCCCAGGGCGAAGGCGATGTCCGTGGCCGAGGGGATGGCCCAGCCGGCGACGCTGTCGGGGTGGCGCAGGTTGAACGTCAGATAGATCAGCGCCGGCAGCGCGACCCCGCCAAGAGCCGCGGCGCCGGGCAGCAGCACGTCGGCGGGCCGCGACAGCTGGCCGTCCAGCACCTCGCGCTTGATCTCCAGGCCCACCAGCAAGAAGAACAGGGCCATCAGTCCGTCGTTGATCCAGTGCAGGACGCTCTCGTCCAGATGGACGGGCCCCAGCGCAAAGCCGAGATGGATCTCCAGCGCCTTGAAATAGCCCGGGGCCAGAGGCGAGTTGGCCACGACCAGGGCCAGGGCCGCGGCGGCCATCAGTACGTAGCCGCCGGCCGCCTCGTTCTCCAGGAACTGGACCAGCGCCTGGCGGGCTCGAAGGCTGATCGCGCGCAGCGCCATGGTCAGAGGCTCTTCAGAAAGCGGTTGGCGAAGAACAGGCCGATCAGGCCCAGGCCGCAGGCGACGTAGGCGCCGCCCGCCAGGAACTGGCCCCATTCGACGTCCAGCCGGGTGAACGACTTCACCAGCAGCAGGGAGATGCTGCCGATATAGCCGAACGAGTCGGCGACATAGATCAGAAAGCCGGCCGTGCCGACCTTGCCGGTCGCGGCGATCATGCGGTCGAACAGCATGGCGTTGAATGGGGTGTAGCCCATGTAGAGGCCGGCCCCGGCCAGGATCATCCACCAGACCGGCGGCAGGACGCCCAGCTGGTAGGCCAGGGTCGAGGCGCCGAGCAGGGCAAAGCCCAGGGCCACGAAGCCGAGGTTGAACGCCACGGCCCGGCGGTTGTCCTTGACCCCCATCAGCGCGGCCAGGCCGATCAGCACGATCGCCGCCACCGGCAGCTCCGACAGGGTGAAGATCGAGGCGGCGTTCTTGAAGCCGAGCTCGGCCCAGATCTCGGCCGAGAAGTTGTCGCGGAAGTCGCGGAACGCCGTCAGGATCACATAGACCGCGATCAGCAGGATCAGGGCGGGGGCGTGGGCGGCGAACAGGGCGGCCCGGTCCTTGGCGTCCATCGGCGCGCGGCGCACGCGCTCGGCCTCGTCGGCGGCGTTGGGCGGCGGCAACTGGGCCAGGGCGGCGACGGCCACCAGCATCAGCGGCGCGAAGATCAGGCCGGAGACGGCCGGCATCCAGCGCTCGTCGACGTTCGACAGCAGCAGCGTCTTGCCGACCGACTTGGCCACGCCCGAGGACAGGATGAAGCTGGCGCACAGCATGGCGCCCAGCACCTCGGTCAGGCGTCGGCCCTCGAGGAAGCCGAACACCAGGCCCCAGATCATCCCCAGGCACAGGCCGTTGAGATAGAGCGCCAAGGGGCCGGCGACGGCGGGAACGGCGCCGAACAGCAGCAGCGACAGCTCCGCCCCGGCGATCAGGGCCAGGATCGCCACCGCGCGGCGGCTGGCTCGCATCTCGGAGATCACCTTGACCCCGATGAACTTGGCCGTGGCGTAACCGGCCACCTGGGCGATGACGAGGGCGATCTTGAAGTCGAAGGCGAAGGGCCAGCCGGCCTCATGAGCGTAGGCGGCGGCCGTGAACGGCTTGCGATAGCCGAACATGGCGAAATAGACGGCGAACGAGGACAGGCCACCGTAGAGCGCGAACACCCAGGGCGGGGCCGAGGCGAGGAAACGTGTCACCGCGCCGCCTGGCGAAGGGGCCTGGGCCGTTGCGTCCATGCGAAATCTCCGGCTGCGCGGCCTTCAGCTAGCCCGCTTCGTTCGTCGCGGGCAATCGAAGACGGCGGGCGTCGGCCACGCGGGACGCGGACGTGTCCTTGAGGTCCAGCCAGTCGGTGTAGGGCAGGCCATAGGCGCGGTCGAAGAACTCGGCCTGGAAGCGGAAGGGCAGGCCCGCGTCGCTGTTCCACAGCATGACGATGCCCGTGCGGGTCGCCGGGTCGAACATCATGGTCGAGCGATAGCCCGAGACGCCGCCGCTGTGGCCGATCAGCCTGTGGCCCTTATAGGTGAAGCTGCGCATGCCCAGGCCATAGCCGGCATGCTTCAGCTCGCGCGCGATCGGCAGGCGGCCATAGGGACTGGCGGTGGCGACGCGCGGGCGCTGCACCGCGTCCAGGACCGGGGCGGGCAGCACGTCGGGCCGCAGCCCCATCTGCGCCTGCATCCAGGTCGCCAGATCGACGATGGTCGAGTTGACCCCGGCGGCGGAAGGCAGGCGGTAATAGGCCTCAGACAAGGTCAGCACCCGGCCCTCGCGATGTGGGCGCGCCCAGTGGCGAGCGTGGATCAGTCCGCCCGAGCCGATCGTGGCGCCAGTCATGCCCAGCGGCGCGAACAGGCGGCGCATCACCGTCTGGTCGTAGCGCTCGCCGGTGCGGACGCCGATGACCTCGGTGATCGTGTCGTAGGCGATGTTCTGGTAGGTGTGGCAGACGCCCGGCGCGCAAGCGACGGGTACCTCGCCGAGGGCGTGGCGGATCGCGACAGGGTCCTGGCCATCCTCCAGCCGGTCGTCGTAGGCGTTCTTGGGCAGGCCCGTTCGTTGCGACAGCAATTGCTCGACGGTCAGGCCGCGCTGGGCGTCGCGCGGCAGGCGCAGACTGGTGTGGAAGACCTCCAGCGGATCCGACAGCGACAGCAGGCCGTCGGCCGCCAGCCTGGCGGTCAGGGTTCCCGACACCGTCTTCGACAGCGAGGCCCAGCGGAATACGGTGTGGGCGTCGACGGGCTCGCCGTCCTGGGCCGAGGTCAGGCCATAGCCACGCACGAACGACAGCCGGCCATCCTCGACCACGGCGACCGCCAGGCCTTCCATCGAATGGTCGGCGGTCATGGCCGCCAGGCGCGCGTCGAGGGAGCGATAGTCGATGCGCCCGCGCCAGTCGGCGGGCTCCGTCGGCAAGGCGACTGGAATGGGGGTGGCGGCGAGGGCGATCTTCGGGGGAGAGGCCTTGAACTGGACCGCGAGCGCCACGCCCAGCAGCGTCAAGCCCAGGGCTCCGGCGGCCATCCATTTCAGACGCGACGGCTTAGGGGCCGGGATCTGGGGAGCGGGAGGCTGGTCCTGGATCGGCAAGGGCGATCACTCTCGAATACGGGTTACGCGGCGCGCCTCCTTATGGGCTTGCTCGCCCCGGATCGCCAAGGCCAGCCAGCCAAATAAAAACGCCCCTCGTGAGGCGAGGGGCGTTTTCGTGTCCGCGAACCCGGAAGATTGGGATCAGGCGGCCTTGACCAGCGACTTGGTCAGGATGCCGATCGCGGCTTCGCGGTCGATGCGCTCGATGGCGGCCACTTCGCGGGCCATGCGGTCCAGGGCCGATTCATACAGCTGGCGTTCCGAATAGGATTGTTCCGGCTGGTTCTCGGCGCGGTGCAGGTCGCGGACCACCTCGGCGATCGAGATCAGGTCGCCCGAGTTGATCTTGGCTTCGTATTCCTGGGCGCGACGCGACCACATGGTGCGCTTCACGCGGGCGCGGCCCTTCAGGGTGGTCAGGGCTTGGGAGACGGTGCCGCCTTCGGCCAGAGGGCGCAGGCCGGCCGTCTTGGCCTTCTTGGTCGGGACCCGGAGGGTCATTTTCTCGTGGTCGAAGGTGATGACGTAGACTTCGAGCGACATACCGGCCACTTCCTGGGTCTCGACCGCCTGAATGGTGCCAACGCCGTGCGCGGGGTAAACGACGTGGTCGCTGACCGAGAATTCCAGACCGCTCTTGCTCATGTTCGTCCTCATCAATGCGGACCCGCCGGGTCCGAACACAGTCTTAACTTCCAAGCCAAAGGCGACAGCTTCCCGCTCCGCGGAAATACTGGTCGCGGGGCCAAGCCTGTCAGGATTTGGAATAGACCTCTAAGACACCCTTCGCCTTCGGATCAGGCGAGCCGGCCAAAATTGACTTCTGGAGCCGGCTACTTCGACAAGACGGACAGTCGCGATGGGCCGCAACCGTCACGTCGACTGCGACAATAGCATAAAATTCAGCCGGAAGAAAGGGTTGCGTCCAGGCATGCGGGATCGCGCCGCCAAGCTTTCGCGTGTCGGCGGGCGTTCGGCCTCTAGAAATCGCGGTGGGGTCAGGAGCCCTTGCCGGGCTTCTCGCTGAAGTACTTCTCGAACTTGCCGGTCTCGCGCTCGAACTGTTCGCGGTCTTCCGGCGGGACACCCTTGACCGTGATGTTGGGCCAGACCTTGGCGTAGTCGGCGTTGACGCGCAGCCACTTGCCGTCGGCCTCGTCCTCGGTGTCGGGCTTGATGGCGTCGACCGGGCACTCCGGTTCGCAGACGCCGCAGTCGATGCATTCGTCGGGATTGATGACGAGGAAGTTCTCGCCTTCATAGAAGCAATCGACCGGGCAAACTTCCACGCAGTCCATGAACTTGCAGCGAACGCAGGCGTCGGTGACGATGTAGGTCATCGAAAACTCGAATGAGGTCGGACGGAGTTAGGCGCGGGCGTTTTCGAAGTCTGGGGCCGGCTTGTCAATGCGGCGTGATCGCGTAGGGGTCCAGGAATTCTGATGGCGTGGCCAGGGCGCCCGCTCCCCAAAGTCGCCTGGACGCCGCCAGCGCCGGTTGGGAACCATTTCTTATTGAACGACCGCGAGTATGCGGTCCCTGAAACGTCCAATAAAAACAACGTCGGAAAGCCGACTTAATGAAGATTGACGCCTTGGCGGTCACGCACGGCATCGAGGTCGGAAGCCAGGCGCACGCCTCCGCGAGGGCGCGCGCGCTGGCGTTCGGCGCGTTCGCGCGCGAGGCGCCGTTCGCCGCGGCCCTGCTGGATCGCGACCTGACCCTGGTCGCCGTCAGCCGCGCCTGGACGGCCCAGGCCGTCGCGCCCGCTCTCCTGATCGGCGCCGACGCCAGCGGGCTGGTCGCGCCCGCGGACCGGGCGGCGCTGCTGGCCTGCGCGCAGGAGGGAGCGGATTTCTCCCGCTACCTGCCCTCCCTGGCCGACGACGGCGAGCGGCGGGTATGGCGCACCGAATTCAGCGCCTGTCGCGACGACGAGGGCCTCTATGCGGTGATGGTCACTGTCCGCGACGTGACCGGCTACGCCGAGAGCGTCCTGCGCGCCGAGCGCGACGAGCAGCGCCTGAAGATGGCGCTGGAGCTGGATGACCTCCTTGTGCGCGAATACGACCTGCGCACCGGCGAGATGTTCTTCTCCGACACCGCGCCCGGCCTGCGGAAGTGGTGCGTGTTCAAGGAGGATCCGCTGGAGATCGTCCATCCGGACGACCGCCAGCAATGCGCCGACGTCATCGCCTCGCGGCGGATCGGCGAGGCGCGGGTGTTCGAGTTCCGCCTCAACCGCGACGACGGGGTCGAGACCTGGATCCGCGCCGTCGGCAAGGTCTTCGTCGACAAGGACGGGCAGCCCGAGAAGCTGGTCAACCTGTTCAAGGACATCACCGACCGCCGCCGCCAGACCGAGGCTATCGAGACCCTGGCCTTCAAGGACCCGCTGACGGGCCTGCCCAACCGCGCCCTGTTCCAGCATCGCTTCCAGGAGGCGGTGACGGCGTCCGAGACGCTGGGCGAGATGTTCGGCCTGATCATGATCGACGTCGATCACTTCAAGGACATCAACGACACCCTTGGGCACGACGCCGGTGACGCCTTGCTCAAGCGCTTGGCGGGCATGCTGCAGCGCGCGTTCCGCTCGGGCGACACGGTCGCGCGGCTGGGCGGCGATGAGTTCGCGGTGATCCTGCGCGGCCTGCACGGCGAGGCCGACATGATGCGGCCGATCCAGACCCTGCAGGAACTGCTGCGCCGTCCCATCGAGCACGGCGGGCGCAGCTTCACCGCCAGCGCCAGCATTGGCGCGGCCCTGCACGGCGACCCGGACGCCGACCCCGAGCACATGATCAAGAACGCCGACATCGCCCTCTACCGGGCCAAGGAGTCGGGCCGCAATCGCAGCATCGTGTTCGAGCCGTCGATGCGGTCGGAGGTCGAGCGGCGCGTCGAGTTGCTGCGCGACATCCGCGCGGCCCTGGCGGGCGACGAGTTCATCCTGTTCTACCAGCCGGTGGTCGATATCCGAGAGAACCGGGTCGCCGGCTTCGAGGCCCTGATGCGTTGGGTCCACCCCGAGCAGGGCGTGCTGGCGCCGTCCCATTTCATGGTCGCCTTCGAGGACCAGGACTTGTCGCTGCGCCTGGGCGACCTGGCCCTGGAGCAGGCCTTGCGCCAGATGCGCGCCTGGCTGGACCAGGGCGTCGAGTTCGGCCGCGTGGCGGTCAACATCTCGGCCGCCCAGTTCCGCAGCGGCCGCCTGGCCGAGGAGATCCAGGAACGACTGGCGCGCTGGGGCGTGCCGTGCGAGCGCCTGACCATCGAGGTCACCGAGAACGTCTATATGGGCTGGGGCTCGGACCTGGTCAGCGACAATGTCCGGCGGCTGCACGAGGCCGGGGTGATGATCGCCCTGGACGACTTCGGCACCGGCTACGCTTCGCTGGCCAACCTGCGCCAGTTCCCGATCGACCGGCTGAAGATCGACAAGTCGTTCGTCCAGAACGTCGAGGACGAGGCGATCGTCAAGGCGGTGATCACCCTGGGCTCCTCGATGGGCATGAAGGTCGTCGCCGAAGGCGTCGAGGACCCCGACCAGCTGGCCGCCCTGGCCCGCCACGGCTGCGACCAGATCCAAGGCTTCCACTTCGGCCGGCCGATGCCGGCGGTCGAGGTGGCGGGGTTTCTGGAGGGGTTCGAGGGCTGAAGATGCTCCCCCGTGATGCGGGGGAGCTGTCGCGGAGCGACTGAGGGGGCTAACACGGCCCATGTCCAGCTGGCCCCCTCCGGCCCTCCGGGCCACCTCCCCCAAGCGGGGGAGGATCTTCGGCGCTACCCTCCACCGCCTCGTACAGCCCCCTTGCCTCGCTGGCCGGGCCACGGCGTTCGCCGCAGTCCAGCACGCGCACCGCGATCAGCCGGCCGGCCAGGCCGAACACCAGCACGTCGCCCGGCTTGACCGTTCGCGACGGCTTGTCGATCCGACTCTCGGCGCCGGTGCGGGTCAGGCGGATGCGGCCTTCATCGACGAACCTGGCGGCCAGCGAGCGGGTCTTGAAGAAGCGGGCGCGCCACAGCCAGACATCCGCTCGCACGGCGTCGCCCAGGGGAGTTGGCGTCGCCTCGCTCACGACGCGACTTTCCGTGGGGCGGCGAGTTTGCGGCGGCGGGGACGCTTGCGGCGCGCCGGCGGAGGCGGCGGTTCAGTCAGTTTGGCGAGCGCCGCGAACGGCGAATCCGGGCGCGCCTTGACCGGCTTCTGGTCAAGCTTGGCCGCGCCACGACGCTTCCAGACGATCGGCTGGTCGGGCTTGGCCCGGATCGCCGGGGTGTAGTCGAGCGCCCGCAGCACGGTCGAGGCCTGCTTGGCCGTCCAGCCCAGCGTCTCCAGCGCCTTGTCTGTCAACACCACGCCGCCGTGCTGCTGCTCCGCGCGCAGCAGGCCGTCCAGAATCTCCAGCGCCTCGACCGGAACGCTGAAGCCGGCGACGGCGCGCAGGCCGCTGGCGGCGAGCTCCCGGGGCGAGGGCGGCGGTGAAGGCAGAGGCTCCAGGGTGGTCAGCGCCCCGCGCCAGCCGGTCGGATTCAGCGCTCGCGCGCAGGCGACGGCCTCGGCCTTCAACACGCCGGGGCAATAGAGGCTGAACGCCCCGATCCTGACGCCCAGGCTCTTCAGCGTGCGCCGCTCGGCCTGGCTCAGGGCCTTCAGCTCTGGATCGACCGGGCGCTTGTCCAGCACCCCGCCCGCCTCCAGCAGGCGGTGGGCGATGCCGCGCGGCAGGCCGCGAAGCTCTCCGCCGGCCAGGGCGCGCTCCAGCTTGCGCAGCGGCGCCAGGTGCCGATCGACCTCCGAGGCGAGGAAGGCGTCCAGCCGCCGCTCGGCGCGCTCGCGCACCGCGCCGGGGCCAAGCTCGCCCAACAGACGTGCGCGGGGTGACAGCAAGGGCAGGTCGCGGCGCACGGCCCCGGCCGCCTCGCCGCGCCACAGGATCGTCCCGTCGGGGGTGAGGGCGAAGGCGTCGTCGGCCTCGCTGGCCAGGACGCCCAGGCGCCGGGCGATCTCGGGGCCCACCGCCCGCTGGGCGGCGTTGCGCAGGGCCTTTTCTTCCAGTGGCGAACTCGCCTTGGCGGGGGTGAAGGCCACGCCCGAGAGGTGGCCGACCACGTGGCCCTCGACCGTCACCTCGCCGTCCTGACCGACGCCGGCATACAGCGTCTCGCGCTCGCCCAGTTGCTTCATCAGGACGCTGGTGCGTCGGTCGATGAACCGAGCCATCAGCTTTTCGTGCAGGGTGTCGCTGATCCGGTCCTCCAGCTGGCGGGTCAGCCCCTGCCAGTGAGCGGGATTGGCCACCCAGTCGGGCCGGTTGGCGATGTAGCTGAGCGTGCGAACGCCCGACAGCCTCGCGGCCAGGCTGTCGATCTCGCCGTCGACGCGGTCCAGGGCCTTGTACTGGCCGCCCACCCAATCCTCGGGCAGGCGCTTGCGGCCGGTGGTCAGGTCGTCGAACAGGGTGCGCGCCATGCGCTGATGGTCGTCGTCGGTGGTCTTGCGGAAGTCCGGCGTCTGGCAGACGTCCCACAGACGCAGCAGGGCCGAGCGGTCGGCCTTGCAGCGGGCGACCACGTCTTCCTGCTTGGCCAGGGCCCGCAGGGTGCGCTCGTCCAGGGCCTCCTGCGACAGCGACAGGCCATTGCGCTTGGGCGTTTCGGCCAGCGAGCGCAGCAGGCCGGGCAGCGAGCCGAAGTCCAGCCGCGCGTTGCGCCATTCGGCGGCGACGATCGGTTCGAAGGTGTGGCTCTCGACCGCCTCGACCAGGTCCTCGTCGATCTCCTCGCAGTCGCCGGTCACGCCGAAGGTGCCGTCGCGGGTATAGCGACCCGCGCGGCCGGCGATCTGGCCGACCTCCTGCGGATAGAGCCAGCGCGTGCGCTTGCCGTCGAACTTGCGCAGCCCCGCGAAGGCCACGTGGTCGACGTCCATGTTCAGGCCCATGCCGATCGCGTCGGTGGCCACCAGGAAGTCGACTTCGCCGGACTGGTAGAGCGCGACCTGGGCGTTTCGGGTGCGGGGGCTCAAGCTACCCATGACCACGGCCGCCCCGCCCCTCTGCCGGCGGATCAGCTCGGCGATGGCGTAGACCGCGTCGGTGGAGAAGGCGACGATCGCCGTGCGCCGGGGCAGGCGGGTCAGCTTCTTGGAGCCGGCGTAGGAGAGGTTGGAGAACCGCTCGCGCGAGACGATCTCGGCGTCCGGCAGCAGGCGGCGCACCAGCGGCGCCATGGTCCCGGCGCCCAGGAACATGGTCTCGAACTTGCCGCGCGCGTGCAGCAGGCGGTGGGTGAAGATGTGACCGCGCTCGGGATCGGCGCAGAGCTGGATCTCGTCGACGGCCAGGAACTCGACCTCGCGGGCCAGGGGCATGGCCTCGACCGTGCAGACGAAATAGGCCGCCCGCGCCGGGACGATCTTCTCCTCGCCGGTGATCAACGCGACGGCTGCTTTGCCGCGCAGCTTGACCACGCGGTCGTAAATCTCGCGCGCCAACAGGCGCAGCGGCAGGCCGATCATGCCCGAGGCATGCGCCAGCATCCGCTCGACGGCCAGGTGCGTCTTGCCGGTGTTGGTGGGTCCCAAGACCGCGGTGAGCTTGGAGGGGGCAAGGCCCGTCGAACGGTCGCTCATGGCCCGAAGGTGGGGTGGGAATCGAAGGGGGGCAAGCGCCAGCGTGCCTGCGCCCCCCTCGCGCTCCCGACGGCCGGCTACGCCGTGACCGCTTCCATCGCCAACCGCATCCGGCGGAAGGCGGTGTTCAGGCCGGAGGTGGCCATGGCCAGGCGGCTGCCGTTGCGAAGGCGGCGGTTGGCCTCGGCGTATTCGCCGCGGTTGATCAACTCGGCGACCTCTCCGGCGGCCTGGTGGAACTCGCGGTGCGCTTCCACGCAGTTGAGGTAGGTGTGATTGCCGGCCCACCGTTGCTGGGTGGGGCCGAACAACCAACGGCCGGTGTTGCAGTGCCGGTCGGAGCGGATCGTGGCCGCATCGACGGTCGTCTTGTCGCCGACGGCTTCGAGCAGGTGATCGCAGACCTGGGCGTGCGCGTGTGTCTCTTCAGTAAAGTCCATGACTAACCCTAGGGTTGGCCCCCATCCGTCCCCATTTTTGAAAAGCCTGGTTTCCAAAGCGTGAGTGGGAATCCTTAACGACCAGCAAGATGTGGACGTCCGGGGCGGCGCCTGTGGATGACGCGTTTCACCGCGCGAACGCCACCTTTCCGTTCACCACGGTCAGCACCGGCTGGGCCGTCAGGATGTCCTTGGGTTCAACGGTCATCAGGTCCTTGTCGAACGCGGTGACGTCGGCCTTCTTGCCGGCCTCCAGCGTGCCCAGCTCCTTTTCGCGGAACACGGCGTAGGCGGGCGCCAGGGTCAGCATCTTCAGGGCCTGGGCGCGGGTGACGGCCTCCTCCAGATGCCAGTCGGCGTTGGCGAAACCGTCCAGCGAGTGGCGATAGACGGCGGCGTAGAACTCGATGCGCGGATCACCCACCTCGACGGGGGCGTCCGAGCCGGCGGCCACGACCACGCCGGCGTCGAGGAAATCCTTCCAGCGATAGCCCTCGTGCAGGCGGTCCTTGCCCAGGCGCGCGGGGGCGAAATAGAGGTCGCCGATCGCGTGGCTGGGCTGCATCGAAGCGATCACGCCCAGCCTGGCGAAGCGCGGCACGTCGGTGTCGGCGACGATCTGCGAGTGCTCGATCCGCCAGCGGGCGGCGGTGTCGCCCGCGAGCGCCTCTTCGAACCAGTCGAGCGTCATGCGGTTGCCGCGGTCGCCGATGGCGTGCATGGCCACCTGGGCGCCGACGGCCTTGGCCTTCTTCATCAGGTCCAGACCCTGGTCGCGTGGGGTCAACTGCAATCCAAGCCCCTCGGCGTCGCTATAGGGTTCGAGCAGGGCCGCGCCGCGCGAACCCAGGGCGCCGTCCATGTAGAGCTTGATGCCGCGCACCCGGATCAGGCCGGTCGGGTCGGTTGACGGACCCTTGGCCAGCACCTCGGCCGCGCCGCTGGGATCCATGTAGTTGTCGACGCGGATGTGGAAGGCTCCCTTGGCGGCCTCGTCGCGCAGCAGGGCCAGGTCGCCCTCCATGACGCTCATGTTGTCGAGGCCCGTCCAGCCGCGCGAGGCGTAGAGTTCGCCGGCCTTGCGCAAGGCCTGCCGCTTAAGCGCTTCGCTGGGCGGCGGGATGACGCCCTCCACCAGCGACTGGGCGTGGTCGATCAGCATGCCGTCCGGCTGGCCGTCCGCGCCCTTCAGGATCTGGCCGCCGGCGGGCGCGGCGGTGGCGGCGGTGATCCCCGCCTTGGCGAGGGCGGCGCTGGAGGCGACGCTGGCGTGGCCGTCCGAGCGGCCCAGCACCACGATCCGCCCCGGCGCGGCGGCGTCCAGGTCGGCCCTGTTGGGAAAGCGCTTCTCGGGCCAGTGGGTTTCGATCCAGCCGCGGCCGTAGATCGCGCCCTCGGGATGGGCGGCGGCGTAGGTTTTCACGGCCGCGGCCAGTTCGGCGACGGACTTCACCTGGTCGAGGTTCAGGGTCAGCTCGCGCAGGCCGATCCCCGTCAGATGGGCGTGGGCGTCGACGAAGCCCGGATAGGCCGCCGCGCCCTTCAGGTCGATGTCGCGGACACCCTTGGCCGCCTTGGCCTTGGCGGCGGCCAGATCGCCGACGAACAGGATCTTGTCGTCGCGGATCAGCACCGCCTGGGCGGTCGGCGCGGCCTCGACCCCTGTATGGATAGGGCCGCCGTGGATCAGCAGGTCGCCGGCCTTCGCCGTCGCGAGGGGAGCCGTGGCGGCCAGCAAGGCGGTCAGAACGAGGCGGCGCAAGGGTGATCTCCAGAGCAAGTTCCGGAAATCGTAAGGGCGACCCCTCGTCAGCGGCAACAGGCCTGCTATTTTTTCGACATGACCGCCCAGGGTTTCGCCCTTTTCGACGCATCCATCGGTCGCTGCGGCCTCGCCTGGGGCGAACGCGGCCTGATCGGCGTGCAGTTGCCGGAAAGCTCGCCGGGCGCGGCCTGGGCGCGACTGCGCCGCCGCTTTCCCGGAACGATCGAAATGGACCCCCCGCCGGAAGTCGAGGCGGTCATCGGGCGGATCCAGGATCTGCTGGCCGGCGGCCGGGACGATCTGGCCGACGTGGTCCTCGACCTCGACGGCCAGCCGGCCTTCAACCTGCGGGTCTATGAGATCGCCCGCGCCATCGCCCCGGGCGAGACCTCGACCTATGGCGAGGTGGCCAGGGCCATGGGCGAGCCCGGCGCGGCGCGCGCGGTGGGCAAGGCGCTGGGCGAGAACCCCTGGCCGATCGTGGTTCCCTGCCACCGGGTGCTGGCGTCTTCCGGCGGCATGGGCGGTTTCTCCGCGCCGGGCGGCGCGGAGACCAAGGCGCGGCTGCTGACCTTGGAGCGAGCGCGGACCAACGCGGTCCCGACCCTGTTCGACCTGGAGTTTTCCGTCGCCCCGCCGCGCGGGGGATAGGGGCTCCGCCGCACCCCTTAACGCGCGCTAACGCTTATCCGAACAGGGGCGAAACGAATCATGACCGAATCAGCGACGTTCGCCGATTCAGTTTTTGTTCCCTACAAGCTATTGTAGCTCAAAACGCGTTAACCACAAATGGACGGAACGCGCGGCGGCTATTTCGACGCGGTCAGCTCGGCCGGACATTCGGCCGACACGCGCTTGGCGGTCATCACCCCGGCCAGGGGCAGGCCGTTGATGGTCTTCATGTGGATGTTCAGCTTGAAGCTCTCGGGCGTGTAGGCGCCGTCGGCCGTCACCGGGGCCACGCGGTCCTTCTTGTCGGTCCAGGTGCCCTTCAGCCGAATCTTGCCGTTGGAAACGACGTTGGTGGTGTAGTCGCAGCGGTACTTGCGGGTGCAGATGCCGCGCGAGAACTGCTCGACGTCGGCGGGCTTGAGGCACTTGCTTTCGCCGCCGGCCGGGATCGGGCCGATCCGGTAGTCGTACTCCCAGTGACCCGGCAGGATCGTGCGCGCCGACGCGGCCGCGGTTGGACGGGCCTGGCTGGCGGCCAGCGGGAGGGCGACGGCAAGGGCCAGGGCGGAAGCGGCGAGGGCGAGTGGACGCATACGACGGGTCTCCTTCATGCGGCTCCATATATAGAGAGCCGGATGAACCGTGCTTGAAGGCGGCCGCGAGGCGCTTGGTTCCTTCGCGACCGCGAACGGCGATGGCCAGACAGCCTTGACTCGGGGGCGGGCCTTCGCCTATATCGCCCGCTCTCGCGCGGCCGACCTCTTCGGATCGTGCGTCCGAATTCATATCTTAGCGGGGCCGGGCTCTTACGGGTCAGGTGGCTTCGCCCAAGCCAAGGTAACCACCATGTCGCGCCGTTGCGAACTTACCGGTATCGGTCCGATGGTCGGCCACAATGTGAGCCACTCGAACATCAAGACCAAGCGCCGCTTCCTGCCGGCTCTGTCGCCCGCCACGCTCCAGTCGGAGTCGCTGGGCCAGAGCTTCAAGCTGCGCATCAGCAACGCCGCCCTGCGCACCCTGGACTTCAAGGGCGGCCTGGACGTGTTCCTGCTGGGCGCCAAGGACGAGCAGCTGTCGCCGCGCGCCCTGAAGATCAAGGCCCAGGTCAAGGCCAAGGCCAAGGCCGCCGCCCAAGCCGCCTAAGCGGCTTTCGGTTCAAGGCTGAAGAATTCGAAGGCCCGCCGGGATCGCTCCCGGCGGGCTTTTCGTCGTGGATTGGGCGTGACGCGCTTTGGCAACGATCTCTGCCGAGGGCGGGGCCCGCCGCCGGAGGCGTGGGAGGGGAGAGGTTTCACCGCTTGCCGGAGAATCCCAAGCCCTCCCACTGGGCGCCCTATAGGTGGGTCGCGGACGCCGCCGACTGGATAGCCGACGCCTCGAACCTAGACCAACGCCATCGCGCTGGACGCTCGGAAGCCGACGCAGCCAGCTTCACAGAAGGGTGGTGAGCGGACTTAGGCTTCTTGCGCCGTATCTGCGGAACGAGCGACTAGCGTCAAAATTCTCTCTCGCAGCGTCCATGCGCCAACGATAGAGAAGAAGAGGGTTGCGGTTCCCGCAACCTTTCTAACAGAAACACCTTTGCCGCAAAGGGCGATTTCAAAGGCTTCTGCCGCCTTCCAGACGCAACCGATAAACAAGACGCCGCCAGCGAACCGCAACGCCATACTCGGGAGGTTTTCATTGCTCGCAGCATCGTCTCCGAAAAGCAGCTTGCATGCTGCCAGGACGAGGGGCGTCAAGACGAAAGCAATGCTCCAGCTGGCAGGCACACCAAGCCGCGAAGTTGCGAGGGCATAGATGGACCAGAACCAGAGAAAGCCTAGAGCAATGAAGGCGAAGAAGGCGATGGCGACCAGTGCGCGATAGGCAAATGGGTCGTCGACTTTCGACGTAAACACGCCAAAGAAAAGCGACCCGGCGATGGCGATAGTGGTCAATAGCGCGGGGTGGACCGAAGCGACGCGTTTCTCAAAGCTCATGCTGCCCCCAGGTTGTGCTCCTCGATAGCTGACCTGGGTAGTGTCAGCCAAGGGTCGAAAGCCGTCCTCCCAGCCCCCAAAAGCAAAACCCGCCGCGACTGAGCCGCGGCGGGTTTGGAAGCTTGTACTGTAAGCGGGTACTGGAACGCGGGTACTGTTACGCTTGGTACTGAAAGCCTTGTCGCTTAGCGCGCGACGACGGCGCTCGAGGCCGGGTTGGCGGCGTTGTAGGCGTTCAGGGCCGGGTTGTTGATCTTGGCCACGGCGTCATTGACCGAAGCGCGGATGCAGGCCGGATACAGATAGCCGGCGAGGGCTT
>NZ_DATFAV010000214.1:0-2318 GCF_035254145.1 Caulobacter sp. | reverse complement strand
GTCGACGTCGAGATCGCCCCGAGCGCGCACTTCGATCACGGCCTGGCCAGGAAGGCCGGCCAGGTGGTGCTCAAGAGCCAGGTCCGCCCCGAGGTCGGCGCGAAGATCCGCTGGAAGCTGACGCGCGCGGAGGGGTGAGGGGCTAGTCGACCAAGACCATCCTCCTCTCCTTGCGGGAGAAGGCGTGCTGGGTCTGACTCCTCAGAACGCCGCGCTGACGATGGTTCCGTCGGGCAGGAGGGCGGCGCGCTTGAGGCCACTGGAGACGAAGGGCATGGCGACGTCGCCGTCCCGGTCAATCGCGATCAGCCCGCCGTGGCCGCCGAGGTCGGCGACTTCCTGGATGGCGGCGCGGGCGGCGGTCTCCAGGTCCTGGCCGCCGAAGCGGACGCGGCAGGCGATCTGGGCGGCGACGGCGGCGCGGATGAAGTACTCGCCCTGGCCGGTGCAGGAGACCGCGGCGTGACCGTCGGCGTAGGTCCCCGCCCCGATCACCGGCGAGTCGCCCACCCGGCCCGGACGCTTGCCGAACACCCCCGCCGTCGAGGTGGCGGCCGCCAGACGTCCCTCGGCGTCGCGGACCACGCAGCCGACGGTGCCGGTGGGCAGGGCGCTTTGGGAAAGCGAATCTGGCGGGTGGTTGTCCTCGAACGCCCCCGCCCGGGTGAACCAGGCGTCGGGATCCGCGACCGGCGCCAGGCCTCGCTCGCGGGCGAAGTCGATAGCGCCCTGGCCGGCCAGCATCACATGCGGCGTGGCCTCCATCACCGCGCGGGCCGCCAGGATCGGGCTTTCGAAGCCCTGCAGGGCGGCGACGGCGCCGGCCCGGCGCGTGGCGCCGTCCATCAGGCTGGCGTCCAGCTCGTACTCGCCGTCGGCGTTGGGCGAGGCGCCCCGGCCGGCGATGTAGAGTCCGCTGGCTTCCAGGGCGACCACGGTCTCGACGGCGACGTCCAGGGCGCCGGCGCCGGCGGCCAGGCGGTCGCGGGCGGCCTCGACCAAGCCCCGCATGTGGGCGATCTCGACGGCGTAGTCGTGACCAGGCTTGGCGCCGGCTCCGCCATGCAGAGCCAGACTAAAACGCTTGTTTGACATTCTGCTTCCTCGGCGGCCCGTCCCGCGCTAGCGTCCCGCCCTCTTAATGGACCCCGTAAGACAAAAACACTGGGAGAGACGAGATGAAGGCGGTGCTCAGCAAGGCGGTCGGCGGACCCGAGACCCTGGTGCTGGAGGAGCTGCCCGATCCCGTCGCCGGGCCGGGCCAGGTGCTGATCGACGTCAAGGCCTGCGGCGTCAACTATCCCGACGTGCTGATCATCGAGGACAAGTACCAGTTCAAGCCGACCCGGCCCTTCTCGCCCGGCGGCGAGGTCTCGGGCGTGATCGCCGCGGTCGGCGAGGGCGTGAACCGCTTCAAGGTCGGCGACCGGGTGCTGGCCTCGACCGGCTGGGGCGGCTACGCCGAGAAGCTGGCGCTCGAAGAAGGGCGCTGCACTCCCATCCCCGACAACATGCCCTTCGACGAGGCCGCCGCCTTCGTCCTGACCTACGGCACCTCGTACTACGCCCTGAAGGATCGCGGCCATCTGAAGCCCGGCGAGACCCTGCTGGTGCTGGGCGCGGCCGGCGGTGTTGGCCTGGCGGCGGTGGAGCTGGCCAAGGCGATGGGGGCCAAGGTGGTCGCCGCCGCCTCCAGCCAGGAAAAGATCGACCTGGCCATCAAGCACGGCGCCGACAGCGGCGTCGTCTATCCCCGGGGTCCGTTCGACAAGGACGGCCAGAAAGCCCTGGCCGAGCTCTTCAAGGGCGCCTGCGGCTCGGCCGGTTGGGACGTGGCCTACGACGCGGTCGGCGGCGACTATTCGGAAGCGGCGATCCGCGCCGCGGGCTGGGAGGGCCGCTTCCTGGTCATCGGCTTCCCGTCGGGCATCCCCAAGGTGCCGCTGAACCTGACCCTCTTGAAGTCCTGCGACATCGTCGGGGTCTTCTGGGGCGCGGCGGTGGCCCGCGATCCCAAGGGCCACGCCGACAACCTCAAGGCGCTGATGGATCTCTACGCGGCGGGCAAGATCAAGCCCTACGTGTCCGAGCGCTTCCCCCTGGCCCGGGCCGGCGAGGCGATCGCCCACCTGGCCAGCCGCAAGGCCATGGGCAAGGTGGTGATCACCATCGATTAACCCTGTTTCGTCGCCCTTGGTTAAGGTTCGCTAATCGTCCTTCTTAGCGAAGAAGACAGGATGGTCGGCGAAAGTGCCCCCGGTCCCGGGAGCCGCCGCCGACGTTCGCCCCACCGAGCGGAAGCGGCGGCGCCCCGGGCC
>NZ_DATFAV010000213.1:0-9726 GCF_035254145.1 Caulobacter sp. | reverse complement strand
ACGCAGTCGACGGATGAGGGGTCGCACAAACGGAATCGCCGCGACGACGGCCAGGCCGGTCGCGGCGGAATCTTTCTTCGACCCCTCACCCGGCCCGTTGGGCCACCCTCTCCCGCAAGGGGAGAGGGAATCAAGCCGCCTCGTCGTCGTCCTCGCTCAGCATGCCCGCCATGGCCGCCATCGACAGCTTGCGCAGGGCGCTGGCGCGGACCTTTTCGCTCTCGCTCTTCAGCTGACCGCAGGCGGCGAGGATGTCGCGGCCGCGCGGGGTGCGGATCGGCGAGGAGTAGCCGGCCTTGTTGAGGATCGCGGCGAAGGCCTCGATCGTCGCCCAGTCCGAGCACTGATAGTCGCTGCCCGGCCACGGATTGAACGGGATCAGGTTGATCTTGGCCGGTATGCCCTTGATCAGCTTGACCAGGGCCCGGGCCTCGTCCGGGCTGTCGTTGACGCCCTTGAGCATCACATACTCGAAGGTCACGCGGCGGGCGTTCGACAGGCCCGGATAGGCGCGGATCCCGGCCATCAGCTCGGCGATCGGATATTTCTTGTTCAGCGGCACCAGCACGTCGCGCAGGGCGTCGTTGGTGGCGTGCAGGCTGATCGCCAGCATGGCCTGGGTGGTCTCGCCCAGTTTCTGCAACTGGGGAACCACGCCCGAGGTCGAGACCGTGATCCGGCGCCGCGAGATGCCGATGCCCTCGTTGTCGCTGATGATCTCGATGGCGTCGGCCACGTGGCCCAGATTGTAGAGCGGCTCGCCCATGCCCATGAACACGATGTTCGAGAGCTGGCGGTCTTCCTTGTCCGACGGCCATTCGGCCAGGTCGTCCTTGGCCACCTGCACCTGGGCGACGATCTCGGCCGCCGTCAGGTTGCGGACCAGCGGCTGGGTGCCGGTATGGCAGAAGCTGCAGTTCAGGGTGCAGCCGACCTGGCTGGACACGCACAGGGCGCCGGCGCGGCCCACGCCCGGGATGTAGACGCTCTCGACCTCGATGCCCGGGGCCATGCGGATCAGCCACTTGCGAGTGCCGTCCTTGGACACTTGGCGCTCGACGATTTCCGGACGGGCGATCGTGAAGACCTCGGCCAGGCGCGCGCGGGTCTCCTTGGCGACGTCGCTCATCTGCGCGAAGTCGGTGACGCCGCGATGGTGCATCCAGCGGAAGATCTGCGTGGCCCGCATCTTGGCCTTGCCGTGCTCGACCACGCCGCTCTCGACCAGGGCCGCGACCAGCTGCGGGCGCGTCAGGCCAGACAGATTGATCGAGGGTTTGGCGCCGATGGACGGCGAGTCGGTTGCGGGCGCGGCGTCGGACGAGACGCGCGACAGGTCTAGGGTGACGCTCAAGGGGATGTCCGGATGCTCGGGGTGCGAGGCGGACATATAGCAGGTCCGGACCGGTTTTCCAAAAGGACCGGGCTGCGACCCAATTCCTGTCATCCCGGCCGCAGCCAAGCGGAGAGCCGGAATGACAGCTTCGGCGGCTATACCTTGCGGAACCGTCCGCCCTGATTGGCCATCAGCGCCAGGGCCCAGTCGTCGGGCAGCAGCTTGGCGACGGCGGCGATGGCTTTGTTCGGCGCGCCGGGCACGCAGATCGAGCGATTGGCCTCGGCGGCCTCATAGCCGGCGGCGGCGACCTCGTCGGCCCCCAGCCACATCCACTCCGGGACGCCCTGGCTGACCTGGCCGCGCGTGCCGTTGACGTCGTGGAATTCCGAATAGGTGAAGCCCGGGCACAGGGCGGACACGTGGACGCCGGTCGACAGGTTTTCCAGGTGCAGGCTCTGGGAGAACTTGACCAGGAAGCCCTTGGTCGCCGCGTAAAGGGTGTGGCCGGCCGCGCCGGGGACCAGTCCCGCCAGCGAGGCGACGTTGACGATGCGGCCAAAGCGCCGCTCGACCATGCCCGGCAGCACCTTGTGGGTCATTTCGCAGACGCTGGTCAGCATCAGCTGCAGGAACTTCGCCTGGTCGGCCCAGGCGGTGGCGTCATAGGTCCCCGGCAGGCCGTAGCCGGCGTTGTTGATCAGGGCGTCGACGACGCGGCCCTGGTCGGCGATCGCGGCCAGCACCGTGTCCACGCCGATCGGCTCGGCCAGGTCGGCGGGGATGGCGTAGGCCTCGACGCCCGAGCGCAGCCTGATCTCGGCGGCGAGGCTCTCGAGGCGATCGGCCCGGCGCGCGGTCAGGGCCACGTCATAGCCATGGCTGGCGTAGATGCGGGCGGAGGCGGCCCCGATTCCGGCGGAGGCGCCGGTGATCAGGGCGAGGCGGCGAGCCATGCTGGGGTGATCCGGTGAGAGCGAAACTTCGCCGGAGACCAGCACGGCCCGCGATTTGGTTCAAGCAGCCCTCTCGTCCGGATGGGCGGGAGGGACGCGCCGATGAGCGGGCGCGCCCCTCCCGGGTCACGGCGGGGAGGGAGACCGCCGCGACCTTGGGAGATCCTGGCCTTAGGCGGCCTTGGCGAGCGCCTCGACGGCTTCCGCGCCGGCAGCCCAGCGAACGGCGGCCTTGGCGATGCGCTCGCCCAGCAGGCGGGCGGTCTCGCGGTCGCCGGCCGGCGGGGTGATTTCAGGCGAGGCGTTGTCGGACTGGGCCGCGACGCCGATGAACGAGCCGACGCGGTTGATCGTGTCGGGGCCACGCTCGGCGGCGGTCACGCTGGGAGGGGCGACGCCGAGGTTCACCCAGTTCATGCCGTGCTGAGCCGCGAGGATCGCCAAGCTGTTCAGCGCATGCAGCTTGTCGCCGGCGAAGCTGTGCGAGTTGGTGAAGCCGGCGGCCAGCTTGTCCTTCCAGGCGCTGGTGAAGAACACCGAGGCGGTGGCGTCGGCGAACACTTTGAACACGCCCGAGACGTCGCCCATGTAGGTCGGCGCGCCGAATACGACGGCGTCAGCGGCGGTGATGGCCTCGATGAACGGGGCGAAGTCCTGGGCGGCGCTCTCGATCTTCAGCAGCACGGGGGTCTGGCCGGCGTCACGGACGCCTTCGGCGACCTTCTGGGCCAGGACTTCGGTGTGGCCGTAGCCCGAGTGATAGGCGATGGCGACGGTGGTCATTGGAATATCCCTCCGGTTTCGAAACTGAAACGGTAGCGATTACGTAATGGGCCAAACCGACGCCGCCAGAGGATCAGCAACAAATCTTGATGCAATTTTTCTAACGGCCGGATTTAGCGGCGCTGGGGGCCGGAACGGCGGACGCTAGTGCGCGCCGTTCAGCAGGTCGGCGACCGTGATCTGGGCCAGACGGTCGGCGGCGGCGTGGTCGGCGGCCTGGATGGCCAGGCGCACGGCGTCGGGAATCTTCTCGCCCACCGGGCAACCCTTGACCCCCTTGGGCGCGACGCCCAGGTGCGCGCAGCCGTTGACGGCCTTGAGCACGACGTCGAGCGTGATGGTGTCGGCTGGCTTCAGCAGCCAGGCGCCGCCGTTGGCGCCGGCGCGCGCGCCGATCAGCCCCGCCTTGCCCAGCATGGCGGTGACCCGGCGGACCACGACCGGATTGGTCGGGACCGAGGCGGCGAGTTCGGCGCTGGCCACGGCGCGGTCGGCCGAAAAGGCCTCCTTGTGCGCCAAATAGGCCAGGGCGTGCGCCGCAACGGGGAATTTCTGACTGTCGGACATCTCAATTGGGAACGTAAGGTTGTCGCTCGCGCGTTCAACTGAAAACTATTTCATACACGCGATGGGCCTATTCTCTTCGGTAATAGATGAGGCCGACGTCGGGGGATGATTGAACCCGCCGTCAATTAGGTGTATCGCGCCGCGCTTGATCGATATGGGTCGACCGACAGCCTTTCGCCAGGGCGGCCCGGAGGGATTGAATGGCTTCCGAAGCCTCCGGCGCGTCCGTTTCCGATTGCGCCCCCGCCTCTTCCGACATTCCGTTGCAGGATGGTGCTCCGCCCAACGGGTCGGGCCACGGTCCGATTGCGAAGGGCCATGGCTTCTTCGCCCTGGCCCTGGGCTCGATCGGCGTCGTCTTTGGCGACATCGGCACCAGCCCGCTCTACGCCTTCAAGGAGGCTCTGGCCGCCGCCTCGCATGACGGCGTGGCGCGCAGCGAGATCTTCGGGGTCGTGTCCCTGGCGCTCTGGGCCCTGATCCTCGTGGTCACCCTGAAGTATGTCGTCTTCATCATGCGCGCCGACAACAAGGGCGAAGGCGGCGTGCTGTCGCTCATGGCCTTGGCGCAGCACGCGATCGGCCACCGCACCGCCCTGGTGTTCGTGCTGGGCGTGGCCGGAGCGGCGCTGTTCTATGGCGACGCCGTGATCACCCCGGCGATGTCGGTGCTCTCGGCGGTCGAAGGCCTGCGCACCATTCCGGCCCTGGAGCATAGCGTCACCGTCCAGGTCGTGCTGATCATCGCGACGGCGATGCTGCTGGGGCTGTTCTTCATCCAGAGCCACGGAACGGCGCGCGTGGGCGCGCTGTTCGGCCCGATCTGCGCGATCTGGTTCCTGTCGATGCTGGCCCTGGGCGGATGGCACCTGGCGCACAATCCCGAGATCCTGAAGGCGATCAGCCCGCACTACGCCGCCCAGTTCCTGGCGCATCACGGGATGACCGGCTTCGTCGTCCTGGGCGCGGTCTTCCTGACCGTCACCGGGGCCGAGGCCCTGTCGGCGGACATGGGCCACTTCGGCCGCTGGCCGATCCAGGCGGCCTGGAACTTCTTCGTCCTGCCGTGCCTGGTGATCAACTATCTGGGTCAAGGCGCCTTCGCGCTGTCGACCTTCGACGCCGCGGCGGCCGCCGGCCGGCCGTTCCCCGAACTCAACTGGTTCTTCGAGATGGCTCCGGAGGCGCTTCGCCTGCCGCTCGTCCTCCTGGCGGGCCTGGCCACGGTGATCGCCAGCCAGGCCGTCATCACCGGCGCGTTCTCTCTGACCCAGCAGGCGATCCAGCTGGGTCTGCTGCCACGCCTGGACGTGCGCCGCACCTCCGAAACTCAGTCGGGCCAGATCTTCGTGCCGCAGCTCAACACCATGCTGCTGGTCGGGGTCATGGCCATCATGTTCACCTTCCAGACCTCCTCGGCCCTGGCCCACGCCTACGGCCTGGCGGTCACCGGCACCATGGTCGTGACGACCTGCATGGCGTTCATCGTCATGCGCCGGCTCTGGAACTGGAGCCTGCCGGTCGCTCTGTGCTTCCTGGTTCCGTTCATGGTGCTGGACCTGACCTTCCTCAGCGCCAACGCCCTGCGCTTCTTCACGGGCGGCTGGCTGCCGGTGCTGATCGGCGCGGCTCTGTTCACGATCATGGCCACCTGGGTGCGTGGCAGCCAGATCCTGACCGCCAAGACGCGGCGCGACAGCGTGCCCCTGATCGACCTGATGGACATCCTGCGGGCTCGCGCGCCCTATCGCGCGCCGGGAACGGCGATCTTCCTGACCTCGGACCCGGACACCACGCCGGTCGCCTTGATGCACAACCTCAAGCACAACAAGGTTCTGCACGAGCGCAACATCGTCCTGACCGTGCGGACGGCCGACACGCCTCGCGTCGCCGACGAGGACCGAGTCAAGATCGAGAAGGTCAGCGACGACTTCAAGAAGGTCATCGTCAACTACGGCTTCATGGAAAGCCCGAACATCCCCAAGGCCCTGGCGGTATGCCGCAAGCAGGGGCTGAAGTTCGACATCATGGCCACCAGCTTCTTCCTGGGCCGCCGCTCGATCGTGCCGTCGGCCAATTCGGGCATGCCTCTGTGGCAGGATCAGCTCTATATTTACCTGATGAAGAACGCCGCCAACCCGACCGACTTCTTCAAGATTCCGCCCGGCCGCGTGGTCGAGATGGGCGCCCAGGTGACGGTGTAGGCGGTGGAGACGACCCTCCGCGTCCTCGGCGACGGCCTGTCGATCGCCGCCCTGGCCATCATCGCCGCCACCGCCCAGGGCGCGTGGAAGCGCATCCCGAAAGACGTGAAGATTCCCATGCAGTGGGGCCTGGACGGCAAGCCGACCTGGCGCGCGTCCAAGGCCTTGGGCCTGCTGCTGATCCCGGTGATCTCGATCGCGATCCTGCTGTCCTTCACCCTGACCCAGGCGACCTTCACCGACGATCCGACGCGCGCGACGATCATCTTCCTGGTCCGCGCCACGATCGCCGCCAGCCTGGCGCTGTCGCAGCTTTTCCACCTGCGGTTCGTCATCAAGACGCTGCAGGATGAGGGTCAACTCTAGCCGGGCTCATTAGAGCTTGACCCGCGCGTCCTGATCCCGTTGAAGGCGCGCGACTTTGTGTTTCTCTCCGGAAGGACTCCCTCATGGCCGACAAGTCCGTGAAGAAGGTCGTGCTCGCCTATTCGGGCGGCCTCGACACCTCGATCATCCTGAAGTGGCTGCAGACCGAATACGGCGCTGAGGTCATCACCTTCACGGCCGATCTTGGCCAAGGCGAGGAAATCGAACCGGCCCGCGCCAAGGCGCTGGCCGCCGGCGTCAAGCCCGAGAACATCTTCATCGAGGACGTCCGCGAGGAGTTCGTGCGCGACTACGTCTTCCCGATGTTCCGCGCCAATACGGTCTATGAGGGCCAGTACCTCCTGGGCACCTCGATCGCGCGTCCGCTGATCGCCAAGAAGCAGATCGAGATCGCCCGCAAGATGGGCGCCGACGCCGTCAGCCACGGCGCGACCGGCAAGGGCAACGACCAGGTCCGCTTCGAGCTCGGCTACTATGGCCTCGAACCCGACATCACCGTGATCGCCCCCTGGCGCGAATGGGACTTCAAGTCCCGCGAGGCCCTGCTGGACTTCGCCGAGAAGCACCAGATCCAGATCACCAAGGACAAGCGCGGCGAGGCGCCTTTCAGCGTCGACGCAAACCTGCTGCACAGCTCGTCGGAAGGTAAGGTCCTGGAGGACCCGGCGGTCGAGGCTCCCGAGTTCGTCCACATGCGAACGATCGCGCCCGAGGACGCGCCGGACAAGCCGACCATCATCACCATCGACTTCGAAAAGGGCGACCCCGTCGCCGTCGAAGGCGTCAAGATGAGCCCGGCGACCCTGCTGACCAAGCTGAACGAGCTGGGCCGCGACAACGGCATCGGTCGTCTCGACCTCGTGGAGAACCGCTTCGTCGGCATGAAGTCGCGTGGCGTCTACGAGACCCCCGGCGGCACCATCCTGCTGGCCGCCCACCGCGGCATCGAGAGCATCACGCTGGACCGGGGCGCGATGCACCTGAAGGACGAGCTGATGCCGAAGTACGCCGAGCTCGTCTACAACGGCTTCTGGTTCTCGCCCGAGCGCGAGATGCTGCAGGCCGCCATCGACTACAGCCAGACCAAGGTCGCGGGCCAGGTGCGGGTGAAGCTCTACAAGGGCAATGTCACCGTCATCGGCCGCACCAGCCCCAACTCGCTGTACGACCAGGACCTGGTGACGTTCGAGGAAGGCAAGGTCGCCTACGACCACCGCGACGCCGGCGGCTTCATCAAGCTGAACGCCCTGCGCCTGCGCGTGCTGGCCAAGCGCGACAAGCGCGGGTAGTTCGGAGTTCAACGCTGAATGAGGGCGTCGCGAGGAAACTCGCGGCGCCCTTTTCTTTAGGCCCTACACCGTGTTGTACGGATACCGGTCCCGGATCATGCGCTGGAAGAACCGCCCCTTGGACGGCGCGCGGAAGAACGCCTTGCCGACGCGTTCGGGCACGCCGACATAGACGTATTCGTCGCCGTCCTGGAACGTGACGAAGAGCTTTCCATGTTCGGGCGAGTAGTCGATCTCTCGGATCGCCGTGGAGTCCACGTGCATGGCCTTGCCAAGCCTCCGCAAAGGGGATCGTTCGGTCCTAGGAGCGAACGAAGGTCGCGAGGGTTCCCAAGGCCGCTCTCCTAGACTTCTCCAGAGCGCGTGCAAACTCCGGGCGAATACGAATAGTGTCACTGCGTAGCGGCGCGAAGCCGCAGGGGAGGAACACGAAAGATGCATCAGTCCCACGCCTTGGTCGCCATCGTCACGCTGGTGTCGCTGCTGGTCTATGTCTGGATGATCCTGCGCATTCCCGGAGCGCGCCGCCGGACCGGGATCGACGCGCCCGCCATGACCGGCGATCCGGAGCTGGAGCGCCACATCCGCATCCAGGCCAACACCGTCGAGTGGCTGGTCATCTACCTGCCGGCGCTCTGGCTGTTCGCCATCTACTGGAACGACCTGTTCGCCGCCGCCATGGGCGTGATCTGGATCATCGGCCGGATCGTCTACGCCCTGGGCTACGCGGCCGATCCGAAGAAGCGCGAGCTCGGCTTCACCATCCAGGCGCTGGCGACGGCGATCCTGCTGTTCGGCGCCCTGGGCCGGGCGATCTGGGTCTACGCCGTCATCGGCGCGTAGGCCGGGCTTGGAAGCCCATGGCGCGGCGGCCTATACCCGCGCCATGGACCACCTGCCCGTCGATCCCGCCCGCTACGGCGCCTTCCTGGTCGCCATGTTCGTCATGGCCATCACGCCGGGCCCCGCCAACCTGTTCGCCATCGCCACGGGGATGGAGCGCGGCAAGGCGGCGGCCCTGGTCAGCGTGATCGGCATGAACACCGCCACCCTGGTCTGGTTCACCGGCTCGGCGCTTGGCCTGGGCGCCCTGATCATCGCCTTTCCCAAGGCCTTCCATGTCCTGGCCCTGGCCGGCGCGGCCTATCTAGTGTGGCTGGGCCTGAAGTCGCTGTGGGCGGGGATCAGGAACCTGGAGAGCCACGCCTCGGCCACCGTGCGGGCAGGCCGCTCGGCCTTTCTGGACGGCTTCATGGTCCAGATCGCCAATCCGAAGATTCTGCTGTTCTTCTCGGGCGTGCTGCCGCCGTTCCTGGACATCAAAAGACCGCTGGCGCCGCAGCTGGTGATGTTCGCCTGCGCCACCATCGGCATGGACCTGATCAGCATGTCCAGCTACGGCCTGGGCGGAGCGGCCCTTTCCACCCGCATGAACGAGCCTGGTTTCCGGCGCGGCTTTGCGATCCTGGTCGGCGTGCTGCTGATCACCGCGGCCGTTCTGATCGTGTCGCGAGGCTGATTGATTTCAACGCGGACGCAAACTGCGCCTTGGCGAAACCACAAAGCCCCGCCAGAGTTGATTCCAAACTGAGGACTCCGCTTGAAGGAGCAAGTCATGTCCATGAAGAAGGCCGCCATAGCCGCCGCCCTGGCGCTCGCCGCGACGCTGTCGGCTTGCGCGACGCCCACCCCGTACCAGCCGAAGGTCACGTCGGGCTCGGTCACCGGCGGCTTCTCCGAGCAGAAGCTGGAAGGCGACCGCTATCGGGTCAGCTTCGCCGGCAACAGCCTGACCTCGCGCGAGACGGTCGAGCGCTATCTGCTCTATCGGTCGGCCGAACTGACCGTGCAGCAGGGCTACGACTGGTTCGAGACCGCCGACCATCGCACCGATCGCACCGCCCGCACCTATGTCGAGCCCGATCCGCTGAGCCGCCCGGCCTTCGGCTGGGGCCCCTACGGCTACTGGCGCCCGTCCTGGCGCTATTATGGCTCCCCGTACGGCTGGCGCACCTGGGACCCCTTCTGGGGTGACCCCTTCTTCGCCGACCGCGCCCAGATCCGCACGGTCGAGAAGTTCGAGGCCGGCGCCGAGATCGTGATGCACAAGGGCAAGAAGCCGGAAGGCGACCCGCGCGCCTACGACGCCCGCGAGATCATGGCCAACCTGGCCAGCACGATCGTGCGGCCGGAAGTGAAGTAGG
>NZ_DATFAV010000212.1:0-3271 GCF_035254145.1 Caulobacter sp. | reverse complement strand
ATCCAGCATCCACGGCTGCATCAGGCCCTCGGGCGAGAGATAGAGCATGTCCACCTCGCCGGCGTCGATGCGCCGCCAGATGTCGGAGCGCTCGTCCATCGAAACATTGCTGTCCAGCCGCTCGGCCGCCACGCCCGCCTGGCGCAGGCCCTGAACCTGGTCGGCCATCAGGGCGATCAACGGCGAAATCACCAGGCCCACGCCCGGCCGGATCAGCGACGGGATCTGGTAGCACAAGCTCTTGCCGCCGCCGGTGGGCAGTACGGCCATGGCGCTGTGGCCGGCCAGGATCTCGTTGATGACGCCGGCTTGCATCCCCCGAAAGTCCGCATGACCGAAGGTGCGCCGCAGGACGTCGCGGGCGTGATCGAGTTCTGGGGATTCGGGAGGAACGTACACGGGCGTGGTTATGGCGGGCCGCCGGCGCCCCGCCAAGGCTGGATCGCAGGCGCCGGCGTTTTCCGGCGAGGCCCGCGTCCGGCGAGCCCGAAAACCGCCGCGTTCATATCTCGTCAATCTTGTCGCGCGTTGTGTGGGCTTCGGCTAAACGGAACGCGCTCGAGACGTTGGCGCGCAGGAACGATACCACCATGGCGAACGGACCCTTCGGCGGGAACAAGCCGGCGAAGCCCCAGCGCACCCCGCTCCAGGCTCTGGTCTACTGGGGAACCGTTCTCGGCGTCTGGGGCCTGATCTTCGTCGTGGCCTTCTTCGCGGTGTTCGCCACCGACCTGCCCGACACGTCCAAGCTTTACGACGTCAAGCGCCAGCCCTCGATCAACTATCTGGATCGCTCGGGCGCCCTCCTGGCCGTGCGCGGGAGCCAATATGCGCCGCCGGTCGATATCGACGCTCTGCCCAAGTACGTGCCGGCCGCCTTCGTGGCCATCGAGGACCGCCAGTTCTACCACCACTTCGGCTTCAACCCCTGGGGCATCGCCCGATCGGTGGTGTGGAACGCCACCCATGACGGCCCCCAGCGCGGCGGCTCGACCATCACCCAGCAGCTGGCTCGAAACCTATTCCTGAGCCCGGCCCAGAACTATCGCCGCAAGGCCCAGGAGTTGATCCTGGCCGTCTGGCTGGAGATGAAGTTCTCCAAGAAACAGATCCTGGCCCTCTACATGAACCGGGTCTATTTCGGGGCCGGCGCCTACGGCATCGAGGCCGCCTCGCAGCGCTATTTCAACAAGCCCGCCAAGGACCTCTCCATTGGCGAGGCGGCCCTGCTGGCCGGCATGATGAAGGGCCCGGCGCGCTATTCGCCGGTCTCGGCCAAGGAGCGCGCCGCCCGCCGCGCCACCATCGTCCTGGACGAGATGGTGCGCATCAAGGCCATCACCCCCGAGCAGCGCGACGAGGCGTTCAGGACGCCGGTGCAGGTCTCGGCCACCCTGGCCAACCAGCGCGCCCAGTACTTCACCGACTATATCGACGCCCAGGTCCGCTCGCTGGTCGGCGAGCCGACCGAGGACCTGGTGGTCGAGACCACCCTGGACCTGCCGATCCAGGTCGCGGCCGAGCGCGCCGTGAAGCTGGGCGTCGAGGGCCATGGCGCGCAGGGCGTGCAACAGGCGGCCCTGGTCGCCATCGACGGCGAGGGTCGCATCCGCGCCTATGTCGGCGGGGCCGACTACGCCGACAGTCAGTTCGACCGCGCCACCACCGCCCGCCGCCAGGCCGGATCGGCCTTCAAGCCGTTCGTCTATCTGACCGCCATGGAGCAGGGGCGCACGCCCGCCGTCATGGTCGTCGACGAGCCCGTCAAGATCGGCAACTGGGAACCCAGGAACTACACGGGCAAATACCTTGGCCCCATGACCCTGCAGACGGCCCTGGCCCAGTCGATCAACACGGTCGCGGCGCGTCTGGCCAGCGAGGTCGGCACCAGCAACGTCGCCGCCACCGCCCGGCGACTGGGGATCACCAGCAAGATCCAGCTGGATCCGTCCATGGCCCTGGGCGCGGTCGAGGTGTCGCCGATGGAGATGGCCCAGGCCTACGCCCCGTTCTCGAACGGCGGCTTCCTGGCCAAGGGCTACGGCATCGAGCGCATCCGCACCGCCAGCGGCAAGGTGCTGTATGACCACGGCGTCGAGAAGCAGGCCCGCGCGGCGGTGATCGGCTCGCCCGCCCTGCAGTACATGAACCAGATGATGCGCGAGGTCGTGACCTCGGGCACCGGCACGCGCGCCCGGGTGGGCGGCTACGACATCGCCGGCAAGACCGGCACGACCAGCGACTATAAGGACGCCTGGTTCGTCGGCTACACGGGCGGCTTCGTGACCGCTGTCTGGACCGGCAAGGACGACAACACGGCGATGAAGCGGGTCACCGGCGGCGGCGCCCCGGCCGAGATCTGGCGCACCTTCATGACCGCCGCCCTGCCCCGCCTGAAGGCCACGCCAATCCCCGGCGGGGTGGCCGAACCGCCGCCCCCGACCGAGGATCCGATCGGCGACCTGATCACCCCGCCGGCCGAAGGTCCCGCCGCCGAGACCCCGGCGGGCGCGGCGCCGCCGGCTGATCAGCTGCCCTACTGAGGTTGGAGATCTAAATCCTCCCCCTGACGGGGGAGGTGTCGGCGAAGCCGACGGAGGGGGAAGAAGCCGGACAGCCCGCGCTTCCCCCTCCGGCCTTCGGCCGCCTCCCGCTGGGGGGAGGATTTTCAGCCTCACGCCCCGATCGCGTGCAGCTCCGCCGCGTGGGCTCGCAGCCAGGCGCGGTGGGGGGCGGGATCGCCGGCCAGCTCCCGGCACAGCGCCCAAAACCTCGGGCCGTGGTTGGCCTCGATCAGGTGGGCGCACTCGTGAGCGGCGACATAGTCGGCGACCGCCGCCGGAGCCAGGATCAGCCGCCAGCTGTAGCGGATCGAGGCGGGGGCGCGGGGCGTGGCCGGACGGCACGAGCCCCACCGCGCCTTCGGGTCGGCGACCGCCACCGACGGGACCGGACGGCCCAGGGCGGCGGCGTGGATGGCGGTGCGTTCGGTCAGCACGCCGAGCGCCTCGCGCTTGGCCAGACGGACCACCTTCAATCCCCAGTTGGCGTCGTCAGGCGCGACGATGCGGCCCTCCTCGATACGGGCGCGGCCCGGACCGACCTCCAGCCGATAGGGGCGGTCGTTGAGGCGCAGGATCCCGCCGGGCGCCAGGCTCATGCGCTCGGGCAGGGCCGCCAGCTGCTTGGCGATCCAGCCGGATTTCTCCTGGGCGAAGGCGACGGCCTCATTGAGCCGCTTGGGGCTCGGCGCCAGGGCGATCACCTCCGA
>NZ_DATFAV010000211.1:0-24763 GCF_035254145.1 Caulobacter sp. | reverse complement strand
GTGGTCACCCGCCAGCATCGGCACGGCGAAGCCGTAGTGGCTGTCGAGATCGGCCAGCGGATGGGCCAGCACCATGCCCTCGCAGTCGACGGTTTCGACTTTCTCGAAGGCGGCGACCTTGGCGGCCTTGAAGACGTCCTGCGCCAGCTTCTCGGCGACGATCAGGCGATCGCCCGGCTTGGCCCAGGGCTCGAACTCGAGGCCCTCTTCAAGCGCCTTCACCTCGAACACGGCGTAGGGGATGTCGGGATTGTACGAGACCGCGCGGTTGGCCGGGATGGTCCAGGGCGTGGTCGTCCAGATCACCAGCTTGGCGCCGACGGCGGCGTCCGAGCCCTCGACGACCGGGAACTTCACCCAGATCGTGGGGCTGACGTGGTCGTGGTACTCGATCTCGGCGTCGGCCAGGGCCGTGCGCTCGACCGGGCTCCACATCACGGGCTTGGAGCCGCGATAGAGCTGGCCGGTGGACAGGAACTTGTGGAACTCGGCCACGATCGTGGCTTCCGAGGTGAAGTCCATGGTGGCGTAGCGGTTCCACCAGTCGCCCAGCACGCCCAGGCGCTGGAACTCGGTCTTCTGGGCCTCGATCCAGCCGGCGGCGTAGGCGCGGCATTCGCGGCGGAATTCCTCGGCCGGGACCTCGTCCTTGCGGCGGCCCTTGGCGCGGAACTGCTCCTCGATCTTCCACTCGATCGGCAGGCCGTGGCAGTCCCAGCCGGGCACGTAGTCGACGTCGTAGCCGAGGGCGAAGCGCGAGCGGACCACGAAGTCCTTCAGCGTCTTGTTAAGGGCGTGGCCGATGTGGATGGCGCCGTTGGCGTAGGGCGGGCCGTCGTGCAGCACGAACAGCGGCGCGCCGTCGGCCTGGCGCTTGGCGCGCACCGCGCCGTAAAGGCCCTTGGGCGAGAGCGCCGCCCAGCCCTCCAGGATCTCGGGCTCCTTCTTGGGCAGGCCCCCGCGCATGGGGAACGGGGTGTCGGGCAGGAAGACGGTTTCGCGATAGTCGCGGGCGGTCGTGGCGTCGTCGGCCATGGAATGGGTGTCCGGCTTGAAAGGTGTCGGAAGAGGGCGGGAAAAACCCGGCGCGCGCTGGAGGATCGTCCGGCGGCGTCACGCCGGGCGGATAATTCGCGAAATCTTCCGAACGGAACTCATGGCCAGCGGGATAGCAGAGGGCGGCCCTGGGCGCAAAGGCTTCGGCTGGCGTGGCCCAATCCTCCCCCCAGCGGGGGAGGTGGTCCGAAGGACCGGAGGGGGAAGTGCTGGTGAGCTTGCCTCTTCCCCCTCCGTCGTCTCTTCGAGCCGACACCTCCCCCGCGAGGGGGAGGATTTGACGCGGCCTAAAATCCAGGCGCGACGATCGCTCGCGCCGCCTGCTCATCCCGCCGGATCTGCTCGATCATCAGCTCCAGGCTGTCGAACTTCAGCTCGGGGCGCAGGAAGGCCACGAGATCGGTCTCGATGATCTGGCCGTAGAGATCCTCGTCGAAGTCGAACAGCCAGGTCTCCAGCCGCGTCTCGACCATGCCGGTCGTCGGGTTGTTGCCCAGGTTGGCCACGCCCGGCACCTCGCGGCCGTCGGGCAGGCGGGTGCGGGTGGCGTAGACGCCGAGCTTGGGGACCACATAGTCCTCGACCTCGACATTGGCGGTGGGGAAGCCCAGCTGGCGGCCCAGCTGCTGGCCGCGCCGCACCACGCCCTCGATCGCGAAAGGCCGGCCCAGGATGTGGGCGGCCTGGTCGGGACGACCGTCGCGCAGGGCGTCGCGGACGCCGGTGGACGAGAACTTCTCGCCTTCGCGCCCCTCTTCGGAGACATCGGCCACCGGCTCGGCCACCGAGACGGTGAAGCCGTACTCGGCGCCGTAGACCTTCATCAACTCGGCGCTGCCGCTGCGGCCGCGGCCGAACGAGATGTCGAAGCCAACGGCCACGTGGCGCACGCCCAGCCCCTCGACCAGCACCTTCTCGACGAACTCGCGGTCGCCGAAACTGGCCATCTCGAAGTCGAACGGCAGCAGGTACAGCAGGTCCACGCCCAGACCGCCCAGGGCCCGGGCCTGCTGGCCGTGGGTCATCAGCTTGAAGGCCGGCTCGGTCGGACGGAACAGGCGGCGCGGATGCGGGTCGAAGGTGACCACGCCCAGCGGCGTCTTGCCGCCTGGCGCGCTCCCCTTCGCCAAGGCGGCCTTGGCCGCCTGAGCGATCACCTGCTGGTGCCCCCGATGCACGCCGTCGAAATTGCCCAGCGCCACGGACGCGCCGCGCTCTTCCGGAGCCAGATCCTTCCAGGCGTGAACGGTCTTCAGGGGCATCAGGCGACCTTGCGGGGAACCATGACCACGGCCTCGCCCTCGACCACCGGTTTTCCGCCGACGAGGCAGACGGTGGCGAAGGTGACACGGGCCTTGGCCTCGTCGATTTCGGTGACGGTGGCGCGGGCGGTGACCTCGTCACCGATCTTGACCGGACGCTTGAAGCGCAGGGTCTGGGACAGGTAGATCGCGCCCGGGCCGGGTAGGGTGGTGCCCAGCACCGCCGAGATGTAGCCGGCCGACAGCATGCCGTGGGCGATGCGCTCGCCGAAGCTGGTCTTGGCCGCGTAGTCGGCGTCCAGGTGCACCGGATTGTTGTCGCCGGTCACGGCGGCGAACGCTTCGATATCGGCCTCGCCGACGGTGCGGACCAGCTCGGCCGATTGGCCGACGCTGAGATCTTCGAGATACAAACCCTTCATGACGCGTCCCCTGCGGTTTTTATTGTGCGTTGCACACAGTCTAACCGCTCAAGCTCAGTTCACCAGACCAGATCGCCAACGGCGTGGGTCGCGCCGACCTGTTCGGCCTCCAGCAGGGCCTGCACCGCTTCCGGATTCAGCCGGCCGTCGGGGCCGATCGCCTTCTCGCCGTGGATGCCCTTGGCGATGAACAGGCAGGCCAGCTTCTGGTCGTGGGCGCCCTTGACGTCGGTGATGACGCCGTCGCCGACGCAGAGGACGCGGTCGCGGTCGACGGGGCGTCCCAGCAGGCGCGCGGCCTCGGCCAGGGCCAGGTCGTAGATCGCGCCATAGGGCTTGCCGGCCATGACCACCTTGCCGCCCAGGCTCTCGTAGAGGTCGGCCAGGGCGCCGGCGCAGAAGATCAGCTTGTCGCCGCGCTGCACCACGCGATCGGGATTGGCGCAGATGAACAGCAGGCCCCGGTCGGCGGCGACCTTCAGTCGGTCGCGATAGTCCTCGGGGACCTCGTTCTCGTCGTCATAGAGGCCGGAGGACAGGATGAAGTCGGCGTCCTCGGGACCGGCCAGGGTAAGGTCGAACCCGGCCCACAGCGGCGCGTCGCGCTCGGGCCCGACCTTCCAGACCTTGGTCCCGGCATGGGGCGCGAGCAGGGCCCGGGTCGCGTCGCCCGAGGTGACGAAGCCGCTCCAGGCCGAGCGGGGCACGCCAAGGCCGTCCAGTTGCGCCACCACGTCGGCCGAGGGGCGGGGCGAATTGGAGATCAGCACCACCGGGCCCTTGGCCTCTCCCCACCGGGTCAGAGCCGCGCAAGCTTCCGGGAAGCTTTCGACCCCGTTGTGGATCACGCCCCAGACGTCGCAGAGCACCACGTCGTAGCGGTCGGAAAGGGCGGAAAGGCCGGCGGGGAAGTCCATCATGCTGGGGCGGTAACTGTCGAAGGGCGGGGCGTCAATGTCGCCGGCGACCTTAGCTGTCACCGATCGCGCGAGATTCAAGGGGCGCGCGGCGGAGCTTCCACCGACCCGCGTTCCGTGACTATCCTCCGGCACGAACACGGGAGGGGCCGATGACAATTCTGATCCTGGGGCTGGTGATCTTCCTGGGCGTCCACTCGGCGCGGATCCTGGCCGCGCCGTTCCGAAACGCCCAGATCGCCGCCAATGAGAAGCGCTGGAAGGCGCTTTATTCGCTGGCCTCCGCGGTCGGCTTCGGGGTGATCATCTGGGGCTGGATCCTGGCCCGTCCGACCGCCCCGGCGCTCTACGATCCGCCCGCCTGGGGGCGTCACGCCGCCATGGGCCTCGTCTGGGTCGCCTTCATCCTGCTGGCCGGCTCGAACGGTCCGGTGGGCCGGATCAAGGCGACCGTGCGCCATCCGATGCTGTTGGGCGTGATCTTCTGGTCGGCCGGCCACCTGCTGGCCAATGGCGACCAGGCGTCGGTGACCCTGTTCGGCGCCTTCTTGGCCTGGGCGATCCTCGACCTGATCTCGGCCTTGAGGCGCAACGATCCTGCGCCGGTCGTGACCAAGCCCATCGCCGACCTGATCGCGGTGGTGGCCGGGACGGTGCTCTATGCGCTGTTCGTGTTCTCCCTGCACCGCATGCTGTTCGGCGTGTCGCCGATGGGGTGAAGGGGTAGATGCTCCCCCGCGATGCGGGGGAGCTGTCGCCCCCGGGACCGACCGAAGGTCGGCCCGAGGATAAACTCCGCGACTGAGGGGCGAGCGCGGTGGAAGCCGAGTTGCCCCCTCCGGCCCGCTGGCCACCTCCCCCGCATCGCGGGGAAGGAACATTCGCCTCACGTCGCATCGTGAAAGATCACGCCCAACGTCCGTCGTCGTCCCGACCGCACCTCGCTGACGCCGTGGCGCAGCACGCGCCGGTGGACGCCCCGCGTTCCCTCGGCCGGGCGTTCGCGCACCGCGAAGATCACGCCCTCGCCCTGCCGCAGCGGCACGACCTGCGGCGCGGACTGCTGGCGGGGGCGCTGCTCGACGATCACGAACTCGCCGCCGTCGAAGTCGCGGCCCGGCTCATCCAGCAGGAACGCCGCCTGCAAGGGAAAGACCTGCTCGCCATAGAGGTCCTGGTGCAGGCAGTTGTAGTCGCCAGGGCCATAGGTCAGCAGCAGGGGCGTGGGCCGGAGCTGACCGGCCGCGTGGCAGCGGGCCAGCATGTCGTCCAGGGTGTCCGGAAAACGGTGGTCCTGGCCCAGGCGCTCGGCCCAGCGGTTGGCGACCTGCGCCAGCGGGCCGTAGAGGCCCTGCCGCAGGCGCTGCACGATCTCCGGCAGGGGGTAGCTGAAGTACTTGTACTCGCCGCGTCCGAAACCGTGGCGCGCCATCACCACCCGGCTGCGAAACCCGGCGTCCTGCGGATAGAGCTCGGCGACCGCGGCGCAGGTCTGCGGCTTCAGGAGCGGACCGGTCAGGGCCCAGCCCCGCGCGTCCAGTTCGTCGGCGATGCGGATCCAGTCGAGGCCTGTGGAACTTGGGCTCACGCGACCTCGCGGTCGGGCTTGCAGCGCAGGCAGGCGCGGAAGCCGGCGGCGCGGGCGGCCTCCCGCGTGTCGTGGAAGACGACGTTCTTGCGCAGCGGCCGGCCGGCGCAACTGGCGACGCAATAGACGCCGGTTGTGCGCACGGCGACAAAGAAGGCCCCGTCGGCGGCGCGATCTCGCGCCTCCCAGGCGGCCCAGCGGGCGTCTTCGGTGGCGTAGGGCATGGGTGTCTCCTCTTCCGAGGGATCATGCGCCAGCGGCGGGGGAGGGTCATTCCGATGCTTGCGCATCAATGCGCATGTCATCCTGGAAGCCTCGAAGAGGCTACCGCCGGAAGCGCTGCGTTTGGAGTGGTCCCGGCTCTCCGCTTCGCCGCGGCCGGGATGACAGCTTGAATTGCCTACCAGCCCACCGCGCGGCGGCGCGGGGCCCCGCGCATGAAGTCCTGCGGCGGCTCGGCCTCGGCCAGCACGGCGTCGCGGATGGCGCGCGGTTCGCCGAACAGGTTGCCCTGGCCATAACCGATATCGAGATCGAGGATCTCGGCCACCTGCTTCTCGGCCTCGACCTTCTCGGCGATGACCTCGATGCCGTAGCGGCGAGTCAGGGCGGCGAAGTCGGCGGCGTTCAGGTCGGGCAGCGAGGCGATGACCAGCTTGCCGTCCTGCTCTTCCAGCTCGTTCAGCATCATCTGGGCGGCGACCTTCAGATACTTCACGTCGGCGCGGGCCAGATCCTGGAAGTCGACGTCCAGGTCGACGACCTTGTCCAGGCTGAAGCTGAAGCCCAGGCTGGCCAGGCGGGCCATGTGGCGGGCCTCGACCGGGCCGCGGCGCTCGAAGGCGTCCTGACCCAGTTCGAAGATCAGCGCGCCGGCCAGGTCCTTGTTGCCCTGCATGAACTCCAGGAACTGCGGGAAGAAGGCCTCGTCGCCCAGGCTGGCCAGCGAGATGTTGCAGAAGATGCCGACCTTGCGGTCCTGCTTGGCCAGGCGCCGGACGATCTGCACGCAGCGGAACAGCAGCAGGTTGTCGATATTGGCCACCAGCCCCTCGGGCTCGGCCACGGCCAGATATTCGGCCGGCATCATCACCCGGCCGCTCTCATCGCGCAGCCGCGAGAAGCTTTCGTAGAAGACGGTGCGGCGCTGGGGAAGGCTGACGATGGGCTGCAGGTAGAGATCGACGCGGTTCTCGGCCAGGGCCTCCTGCACCATCTGCAGCATGTGATCGGCTTGCGGGGCGCGCTCACGAAGGGGCGCCCGCGCCGCGACCGGCGCCGCATGGCTATGCTGGCGCTCCAGGCGATCGCTCATCTGATGGACCAGGTCCTCCAGATGGCTGACCTCGTTCGACAGGGCTTCGGAGCGGCGCTGGGCGTCGACGGCGACGGACTCCATCAGGTCGGTGACGCGGCCGTCGACCTTCTCGATCTGGTCCAGCAGGATCGCGTGGGCCTCGCGCACGGTGTCGATGTCCAGGCGCAGCGAGGCGCCCAGGAAGGTCTGGGCCAGCAGGCCGTGGAAGGCGAAGCACAGGCCCAGCGTGCCGATGAACGCCGAAACGCCCACGGCCGGTGTCGCGCCCATCCTCCAGAGGAAGAGGGAGACGATCAAAGCCAGACAAAGATAGGCGCCCGTGAGGAGCGCCAGCATCAGCCTACGCATCATTTCGCCCAAACGAATCGATAGGGATCATCAGACCGATCCGGACGCCAAGAGTCGAACAGATTAACGACCCTGCGCCAAACGGTCCCAATGGCCCCCGGGCCTGCCAGCCCTTAAATCGCAGCATACCTCACCTCAGTAGTATCGCTGAATCGACATTCGCGCGCTCGACTGATAATCGTTCGCAATCTTATCGGAGCCGTTATGTCCGAAGCGTTCGTTCTGTCCTCCAAATTCGAGCCCGCCGACGCCGATCCGGCCGGGATTCGCCCCCTGGCCGCGGCCGGGCGGGGCGACCGTGGCGTGATCGTCAAGGTCACCGGCGTCTCCGGGGCGGCCGAGGCCGTGGCCGCCGAAGAGCTGGAGCGCCGGCTCCTGGAGATGGGCTTCGTCGAGGGCGCGACCGTCGAAGTTCTGCACGAGGGGCTGTTCGGGCGCGACCCGATCGCCGTGCGCGTGGATGACACCCGCGTCGCGCTACGCCGGCGTGAAGCCGGCGCGGTCTCTGTCTTGTTTGAAGGGCGCCGGCGTGAAGCCGGCGCCGTCAGCGTGAAGTTCCACGGACGCTGATCCCTTGACCCCCGACACCGGCGCCGCCGCCACCGATACGCTCCGCAAGCCCATCCCGCTCGAGCCCGCCCGGGTCGCCCTGGTCGGCAATCCCAATTCCGGCAAGACGGCGCTGTTCAACGCCCTCACCGGCAGCCGCCAGAAGGTCGCCAACTACGCCGGCGTCACCGTCGAGCGGAAGGAAGGCGTGCTGACCACGGCCAGCGGCCGCCAGATGCGCGTGCTGGACCTGCCCGGCACCTACTCCCTGCGCGCCCGCAGCCCCGACGAGGTGGTGACCCGCGACGCGGTGCTGGGCAGGTTGGCCGGCGAGGTCGCGCCAGAAGTCCTGATCTGCGTGGCCGACGCCACCAACCTGCGGCTGGTCCTGCGCCTGGTGCTCGAGCTCAAGCAGGTCGGCCGGCCGTTCGTGCTGGCGCTCAACATGTTCGACATCGCCCAGCGCCAGGGCCTGCGCATCGACCTTCCCCGCCTGTCGCAGGAGATCGGCGCGCCGATCGTCGCCACGGTGGCGACCCGCAAGCGCGGCCTGGCCGACCTCTTGGAGCAGGTCGAGGCGATCGTCGCCACGCGTCCGCCGCAGACCGAGAACGTCTGGCGCGAGCCGACGGCGGGCGAGATCCGCCTGGCCCACGCCGAGGCCCAGCGCATCTTCAAGGCCTGCGTGAAGCCGCCCGAGCGGCCCGACACCGTGACCGGCAAGATCGACGCCGTGCTGCTGCATCCGGTGGCCGGTCTCGTCATCCTGCTGACCCTGTTGTTCGTGATGTTCCAGGCGGTGTTCACCTGGGCCACGCCACTGATGGACGGCATCGACGCGGCGTTCGCGGGGATCGCCGGCTGGATCGGCGCCCACCTGCCGCACGGCCTGCTGACCAGCTTCATCGCCGACGGCCTGATCGCCGGCGTCGGCAGCGTGCTGGTGTTCCTGCCGCAGATCCTGATCCTGTTCTTCTTCATCCTGATGCTGGAAGACAGCGGCTACATGGCCCGGGCGGCCTTCCTGATGGACAAGATCATGGGCGGCGCCGGGCTGCACGGCCGGGCCTTCATCCCGCTGCTGTCCAGCTTCGCCTGCGCCATCCCCGGCATCATGGCCACGCGGGTGATCGACAATCGCGAGGACCGGCTCACCACCATCCTGGTCGCGCCGCTGATGACCTGTTCGGCGCGGATCCCGGTCTACACCCTGATCATCGGCGCCTTCATTCCCAAGCAGACCGTCTGGGGCGTGCTGTCGCTGCAGGGCCTCGTCATGTTCGGCCTCTATGCCGGCGGCATCGTCAGCGCCCTGGCCGTGTCCTTCGTGATCCGGCGCGTGTTCTGGCGCGGCGCGGTCGAGCCCTTCATGATGGAGCTGCCGACCTATCGCTGGCCCGAGCCGCGCAACGTCCTGACCAATCTGTGGACGCGCGTGCGGATCTTCATGAGCCGCGCCGGCCGCATCATCCTGCCGCTGATGGTCCTGGTGTGGGTGCTGTCGACCTTCCCCTATCCGCCCGAGGGAGCGACGGGCCCGGCGATCGACTACAGCTTCGCCGGCCGCATCGGCCATTTCATCGCCCCGCTGATGGCGCCGATCGGCTTCAACTGGCAGATGACCGTGGCCCTGATCCCCGGCTTCGCGGCGCGCGAAGTGGCCGTGGCGGCCCTGGGCACCGTTTACGCCGTGGGCGGCGACGCCGACGCGGCCGCCTCGACCTTGGGCGGGGTTCTGGCCACCAAGTGGTCGCTGGCCACGGCCCTGTCGTTCCTGAGCTGGTACGTCTTCGCGCCGCAGTGCGCGGCGACCCTGGGCGTGGTCAAGCGCGAGACCAACGGCTGGCTATGGCCGTCGGTGATGTTCGCCTACATGGTCAGCCTGGCCTACCTGGCCTCGTTCGTGACCTATCACGTGGCCGTGGCGCTGGGCGCGGGGTAGGGACGGCGAGGCGTCTTCCGCGCCCTCACAACAACCCTCGCAGCCACGCGAACGCGTCATCCGGCCGTTCGATCGCCGACAGTCCCTCCTGGCGGGCGCGTTCGCCGAAGCGCCGCAGGCGGCCCGGCGTCATGCCGAACCGGGCCCGGAAGGCGCGGCTGAAATGCGCGTCGGATCGAAAGCCCATGCGATAGCCGATCTCGGCCAGGGTGTGCTGTTCGCCGTGGTCCCCGAGGATCGCGTCGAACGCCATGTCCAGCCGCCGGGCCTGAATGAAGGCGCTGACCCCGCCGATCGGTTCGAACACCTTGTAGAGCAGGCTGCGCGAGACGCCGAGATGGCCACGCACCGCCTCCGGCGACAGGTCCGGATCCGAAAGGTTGTGGATCACGAACTGCTGCGCCAGGGTCAGCAGCATCTTCTCGACGGGGCGGACGTCGTCCCCGGTCGGGGCGGCGTGCGCCAGGATCACGGCGCTGACCAGGACCGCAACGGCCTTGCCGGCCAGCGCGAGGTCGGTGGCCGACATGGTCGAGACCCCGGCCCAGGTCGCGCGAAGGTGCGATCCCAGCAGGCGGCCGCTGGGGCTGTCCTCGCTGACCACGTGGCCATGGAAATCAAGGTTGGTGGCCTGGGGCTCCAGCGCCGCGCGCGACAGGATCAGGTGCAGGGTCTCATAGTCGCCCGTGGACATGTCGAACGGGCGGGCCATGTCGATCAGGCGGATCGAGCCCATCTCGTCGCTCGCCGCGCGGCCGTCATAGTCGCCCCGCCAGCCGCTAGAGCGCAGTTCGAGCACCGCCATGACCGTGTCGGAGGCGTCGGCCGCGATGTGGGACAGCTTGCGTTCGAAGCGCTGGGGCACACCGGTGCAGTGGGCCAGCACCACGCCGGTGAGATTGTAGCCTTCCATGCGGTTGTGGAACGCGGCCTCGGGCGACAGCAGGGTGATGTCGAAGAGGTGGGCGCAGGCCCTGCGATATTCCTCGGCCGCGTCCGCGCGGTCGCGGGCGTCCAGCTCCCAGAGATCCCGGCGCGGCGCGGCGCTCATGTCGAGCCCGCCGAACGGCGTCGACGACGCGCCTGGGCGTCGGACGGCAAGGCAAGAGAACGTGGATCGCCGGTCAATGACAACGGGGCCTCGGCGCGCGAGAAGGAGGCTCTTTCGGGGCGCGCCGGTGGGTGATTAGGCGCGCCGCGGAGATGGTCGTCGACGCCCCCGCCAGGACGAGACGACCTAGCCGGCAGGGCCCCATCCCACCGGCATCGGGGGGGCGGAACAGTCTCGGATTCGCGAGACTGTTCTGCCCCTCTTGGCCTGGCCGAACCCGCTGGGCGGCCTATCGGGTGGGAACCGGGTGCTCGCCGCGATAGTCGTAGAAGCCGCGGCCGGTCTTCTTGCCCAGCCAGCCGGCCTCGACATATTTCACCAGCAGCGGGCAGGGGCGATACTTGCTGTCGGCCAGCCCTTCGTGCAGCACGTTCATGATGCTCAGCACGGTGTCCAGGCCGATGAAGTCGCCCAGCTCCAGCGGGCCCATCGGGTGGTTGGCGCCCAGCTTCATCGCCGTATCGATGGCGTCGACCGTGCCGACCCCTTCGTACAGGGTGTAGATCGCCTCGTTGATCATCGGCACCAGCACGCGGTTGACGATGAAGGCGGGGAAGTCCTCGGCGTTGCTGGTGATCTTGCCCAGCGACTTGGCGAAGGCCACGGCCGTCTCGTAGGTCGGCACGTCGGTGGCGATGCCGCGGATGATCTCTACGAGCTTCATCAGCGGCACCGGGTTCATGAAGTGCAGGCCGATGAAACGCTCGGGACGGTCGGTCGCCGAGGCCAGGCGCGTGATCGAGATCGACGAGGTGTTCGAGGCCAGCAGCGTGCCTTCCTTCAGGTGCGGCTGCAGGCTGCGGAAGATCGACTTCTTGATCTCTTCGTTCTCGGTGGCCGCCTCGATCGCCAGGTCGGTGGCGCCCACCGCCTCCAGGCCGTCGGCCGGAACGATGCGCTCCAGGGCCGCCTTCATCGCCGCGTCGTCGATGATTCCGCGGCCGACCTGGCGGGCCATGTTCTTCTCGATCATGGCCAGACCCGCGTCGATCCGCTCGCGCGAGATGTCGTGGAGCCGTACCCCGTAACCGGCCAGGGCGGCGACATGCGCGATACCCGCCCCCATCTGGCCAGCGCCGATCACGCCGACCGTCTTGATTTCACTCATGAACGCCAAGCCTTCGCTCGATATCGCGGCGGGCCGTCGCGCCCACGCCTTTCGAATGTGCCGGCTTTTCTAGCACGATAATCCACGCCGTCGCCAAGGCTTTGCTGCGACGCAACCGAAGGGCGGCCTTTCGTCTCAGGCGCTGGCCGGCGGATAGGCGTGCCGCAGGCCGTTCGGGTCTTCCACCGCGCCGTCCTCCAGATAGTTCGGTCCGACGGGCGCCTTGCCGTGGCCGCCGGGGATGTCGAGCACATAGGTTGGCTGGGCCAGGCCCGAGAGCGCGCCGCGCAGCGCGCGCATGACCGCCTGCCCCTCGGCCAGGGTGGTGCGCAGATGGGCGGTGCCGGGGGCGAGATCGCCATGATGCAGGTAGTAGGGCTTGATCCGCGCCTCGACGAAGGCCCGCATCAGCGCCGCCAGGGTCTCGGGGTCATCGTTGACCCCCTTCAGCAGCACGGTCTGGCTGACCATCGGAATCCCGGCGTCGACCAGCCGCGCGCAGGCGGCCCTGGCCGCCGGGGTCAGCTCGCGGGCGTGGTTGGCGTGCAGGGCGACATAGACGGCCTTGGTCGAGCGCTTGAGGGCGGCCACCAGCGCGTCGGTCACGGCCGCCGGATCCACGGCGGGGACGCGAGTGTGGAAGCGCACCACCTTCACGTGGTCGATCGCTTCCAGCCGGTCGATCAGCTCGGCCAGGCGCCGGGGCGAGAGCACGAGGGGATCGCCGCCGGTGACGATTACCTCCCAGATTTCCGGCCGCCCGGCGATATAGGCGAAGGCCGCGTCCAGCTGGGCGGGCGTCAGGTTCGACAACCCCTCCGGTCCCACCACCTCGCGCCGGAAGCAGAAGCGGCAATAGACCGCGCAGGTGTGGGTGGGCTTCAGCAGCACCCGGTCGGGATAGCGATGGACGATTCCATCCACAGGGCTGTGGATAACGTCGCCGATCGGGTCGGCGTCCTCGCCGGGCGAGGCGACCAGCTCCTCCGGCGAGGGGACGAACTGGCGGGCGATGGGATCGCGCGGGTCGGCCGGGTCGATCAGCCCGGCCACCGCCGGAGTGATCGCCACCGCATACCGCGCGGCCACGGCCTCCAGCGCCGGCAGGCGCTCGGGCGCGACCAGCCCGGCTTGCGCCAGGGCCTCGATACCGCGAAGGGTTTGGGCGTCGCGGAGGGTCTTGCCCTTGTCTGGGATGGCGGGAGGGATGACGGGAGCCATGAGGGGCGGGGATATGGGGGATTTTCCGGACGGTGGCAAATGGGCCGGACGCCGCGACGCCTGCGCGTTTGGGTCGCGGCGGTTGAAAAGGACGATCGCATCCCCATATGGTAACCAGCGCCCTATGGTTTCCAGCTCGATGTGGCCGGGACCAGCGCTATCACCGACCTCGCGCCGTCACGGCGCTCGTCGGATATTTCCCGAACTTTAGAACGACGTGGCCGGCGATTCCGCCGGTCCTGACTGGAACTTTATGAAAACGACTATGACCCGCGAGACCCGCGCTCCCTATGCGCCGCTCGCCCAGAAGACCCCCCGCACGACCGCGCCGGCCGCCAAGGACTATGCCTGGCCTGGCGTCACCCGCGCCCAACTGCGCGATCATATCATCGAACAGATCGGCTAAGGCTGATCCCGGAGGCGTGTGAGCTAATCGGCCCGCTCGCCCTCGGTCTCCCTCAGGAACCAGTCGCGCAGCTTCAGAATGCGCGGCAGCTTGGGGTTCTCGGCGCGCCAGACGAAGTTGTGTCCGGTTTCGACGTCGACCGATCCCGGCAGCGGGCGCAACAGGCGCCCTTCGTCCAGGTCGCGCTTGGCGTAGCCGCCCCGCGCCAGGGCGAAGCCCAGGCCCTGGGCCGCGGCGTCCAGCATCATGGCCGAACCGTCGAAGCCCAGCGCCGGCCGCAACGGCGGCGGCTCGATCCCCATCGCGCGAAACCACACCGCCCACGGCAGGTCGGTGTGGCGCAGCAGCGGGGCCGAGACCAGATCCTCGGGCTTTTCGATCGGATAGCGGGCCAGTAGCGCGGGGCTGCAGACCGGGAAGATGCGCTCATCCATCAGCCGGACCGACTCCATGCCCGCCCAAGGGCCCACCCCGTAGCGCAGAGCCACGTCGACGCCATCGGTGGCGAGATCCGAGACGCGGTCCTCGACCCGGATGGTCAAATCCAACTCGCCCGTCTCGGCCGAAAGCCGCGCCAGCCGAGGCGACAACCAGCTGGTGGCGAAGGCCGGACCGGCCGAAATCACGATCGGTCCGCTGGCGGCCCGGCGAGCGCTGTCGACGCCCTGGCGCAGCGTCATCATGGCCTCGCCGATGCGAACGGCCAGCGCCGAGCCCGTGGGTGTCGGCTCCATCTGATTGCCGCGCCGGGCGAACAGCTGGACTCCCAGCTCTTCCTCCAGCTTGCGGACCTGCTGACTGACCGCGCCGTGGGTGACAAACAGCTCGTCGGCGGCGCGGCTATAGCTCCTGTGGCGCGCGGCGGCCTCCAGGGCGACCAGGGACGAGAAGGGTGGAAGACGCATCGTGCAGGACAAGGTTGTTAGCCAGGCTCACAACCTCTCACATATAGCATCGTTCGCAAAGTCTCTCCGCGGACGGCATATTCAGGGTCGCGGCGCCGCTGACCCCCACCCCCAAGATCCATCGAGGATAGAACCATGAAGACCCTGCTGATCGCGGGCGCGCTGGTGCTCGCCCTGGCTTCCGGCGCCGCGAGCAAATCGCCGTCGCTGTCCGACCCGAACGCCGTCTGGGCCAAGCCGATCGTCACCGTGCGATAGGCTAGGCTCGCCACGCAGAAAAGGCCCGGAGTCGCCTCCGGGCCTTCCGCATGGATTTTCCTTCTCCCGCAAGGGGGAGAGGGAAGGGCTTACTTGCCGGCCGCCGCCAGGGCGTCCATCAGTTCCGGCACGGCGGTCTTGTAGTCGGCGACCAGGCCGTAGTCGGCCACCTGGAAGATCGGCGCGTCGGCGTCCTTGTTGATCGCGACGATCACCTTGGAGTCCTTCATGCCGGCCAGGTGCTGGATGGCGCCCGAGATGCCGATGGCGACGTAGAGCTGCGGCGCCACGACCTTGCCCGTTTGACCGACCTGATAGTCGTTCGGGGCGTAGCCGGCGTCGACGGCCGCGCGGCTGGCGCCGACGGCGGCGCCCAGCTTGTCGGCCAGCGGCTCGATCACGCGCTGGAACTCCTCGGCCGAACCCATGGCGCGACCGCCCGAGACGACGATCTTGGCCGCGGCCAGTTCCGGACGGTCGGACTTGACCATCTCTTCGCTGACGAAGCGGGTCTTGCCGGCGTCGGCGCCGCCCACGGTTTCCACCGAGGCCGAACCGCCTTCGGCGGCCGCCGCGAAAGCGGTCGGACGGACGGTGATCACCTTCTTGGCGTCCGACGACTGGACGGTCTCCAGCGCGTTGCCGGCGTAGATCGGGCGCGTGAAGGTGTCGGCCGAGACGACCTCGATGATGTCCGAGATCGGGGCGACGTCCAGCTTGGCGGCGACGCGCGGGGCGAAGTTCTTGCCGCCCGAGGTGGCCGGAACCAGGATCGCGTCGTAATTGCCGGCCAGGGCCAGAACCGCGTCGGCCTGGGCTTCGGCGATCCCATGACCCAGAGCGTCGGACTCGGCCAGCAGCACCTTGCGGACGCCGGCGATCTTGCCGGCGGCGTCGGCCACGGCCTTGGCGCCCTTGCCCAGGACCAGAACGTCGACATCGCCCGAGATCTTCAGGGCGGCGGTGACGGTCTTGTGGGTGGCGTCGCGCAGGTGCGCGTTGTCGTTATCGGCGACGACGAGAACAGCCATTACAGCACCCCCGCGGTATTGAGCTTGGAGACCAGGTCAGCGGCGGTCTCGACCTTGATGCCGGCCGAACGCTTGGCCGGCTCGGTGACCTTGACCACCTTCAGGCGCGGCGCGATGTCGACGCCGTAGTCGGCGACCGTCTTGCTGACGATCTCCTTCTTCTTGGCCTTCATGATGTTGGGCAGAGACGCATAGCGCGGCTCGTTCAGGCGAAGGTCGGCGGTGATGATCGCCGGCAGATCGACGTCCAGGACCTGTAGGCCGCCGTCGACTTCGCGGGTGACCTTGGCGGTCGAGCCCGAGACTTCCACCGCCGAGGCGTAGGTCGCCTGCGGCCAGCCCAGCAGGGCCGACAGCATCTGGCCTACGGCGTTGTTGTCGCCGTCGATCGCCTGCTTGCCCATCAGGACCAGGTTCGGGTTTTCTTCAGCCACGACGGCCGCCAGCAGCTTGGCCACGGCCAGCGGCTCGGGATCGGCGTCGGTGGTGATCAGGACGCCACGATCGCCGCCCATGGCCAGCGCCGTGCGGATCGTCTCCTGGGCTTGCGCCGGACCGATGCTGACGATGACGACCTCGGTCGCCACGCCCTTCTCCTTGAGACGCACGGCTTCTTCGACCGCGATCTCACAGAAGGGGTTCATCGACATCTTGACGTTCGCCAGGTCGACGCCCGTCTGGTCCGCCTTCACGCGGGCCTTCACATTATAATCGATCACCCGTTTGACCGGGACTAGGACCTTCATCGGTTTCCACCGCCTCCAGGCTTGTGTTTCTCCTGCTTGGCACTCGACTTAGCGCTTGTGCGCCGCAATGCAAGTTTCCCTTTGCGTTAGCGTAATGCGTTCGAGGCGATCCAGTTTAAACGGTTGTACGATTTCTCGGCCCTTGTGGTCGCGCCGCATCGCCCCGACCAATTCCCTTAAGGGTGGAAAGGCGCTAAGGGGCCGCGCATGAACAAGACCTTCACGCGCCTGAAGTACATCTTCCTGGGCCTGTTCCTGCTCAGCAGCGCTGGCGTCCTGGCCTATCATGGCCTGTGGGTGTGGCCCAAGGAGCGCTGCGAGGCGCGCGGCGGCGCCTGGGCCGGCCGTTGGCTGAAGTGCGGCACGGTCTATTCGATCGAGACCCTGACCCGCCGCCCGCTCAATGTGCCCCCGATCAACGGCGAGGCGCGGCTGAAGCCGGAAGCCCCCGCGACCGCCGCTCCGGCGCCCGCGAAGAAGTAAGCCCCTACCGCGTCGCGCCCGGCTTCCACAGCACGTCGCCCTTGCCCTTGTCGTTGCTCCAGCGGGCGGCGACGAACAGCAGGTCCGAGAGGCGGTTCAGGTATTTGATCGCCGGCGCCCCGACGATCTCGCCCTCGATCCCGGCCAGGGCCACGCAGGCCCGCTCGGCGCGCCGGCAGACCGTGCGCGCCACGTGCAGGGCGGCCGCCGCGGGCGAGCCGGCGGGCAGCACGAACGAGGTCAGGGGCGAAAGTTCGCCGTTCAGCAGGTCGATCTCGCGCTCCAGCCGCTCGACCTGGCTGTCGAGAACGCGCAGAGGCTCCCATTCGGGCTTGCCGTGCTGCTCGGGCGTGGCCAGGTCCGCGCCCAGGTCGAAGAGGTCGTTCTGGATCCGCTCCAGCATGGCGTCGAGGACCGGATCGGCCGCGGTATGCTGTCGCGCCTGGCCGACCGCGGCGTTGGTCTCGTCGACCCCGCCATAGGCCTCGACGCGCTGGGAAGCCTTGCTGACGGGCGCGCCGGTCGCCAGGCGGGTCGAGCCGCCGTCGCCGGTGCGCGTATAGATGCGGTTCAACGTGACCATCGGTCGCGGACCCTCGTTACTCGAATGGCGTTAGTTAGGTCAGCGCCTCACGCGCCCTTGCGCCACCAAAAAGCGGCGGCGACCAGGACGATGATGGCGATGAACTGCAGGAGGACGCGCAGCCGCATCAGCTTGTTCGAATAGGAACGACCAAAGTCGCCCCCGCGAAACAGGGCGTAGAGGCCGGCGCCCAGAGCGATCAGGACCGCCAGCAGGGCGGCCGGGACGAGAAAGTCGAACAGGTGGGACATGCGGCCCAGAATAAGAGGTCGCGGGCCGACGCGCCATAGCGTCGGTCAAGCTGAGAAAAACGCCGTCCGCTGAGCTAATTCGTCGAACCTGTTCGGTGAGCGCTTTTGTCGCATTTTCCTTATGTGACCGGTCACATATAGGCGTTGGCCTTAGTTTCCGGCCTTCGATTGCGGAAATTCCGTGGAATTTCGCGATTGCAATGGCGTTCCCCTGGCGGTAAGGCCCGCTCTTCCTATTTTTCAGTGCGCGTTCGTTGAACATGATCAACTCCCCCACCGCGGATCGTTCAACGCCTTTCACTCACCCCAGCGGGGGTAGGAGATAACCGCATGGCCCAGAGCGCTTGCTCTGCGAATGCCGTCGCGCCTTCCGCGAACGATCGCGAAGAGGCCCTGGCCGAAGTTCGCCAACTGATCACCGACCTGCGCGACGCCGCGCAGGACGGCCGCCAGCTGGCCCGCCGCTACGCCGACGTTTTGCAGAACGTCGTCGACGAATATTGCATCGAGTTCGAGAAGCGGGCGGAAGCCGCTCTCGCCCGTCTGGAGGCCGCCGCATGAGCTTCGTGTCCGTCAATATCGACCAGGGTTCGGAAACCCCGGTGAAGCTGACCCGCCGGGCGCTCGCCAAGCAACGCACGCGAGAGCGCGTCCTGGCCGCCGCCCGCCGCCTGTTCAGCGAGCGCGGCTACGAGGGCGCGACCATCCGTGACATCGCCCAGGCCGCCGGCATGTCGACCGGCGCGGTGTTCGCCAGCTTCGCCGACAAGTCGGAGCTGTTCGAGGAAATCCTCACCGCCGACTACGAAGTCATCTACGCCCAGATGACCCAGGCCGCCCGCACCGCCAAGACGGTCGACGAGGCGCTGCTGGGCCTGTTCGGCGTCGCCTACAGCTTCCACGTCGAGCAGCTGCCGCTGCTGCGCGCCAGCATCGCCGTGTCCTGGACCCGGTCGGAAGCCGCCGAACGCCGCGCCCGCACCGACCTCAAGCACATCTTCCGCCTGATCGCCGAAGCGCTGCAGCGCGGCGTCGACCAACGGCAGCTGAAGACCGACATCGACGCTAAGCTCTTGGCTGAAATCGTCTGGGACGTGTATGTCGCCAACTATCGCCGCGCGGTTTACGACGGCTGGTCGGTGGACGCTCTGCTGGCGCGGCTTTCGGATCAACTGAAGATCATCTTCGCGGGCGCTCGCGCCTGACGAACGACGCTCCGTTCGGGGGAACGGGGCGTCTTCGACGTAACAATAACGCTGGCGTGTTCGAGGGGGACGTGCGTGGGCGTAAGAGACGATCAGAAGGCGGCGACGCGAGAGAAGGTTCTCGAAGCGGCGCGCGACCTGTTCAACGAGGTTGGCTACGACGAGACCACCATCCGCGCCATCGCGGAGCAGGCGGGCGTGTCTGTCGGTAGCGTGTTCACGACCTTCGCCTCCAAGGCGGAGGTCCTGAGCCATGTCATGACCCATCGTCTGGGCGAGCTCTACGCCGAGTTCGACCGGGTGGTCCCGTTCCTGCGGGGCAGCACGGCCGACCGGCTGTGCTCGATCTTCGCCATTCACTACGAGTTCGAGACGCGGCGGGTGAAGCTGTTCCTGGCCCACGTCGCGGCCTCGTACAATCCCAGCAACGATCCGGGCGTCACGCCCTACGGGCGCAATCCGCGCCTGACCCAGATGCTGCTGGACGTCCTCGAGGACGGGGTGCGCCGGGGCGAGGTGCGCGGGGATCTGGACCTGCCGCTGATCGTCGACACCCTGAAGGCCGCCTACGCCTGGAACTACCGGATGGCGGCCGCGGCCGGCGGAAACCTGCCGGCTGCCCAGATGTCGGCGGTGATGGACAAGCAGATCGCCGTGATCGCCGAGGGATGGAAGCCGCGGTAGCGCGGCTCAGGACACTCGCGTCAGACGCAGATCCTGGTAGTCGTAGCTGAAGTCGGCCAGGGGCGAGACGGCCTTGACCAGGGCCGAGACCGCGCGTCCGTCCTGCAGGTCGAAGGTGAAGAAGGCGTCCTCCTGGGTGCGGTCGTCGAACACCGTCTTGAAGGTCTCGCCGTCGAACGGCTCGAGCTTGCCGCGCAGGGCCGGGGTCTTGTCGAACGAGACGGTCAGGCCCTTCCGGCGGCCTTTGCCGACCAGCGTGATCGTCACCGTGCCGTACCAGGGATCCCGATAGACGCCCGCATAGGCCTCGAGCGGCAGGCTGGGCTTGGCGGCGCCGGTGGCGGCCGAGGGCGCCGTCTTGGCGGCGTCCTTCAGGGCCTGGGCCTCGGTCTCGGCCTGGACGCGCTTGCTGGAGGCGATCCAGTCGTAGTCCGCGCGGCCCTGCAGCCGGTCGGGGCCGCCATAGCGCAGCGCGCGCAGCACCGGCGTCTCCTCGGCGTTGGTCATCACCATGATCCCCGACTTCCGGCCCGGCAGCAGGCCCGTATACGAGATGAAGCCGGCCAGGCCGCCGGTGTGCCACAGCAGCCGCTCGCCCCGGTGATCCTGGACGTACCAGCCCAGCGCATAGGCCTGGATCGAGGGGCGGACGGGGTTCTCGTCGGTCGGACCTTCCGAGGAGCTGGTGATGGTCTGTGGTTTCCACATCTCGCGGGCGGTGGGCTCGCTCCACAGGCGCTTGCCGTTGGGCAGCATGCCCAGGCCCAGTTGCACGAGCATCCAGCGGGCGATGTCCTTGGGCGTGGAGTTGACCCCGCCGGCGGGGCCGGCCGCGTCGAAGCTGCCGTCGAACGGCAAGACCGTCTGCGGACCCATACCGCGCAACGGCGGCCCCAGTCGGGCGTGCGGCGAGGCGCGGCGGGCGCGGTCGACCAGGGCGGGGCTGGAGACGGTGCCGGTCATGCCCAGCGGCTCGAAGATCCGGGCCTTGATCACCTGCTCCCAGGTCTGGCCGGTCACCGCCTCGATCACCGTCCCGGCGACGACATAGAGGACGTTGTCATAGGCATAGCCGCCCCGGAACTGTCCGCCGATCGGCAGGTATTTCAGGCCCGCCACGATGTCGGCCCGGGTGTGGGTGGGCGCTGGCCAGATCATCAGGTCGCCGGCCCCCAGGGTCAGGCCGCTGCGATGGACCAGAAGGTCGCGGACGGTCATCAGCTTGGTGACGACCGGATCGCTCATCTGGAATTTAGGCAGGTGCTTGGTGACCGGATCGTCCCAGGCCAGACGCCCCTCCTCGACCAGCATGCCGATCAGGGCCGCGGTCATGGCCTTGGTGTTGGAAGCGATGCCGAAGACGGTGTTCTCGTCGCAGCGGTCCTGGGTTCCCAGGGTCTTGAGGCCGTAGCCCTTGGCCAGGGTGACCTTGCCGTTCTCGACCACGGTGACGCCGAGGCCCGGCTGGTCGGGGAAGGCGGCCATGACCTCTTGGGCGAACGCATCGACGGCCGCGCCGACCGCACCGGTCTCCTGGGCGAAGGCCCGGCTCCCGAACGCCGCCAGGCCCGTTGTCGCCAGGGCCGAGACGAGGGCGGAGCGACGGGTGGTGGTCAGCATGGCGCGTCCTTCGGGTGAGGACGAAAGGCTAAGCTGATGCTCCGGCGGCGGACAAGGGTCGCCGACCTAAATCCTCTCCCGTGGGAGAGGAGGGACCCATTGCGTGGCAATGGGAGGTGAGGGGACAGGCCGCTAGCCGCCTTATCCCTCACCCTCCCTCGCTCCCTCCCGTGGGGAGAGGGATTAGTTCCCGCCGTCCAGCAGCCTTCTCGCGATCACCTGGGCCTGGATCTCGCCGGCGCCCTCGAAGATGTTGAGGATCCGCGCATCGGCCAGCAGACGGCTGGCGGCGTATTCCATCGCGAAGCCGTTGCCGCCGTGGATCTGCAGGGCGTTGTCGGCGCAGGCCCAGGCGACGCGGGCGGCGATCAGCTTGGCCATGCCGGCCTCGAGGTCGCAGCGCTTACCTTCGTCCTTCTGAGCGGCGGCGAAATAGGTCAGCTGGCGCACGCCCATGATCTCGGCCGCCATCATGGCCAGCTTGTTGGCCACGCGGGGGAATTCGAAGATCGCCTGGCCGAACTGCTTGCGGTCCAGGGCGTAGCCGAGGCCCACCTCCAGCGCCGCCTGGGCCACGCCGACGGCGCGGGCGGCGGTCTGGATGCGGGCGCTCTCGAAGGTGGCCATCAGCTGCTTGAAGCCCTGGCCCGGGACGCCGCCCAGGAGGTTCCGCGCCGGCACTGTGAAGCCGTCGAAGCCCAGCTCGTACTCCTTCATGCCGCGATAGCCGATCACCCCGATCTCGCCGCCGCTCATGCCCTCGGCGGGGAAGTCGTTGCCCTCCACGCCGCGCGGCTTGGGGGCCAGCAGCATCGAGAGGCCGCGATAGTCGGTGGTGGCCGGATCGGTGCGGACCAGCAGGGTCATGACGTCGGCGCGGGCGGCGTGGGTGATCCAGGTCTTGTTCCCCGTCACCACGTACTGGTCGCCCTTCAGCTCGGCGCGGGTGCGCAGGGAGCCAAGGTCCGAGCCGGTGTTGGGCTCGGTGAAGACGGCGGTCGGCAGGATCTCGGCGCTGGCGATCTTGGGCAGCCAGTACTGCTTCTGCTCCTCCGTACCGCCGGTCAGGATCAGCTCGCCGGCGATCTCCGAGCGGGTGGCCAGCGAGCCGACGCCGATCCAGGCGCGCGACAGCTCCTCGGAGACCACGCACATGGCGGTCTTGCCCATGCCGCTGCCGCCGTATTCCTCGGGGATGGTCAGGCCGAAGACGCCCAGCTCGCCCAGTTCCTCGACCAGTTCGATCGGGATCAGCTGGTCCTTCAGGTGCCATTCGTGGGCGAAGGGCGTGACCTTTTCCTCGGCGAAGGCGTGGAACTGGTCGCGGATCATCTCGAAGGTCTCGTCGAGACCGGTGTGCTCCAGGGTCGGGCGGCCGCGGGCCTCGGCCAGGCGCTGGGCGATCCGGCTCTTCACGGCCTGCGTCCCGCCCTCGACCATCAGCTTCATCAGGCCGTTGGAGTGGAGGCGGTTCAGGACGGCGCGGTCCTCGACCAGATGGGCCGGGCGGACGATCTCGCCCTGGTTCATCGGCACGCCGCCGACCAGCTGGGCGCAATATTCGGAGAACAGCAGCTGGGCCAGCAGGGCCTCGATCTCGCCGAACTTGCCCTCGGACTCCAGTCGCTCGGCCCAGCCGGCGACCTGGTTCAGGAGCTCGGCATAGGCCGCGTACCAGCCATAGCCATGGACGCGGTGCTGGTGGACGTCCGCCAGTTTGCGGTCGACCTTGCCCCCATTAGGGGCGATGTGAGCCAGCACGGCGGGCTTGGCCTCGGCCACGAACAGGCCGGCGGCGTTGGCGGCCTCGCGCAGCAGGCCGGTCAGGCCCGGAAGGATCAGGGTTTCGGTGGCGTCCCGAGCGACCGCGTCGGTCATGGCTTGCTCCCCTTGGCCAAACAGGTGTTCCTGGCCAAACAGTTGTTTTCTTTCACTCTGGCGCTTTTCGCACCTGCGAGCAATGCCGCAATGCAGCATAAAACACAAATTAGGGGAAGAAACGTGCTCACGGTCCACCATCTGAACGAGTCGCGCTCGCAGCGGATCCTCTGGCTCCTGGAGGAGCTGGGCCTGCCCTACGAGATCGTCTTTCACACCCGCGACCCCAAGACCCGCCTGGCGCCGCCGTCGCTGACGGCCATTCATCCGCTGGGCAAGTCGCCGGTGATCGTCGACGGGAAGATGACCATCATCGAGTCCGGGGCGATCATCGACTATGTGATCCGCCGCCACGGCGGCGGCCGCCTGGCGCCCGATCCCGCCAGCGCGGACTACGACCGCCACCAGCAATGGCTGCACTACGCCGAGGGCTCGGCCATGTTGCCGCTGATGCTCAACATGTATGTCGGCCGGCTGGGCGAGGCCGGCGCGCCGCTGCATCCGCGCATCCAGTCCGAAATCGCCAACCATCTGTCGTTCGTCGACCAGAGCCTGGCGGGGCGGGACTTCTTCGTTGGCGACAGCCTGACCGGCGCCGACATCCAGATGAGCTTCGTGCCCGAGGTCGCCAAGGCCATGGGCCGGTTGGCCGACTATCCCAACATGGCCGCCTGGATCGAGCGCATGCACGCGCGCCCCGCGTGGAAGACGGCGCTGGCCAAGAGTGGGCCCTACGCGCTGGGGGCTTGAGGGAATCCCTCTCTGAGAGAGAGGAGCTCGGGAGAGGTCCCCCAAACTTTTTTCCAACATGAACGAACTCTGTCAGCGCGGTCCTCGCAACCGTTCAGCTTCGCCCTGTCATGGTCTGTCTCACGGGGTTGCTGACCCCGGACACATTCCAAGGGACGAAGGAGTTCTCTCATGTTCGGCATCAAGACCAAGACCATCACCCTGACCCTGGGCGCGGCCGCCACGGCGCTGACCATGGCCGCCGCTCCCGCCACCTACGCCATGGATCAGAAGCTGGGCGGCGTCGTGGGCTGCAAGGCCTCCGGCTCCAAGCAGGAGGTCGGCGCGGTGCTGGGCGGCCTGCTGGGCGCCGTCGCCGGCTCGAACCTGGCCAAGAACGACCGCGGCACGGGCACGGCCCTGGGCGCGGTGGTCGGCGCGGGCGCGGGCTCGTACGTCGGCTGCAAGATGCAGAAGAGCGACGCGGCCAAGGAGGTCGGCGGGGTCTACAAGTCGGGCGGCTATCGCTACGCCCAGACCGTCGAGGCCGCGCCGCTGGTCAAGGTCAACCGCAAGTACGTCGCCCGCTCGACCCTGAACGTCCGCGCCGCCGCCTCGACCCGTGGCGAGCGCCTGGGCGCCCTGGAGTCGGGCGCGACCTTCCAGGCCCTGGGCCGCACCGGCGACGGCAAGTGGATCCTGGTCGGCCAGGATGGCGTCGGCGTCGGCTACGTCTCCAGCGCCTACGTCTACCGCGCTTAAGCGCTAGAGCTTTTCGGGGCGCGTCCGCTCCGTCCCTCTGGCCGCGCCTTTGAAGAGAGCCCGTCCGGTCCACGAGACCGGGCGGGCTTTTTCGTGGGGCGTCTCCCGTCCCTTCTCCCCTTGCGGGAGAAGGTGGCGCGAAGCGCCGGATGAAGGGTTGAAAGGCTTATCCAATAGCGGACGCGACCCCTCACCCGACCCGCTTCGTGGGCCACCCTCTCCGGCAAGGGGAGAGGGCTCCCTCACGTCCGCCAGCGCAGCGTCTGTTCCCTCACCGGGTTCACGAACGCTCGCCCCTCCCGTCGGCTGGCGGCCCATTCGCGCTTGCACTGGTGGTACCAGCGGGCCTGCTGGTCGGCGTCGCCTACCCACATCAGCGG
>NZ_DATFAV010000210.1:0-20817 GCF_035254145.1 Caulobacter sp. | reverse complement strand
CCTGCGGCTGGCAGCGCAGGCAGTAGGGGTCCTGGACCCGCTCGTCCGCCTTCAGGTGCGAGGCGCGAATCTCCGAGGCCGCCATCAGGACGCGCAGGGCGGCGGCGGTCTCGATCTGGCCGGCGTGGCGGCGCAGGGCGTGGATGCGCGGATCGAACGGAGTGTCCGAACCCTTGGCCGCTTCGGTCGACAGGGCGCCGGTGACCAGGGCCGACTGGAACAGTCGCTCGGCCTCGAACAGGCCCGCCAGGGCGTTGGCGGTCGAGAACTGGGTGCCGTTGAGCAGGGCCAGACCTTCCTTCGGGCCCAAGGTCAGGGGCTCCAGGCCGGCCTTCTTCAGCGCCTTGGCCGCCAGCTTACGCTCGCCGTCGACGAAGATCTCGCCGACCCCGATCATGGTCGCGGCCATGTGGGCCAGCGGCGCCAGATCGCCCGAGGCGCCGACCGAGCCTTGGGCTGGGATGACCGGCGTCAGGTCCTGGCGCAGCATCTCCTCTAGCATCCGCACGGTCTCGACCCGCACGCCCGAGGCGCCTTGCGCCAGGCTGGCCAGCTTCAGGGCCATCATCAGGCGGATGACGGGGACGGGCGAAGGCTCGCCGACGCCGGCCGCGTGCGACAGGACGATGTTGCGCTGCAGGGTCTCGAGGTCCGCGTCGCCGATGCGGACGCTGGCCAGCTTCCCGAAACCCGTATTGATCCCGTAAACCGGCTCGCCCTTGGCCAGGATGCGTTCGACGGCGGCGGCGCTTTGCGCGATCACCGGCCAGGCCTCGTCGGTGAGGCTTGCCGTCGCGCCGCGATAGATCGCCTTCCAGTCGGCCAGCGGCACGTCGCCGGGGTTCAGAACAAGCTTTGTCACTGGCCTCTCCACACGCGCGCATGGAGCGGATTGAAGCCCATGCGATAGACAAGTTCGGCGGGACGCTCGACGTCCCAGAGGGCGAGATCGCAGGCCTTGCCGGCCTCCAGCGTCCCGCGGTCGTGCAGCAGGCCCAGGGCTCGCGCGGCCTCCCGCGTCACCCCGGCCAGGCACTCCTCGACGGTCATCCGGAAGAGCGTGGCGGCCATGTTCATGACCAGCAGCGGCGAGGTCAGGGGTGAGGTGCCGGGATTGCAGTCGGTGGCCAGGGCCATGGGCACGCCGGCCTCGCGCAGGGTCGCGATCGGCGGGGCCTTGTGCTCCCGCGTGAAGTAGTAGGCGCCGGGCAGCAGGGTCGCGACCGTGCCCGCTGCGGCCATGGCGGCGACGCCGGCCTCGTCCAGGTGCTCCAGGTGGTCGGCCGACAGCGCTCCGAACTCGGCGGCCAGGGCGGCGCCCTCGAGGTTCGACAGCTGCTCGGCATGCAGCTTCACCGGCAGGCCGTGGGCCCTGGCGGCCTCGAACACGCGGCGGATCTGGGTGGGCGAAAAGCCGATGCCCTCGCAGAAGCCGTCGACGGCGTCGGCCAGGCCGCGCGCGGCGACAGCCGGGATCATCTTCTCGCAGACCAGGGTGACATAGCCGTCCGGGTCGTCGCGATATTCCGGCGGCAGGGCGTGGGCGCCGAGGAAGGTCGTGCTGATCCCGACGCGGCGGATCTCGGCCAAGGCGCGGGCGGCGCGCAGGCTCTTGAGCTCGTCGTCCAGGGAGAGGCCGTAGCCGGACTTGATCTCGACCGTGGTGACGCCCTCGGCGATCAGGGCGTCCAGGCGGGGCAAGGCGGCCTGGACCAGCTCGTCTTCGGACGCCGCACGGGTGGCGCGCATGGTCGAGACGATGCCGCCGCCGGCCTTCGCGATCTCCTCATACGAAGCGCCGGCCAGGCGCAGCTCGAATTCGTGGGCGCGGTCGCCGGCGAAGACGAGGTGGGTGTGCGGATCGATCAGGCCCGGCGTGATCCAGCGGCCTTCGCAGTCGATGGTGCGGGCGGCCTCGAAGGCGGGGGCGTCGTCGGCCGAACCAGCGTAGACGATGCGGCCGTCGCGCGCGGCGATCACGCCGCGCTCGACGAGTCCGAGGCCCGGCTGCGTGGGGTTCAGGGTGGCGAGACGGCAAGTTATCCACAGGGTGTCGCAACGCATCCCGTCCGTCTCCCTCGCTTGCAGCCGGCTTCAATATGTATAGACATATTTGCGAACGATAAGGCTTGTCCAGTGACCGACGCCCAAAATCTAAGCGAGCATCCTGTGTCCTCGACCGTCGTCTGGTGCGAGAGCGCCCTGCTGGCGGACGGCTGGGCGCGAGGCGTGAAGTTCACGATCGCCGACGGCCGCATCGCGCGGATCGACACGGACACGTCCGCTGGCGACGTCCAACGCCTCGGCCCCGCCCTGCCGGGCCTGGGCAACGTCCACAGCCACGCCTTCCAGCGCGCCATGGCCGGCCTGGCCGAGACGCGCGGCGAGACCGGCGACAACTTCTGGACCTGGCGCGAGGTCATGTACCGCTTCCTGGAGCGGCTGGACCCCGACATGGCCCAGGCCATCGCCGCCATGGGCCAGGTCGAGATGCTGGAGGGCGGCTTCACCCGGGTGGGCGAGTTCCACTACCTGCACCACGCGCCCGACGGGACGCCGTATGACAACCCGGCGGAGATGGCGGCGCGGATGGCGGCGGCGGCGGAAGAGACCGGAATCGGCCTGACCCTGCTGCCGGTGTTCTACGCGCACTCAAACTTCGGCGGCTTGCCGCCCACCGACGGCCAGACGCGCTTCATTCACGACGTCGACGGCTTCGCGCGGCTGGTCGAGGCCTGCCGCGGGATCGTCGCGGACTTGCCCGAGGCGGTGGTCGGGATCGCGCCGCACAGCCTGCGCGCGGTCACGGGCGAGGAACTCGACGCCATCCTGCCGTTGGCGGCCGGCGGGCCGATCCACATGCATGTGGCCGAGCAGACCAAGGAGGTCGACGACTGCCTGGCCGCCACCGGCGCGCGCCCCGTCCGCTGGCTGATGAACCACGTCGAGGTCACCAAGCAGTGGTGCCTGATCCACGCCACGCACCTCAACGCCACCGAAACCGAGCGCCTGGCCAAGAGCGGCGCGGTGGCGGGCCTGTGTCCGGTGACCGAGGCCAATCTGGGCGACGGGATCTTTCCGGCCCCGGACTACCTGGCCGCTGGCGGAAGCTTCGGAATCGGCACGGACTCCAACATCGTTGTCGACGCCGCCCAGGAACTGCGAACCATGGAGTACGCCCAGCGCCTGACCCGGCGGGCCCGCAACGTGCTGGCGGGCGGCCCGCGCCGCTCGACCGGCGGCGATCTGTGGCGCGCGGCCGTGGTCGGCGGCAGCCAGGCGCTGGGCGTCGGGCGCGGCGGCCTGCGTCGCGGCGCGCCGGCCGACTTTATCACGCTGGACCGGGAGCATCCGAACTTGGTGGGCCGCTCGGGCGACACGCTGATCGACAGCCTGGTCTTCGCCGGCGGCGGGATCGACACCGTCTGGCGGCACGGCAGGCAGTTGGTCTCGGGCGGTCGCCACCATGCCCGCGAGGCGGTCCAGACCCGTTACGTCCGGACCCTGAAGGCCCTGCTGGCGTGACCGCGCCCCTGCACCAGCGCATCCGCGCGGACATCGAGGGCCGCATCCGCTCGGGCGAGTGGCCGCCCGGCCACCGCGTGCCGTTCGAGACCGAGCTGATGGCCCAGTACGGCTGCGCGCGCATGACGGTCGGCAAGGCCATGGCCGCACTGGTCGAGGCCGGGCTGATCGTGCGCCGCAAGCGGGCCGGCTCGTTCGTGGCCCGGCCACGCGTCCACGCCCCGGTGCTGAACATCCCCGACATCCAGGCCGAGATCCTGGCGCGTGGCGAGGTCTACGCCTTTCGGCTGCTGTCGAGAGCGGTGCGGGCGCCTGACCATGCCAGCGCCGAGGAGGTCGAGCTCGCGGCGGGCGGCGCGCTGCTGGCGCTGGAAGGCGTCCACGACGCCGGCGGTCGGCCCTTCGCTCTGGAGCGGCGGCTGGTGTCCCTGAAGGCCGCGCCGGAGATCGAGGCCGCCGACTTCGCCCAGATTCCGCCCGGCGCCTGGCTTTTGGAGCACGTCGCCTGGACCGAGGCCGAGAGCCGGATCAGCGCCCTCAACGCCGACGCCGAGGACGCGCGCCTGCTGGCCCTTGACGAGGGGGCCGCCTGCTTGGTCGTCGACCGCCGCACCTGGCGCGAGGGCCAGCATGTCACGCGGGTGCGCCAGGTTTTCCCTGGCGAGGCCTATGACCTGGTGGCGCGGTTCGGGCCGGGGGCGAGATAGCGGGGGTCAGCCGCAGTCGCCGTAGAAGGTGATCGTCTCGCCCGGATAGTCCAGCAGCAGCTTGAGCTTCAGGCTGGCCATCAGCCGGTTGCCGACATTGGCCACGCGGGTGTCGGTTGAGCCCTGCTCCGAATAGGTGCTGACCGTGACCCCGGGCGGGACGGTGAACGGGCCAAAGCCCACTGGCGCGTCGAGGGTGTAGGTCTTGGACTTGGCCTCGCCGCGCGCCCCGGTGCGCGTGACCGAGCCGGTTTCCCGAAGCTTGGCGCGAACGCCCGGCAGGTCCAGCGCGCTCTGGAACAGGCCGATGTTCCCGTTGGATCCCGTGTCGAAGGTGACCGGCGCGGTGGCGGCGCCGAACCGGAATTGGGCGATCACCGGGAAGCTGTCATGCGTCTTCAGCGGGATCGACCAGCGCGTGCGGCAACCGCGCGTGAAGGCGTCGGCCTCGCCTGCCTTGGCCAGGAAGCCGAGCCGCGCGCCCGGATAGTCGACCAGCACGATCTTGTCGGACAGGAAGCTGTAGCCAAGGATACCGTCGAGCTTTCGGCCGTAGCCGGCGGATATGCCGCCCATGTCGGTGGCCAGGGCGTCGAAGGCGCCGAAGCCGTGACCGCCGAGCGTGAGGCCCTCGACACGGCTGGGGAAGATCGTCGCGCCCTTGCCGTCGCCAAAGCCGCTGGCTTCGCCCGCGTCGCCGCGATCCACCGGCAGGCCAAGGGCGTCCGCCCGGGCCAGGTCGACGACGGACGGATTGACGCCGGTGTCCAGCAGCATGTGCAGCGGAACGCCCTTGATGCTGACGTCGAGCTCGATGGTGGTCTTGGAAAAGTCGAACGAAGCAACCACAGGTTCGGCGCGGACGGCGGGCGCGGCCAGGAACAGCGGCGCGGCGATCAGGAAGGTGGAAATGGTGCGAAGCATGGCGCGTCTTGAGGTTGAGCCCGTCAAGTCATAGCCATCCCGGCGCCTTTCGCCATCCGAATCCAGATTTGTCGTCCGATCCCCGTCGAACGATCGCATTTCGGGCGCCGGGCTGTTCGTGCTGGCGCGCGACGAGGAGTCTGGCTTAGCTGGCCAACCGGAGGACGACATGAACCTGCACGCGCTCACGATTCCGACCTACGTCCAGATGCTGAAGGGGCTGTCGGCTCAGTTGACCAAGGGCGAGGCCTTCGCCGCGGAGGGGGTTCTGTCCCCGGAGGCGTTGATCGGCGCGCGCCTGGCGCCCGACATGTTTCCGCTGTCCACCCAGGTCCGCTTCGTCTGCACCCAGGCCAGCGACCTCCTGCGTCATCTGACCGGCGCGGAATCGTTCGCCCCGGCGCAGGACGCGACCGATTTCGACGGCCTGCGCGCCCAGCTGGCGGACGCGGTGGCGCGGATCGAGGCCATCCCCGTCTCGGCCTTCGATGGCGTCGCCGACAAGAAGATCGAGTTGAAGATGCCCAATGGGATCGTCTTCGATCTCACGGGCGAGCAGTTCGTGCGCGACTGGGCGCTGGCCCAGGTCTACTTCCACCTGACGGCCGCCTACGCGATCCTGCGCCACAAGGGCGTCCCGCTGGGCAAGGCCGACTGGGTCCCGCACATGTTCGCCTATATCCGGCCGGGCACGCTGCCGGGCGCCTAGAGCATTTTCCGATCCAACTGGATCGGTGAAACGCTCTGGTCTTTTGTTTTGACGCATTTTCTGACGACGAACCGGCGTCCGCTTCGTCGGAAAATGCTCTAATCCGGCATCGTCTCGAATCGCGTCACGCCTTCGGGCGGAACGACCTAGGCGGGGCGGTCGCGATCGAACAGCAGCATGGCGGGCTTGAACAGGCTGGGGTCGTCCAGGCTGCCGGCGTAGATCGTGTGGCTGTCGTGCAGGCCATGCTCGCCGCCGAACACCAGGCCGCCGCAGGTCGGGCATGAGTTGCGCGTCGCCTCGCCGCCCCGGAAGGCGCGGCTGCGATACTGGCGCGTCGGGCCGGTGATGGTCAGGGCCGAGGCCGCAAAGCCCATGAACGGAATGAACCCCGATCCCGAGGCCTTGCGGCAGTCGCCGCAGCAGCACATGCCCATGTAGTCCGGCGCGCGGGAGGCTTCCCAACGCAGCGCGCCGCACAGGCATCCGCCCTTGAATGTGGTCTGGGTCATGTCGACAAGGTAGGGGCCGGCGTGAACGTCGGTCAATTCCTGGTGGCGGGGGGCGGGATCGAACCGCCGACCTGTGGGTTATGAATCCACCGCTCTAACCATCTGAGCTACCCAGCCGCACCAGGAGGCGCGGCTTATAGGCGAGAACCGCGCGGGATTTCAAGCACCACCTATTCGGCTACGATCGCCGCTGTCACCGCCCCCAGAGCCTTCACCGCGTCGGCCGGGGCCAGCTTCACCTGCAGCCCTCGCTGGCCGCCGTTGATGAAGACGTAGGGCTCGGCCAGGGCGGCTTCTTCCATCACCGTAGGCAGGCGCTTTTTCTGGCCGAAGGGGCTGACCCCGCCGACCTTGTAGCCGGTGATCCGTTCGGCGTCGGGCACGGGGGCCATGGCGGCCGATTTGCCCTTCAGGGCGGCGGCCAGCCTCTTCATGCTGACCTCCTCGTCCGAGGGCAGGATGGCGCAGGCGGGTTTGCCGTCCAGCATGACGATCAGGGTCTTGAGCACGCGACGAGGATCCTCGCCGAGAGCTTCGGCGGCCTGCAGGCCCACGCGTTCGGAGCCAGGGTCGTAGTCATACGTATGCAGATCGAAGGCGACGCCGGCCTTGGTCAATGCGATCGTGGCGGGAGTGCTCTTGGACATGCGCCCGGTGATACCCAAGTGCGTCCAGCGTTGGAATATGAGATAGCGATGACGGCTTTCGATCGACGGGTCCTGCTGCGCGGCGCCCTCGGCCTGGGCGCCTTGGGCCTGCTGCCGGGCTGGGCGAGAGCGGGGGAGGCGGGGCGGTCGCCGACCGCGCTGTCGGGGGAAGAGATCAAACTCTCCATCGGCCGGACCATGCCGCGGATCGACGGGCGGATGGGCCATGGTGTCGCGATCAACGGCACGATTCCCGGTCCGCTGATCCGCCTGAAGGAAGGCCAGCACGTCAGGATCGCCGTCGCCAACACCTTGGACGAGGAGACCTCGATCCATTGGCACGGCCTGCTGGTGCCCTTCCAGATGGACGGCGTGCCGGGCGTCAGCTTTCCGGGGATCAAGCCGGGCGAGACCTTCGTCTACGACTTCCCGATCCGCCAGTCGGGCACCTACTGGTGGCACAGTCACTCGGGCCTGCAGGAGCAGGTCGGCCACTACGCGCCGATGATCATCGATCCGGCGGGTGAGGATCCGATCGCCTACGACCGCGAGCACGTGGTCGTTCTGTCGGACTGGAGCTTCCTGCATCCGCACGAGCTGTTCCGGAAGCTCAAGGCCCAGGCCGGCTATTTCAACATGCAGAAGCAGACCCTCGCGGGGCTGCTGAAGGGCGAGGATCAGTCCCTGAAGGACAGGATCGAGTGGGCCGGGATGCGAATGGACCCCACCGACGTGCTGGACGTCACGGGCTCGATCTACACCTATCTCGTCAACGGTCACGGACCCGGCGACAACTGGACCGGCCTGTTCGCCCCGGGCGAGCGGGTGCGGCTGAGGTTCATCAACTCGGCCGCCATGACGATCTTCAACGTCCGGATCCCGGGCCTGGCGCTGGAGGTGGTCGCGGTCGACGGTCAGCCGGTGGCGCCGGTCAGCGTCGACGAATTCCAGATGGCCCCCGCCGAGACGGTCGACGTCATCGTGCGGCCGGTCGAGGACAAGGCCTTCACCCTGGTCGCGGAAGCGTCGGACCGTTCTGGCCTGGCGCGCGCGACCCTGGCTCCGCGCCTGGGCATGTCCGCGCCGGTTCCGCCGCTGCGCAAGCGGCCGCTGGCGACCATGAAGGACATGGGCATGGGGAACATGGGGTCGGGCATGGACATGCCCGGCATGGACATGTCGATGCGCTCCCAGGCCAATGCGCCGGGCGTGCCCCTGACGCCTGGCGTCCAAAGCATCGCGCCGATGCCGATCGACCGCATGGCCGAGCCGCCCCAGGGCCTGGAGGATGTCGGCCACAAGGTGCTGACCTACGCCGATCTGGCCAACCTCCACGAGCCGACGGACAAACGTCCGCCAGGGCGAACGCTGGAGATCCACCTGACCGGCAACATGGAGCGCTTCATGTGGGCGTTCGACGGCCAGCCCTTTGGACCCGACAGGAAGCCCTACGCCTTCGAGCGCGGCGAGCGGGTGCGAGTGGTGCTGATCAACGACACCATGATGGCCCACCCGATCCACCTGCACGGCCACTTCTTCGAGCTGGTCAACGGCCAGGAGCGCCAGCCGCTGAAACATACGGTCAATGTCGCGCCGGGCGGCAAGGTCGCCTTCGACCTGACGGCCAGCGAGCCGGGCGACTGGGCCTTCCACTGCCACATGCTGCTGCACATGCACGCGGGGATGTTCAGCGTCGCCACCGTGCGTCCGCTGGACGGGGAGGCCGCGTGATGCTCCTGGCTCCTCCGCCCGTCGACCAGCATGAGCACCATCAGCCCGCCGCAGACCCGCACGCCGGTCACCAGATGGCCGCGCCCACCGCGCCCGCCGCGCCGGCGAACGAGGCCAAGCCGCCGCCGATCCCGAGCGATCACGCCGCCGAGCGCTTCTTCAGCCCAGAGGCCATGGCCGCCGCTCGCGCCCAGCTGATGAAGGAGCATGGCGGCGTCACGGCCTGGACGGTCCGGGCCGACGTGCTGGAGCATCGCTCGCGCGAGGGCGCGGACGGTCAGGTCCTCGAGGGCGAGGCCTGGTGGGGCGGCGACGCCTCCCGCTGGGTGGTCAAGGCGCGAGGCGAACGCACCACCAAACACGAAAACGGGGGCGATGGCTGGGAGCGCGGCGAGGCCGAGGTTCTGAAGGCCTGGCCCGTCGGCCCCTATTTCGACGTGCAGGCCGGCGTCCGCTACGACCTGGCGCCGAAAGGGCGCAGCTACGCCACGCTCGGGTTCGAGGGGCTGGCGCCCTACTGGTTCGAGGTGCAGGGCGCGGCCTATGTCTCGGACCAGGGCGACGTCTCGGCGCGGGCGGAGGCGTCCTACGATCTGCGGGTGACCCAGAAACTGATCCTGCAGCCCAGGCTCGAGGGCGATCTCGCCGAGGCCGGCGCGGCGCGGCTCGAGGGCGGCCTGCGGCTGCGCTACGAAATCACCCGCGAGTTCGCTCCCTATGTGGGCGTGGTCCGCGAGCGGACGTTCGGGCCGATGACGCCCTTGGGCGAGCGCGCGGGAAGCACGGCGGTCGTTGTCGGCGTCCGCGTCTGGCGCTGACCCACCCTATCGTTACGGATAGCTTGCCGCGAGCGTAAGCCTGCCCCAACATTCGTTTGACCGGCCGCCGAGCAAACGAGCGCCGGACGACGAGGGAGTGAGGCTGAATGTCCGACGCGATCGATTTCGAGCGTATGCGCACCCTGGGCGACGTCGCCCGCTATCACGCCGAGGCCCGGCCGAACGCCGTGGCCTTCAGCTTCGAGGGGCGTGACACGACGTTCGCGACGTTCGATCGCCACACCAACCAGGTGGCCAACGCGTTCATCGAGGCCGGGCTGAAGACGGGCGACCGCATCGCCTATGTCGGCAAGAACAGCGACTGGTACTTCGAGCTGCTGATCGGGGCCGCCAAGGCCGGAGTGGTCACCACGCCGATCGGCTGGCGCCTGGCCGCGCCCGAGATCGCCTATATCGTCGCCGACAGCGAGGCCAAGCTGGTCTTCGTCGGGCCCGAGCTGATCGACCACGTCGAGGACGTGGGCGCGGAACTGGCCCATCGGCCGGTGGTCATCGCCATGGAAGCGGGCGGCGCGGGCGAGAACCGGACCTTCGAGGCCTGGCGCGACGCCCAGCCCGAAATCGATCCTTACAAGCCTATCGCGACCTCGGACATCGCCATCCAACTCTACACCTCGGGCACCACGGGCCGTCCCAAGGGCGCGATGCTGACCCACGACAACCTGCTGGCCATGCGTCGCGAGGCCAATAAGACGCCGTTGGCCTGGAACCAGTGGGGACCGCAGGACGTCAGCCTGGTGGCCATGCCGGTGGCCCACATCGGCGGCACGGGCTGGGGCCTTGTCGGCCTGCTCAACGGCGCCAAGGGCGTGATCGCTCGCGAGTTCGATCCCACCAAGGTGCTGGACTACATCGAGAAGGATCGGATCTCGAAGATGTTCATGGTGCCGGCGGCGCTGCAGATCGTGGTGCGGCTGCCCCGGGCGCGCGAGGTCGACTATTCACGCCTCAGCCACATCCTCTACGGCGCCGCGCCGATCCCGCTGGATCTGCTGCGCGAGTGCATGGAGGTGTTCGGCTGCGGCTTCGTCCAGCAGTACGGCATGACCGAGACGACCGGCACGGTGGTCTATCTCCCGCCCGAGGATCATGACCCCGCCGGCAACAAGCGCATGCGCGCGGCGGGCTTGCCCATGCCGGGCGTCGAGCTGAAGGTCATCGACGAGGCTGGAAACGCACTGCCGCCGAACACGGTGGGCGAGGTGGCCGTCCGCTCCGGCTCGAACATGGCCGGCTACTGGAAACTGGACGAGGCGACGGCCAAGACCGTCGACGCCGACGGCTGGCTGCGCACCGGCGACGCCGGCTATCTCGACGAGGACGGCTATCTCTTCATCCACGACCGGGTGAAGGACATGATCATCTCGGGCGGCGAGAACATTTATCCCGCCGAGGTCGAGAGCGCCGTCTACGGCCACCCGCACGTGGCCGAGGTGGCGGTGATCGGCGTGCCGGACGAGAAATGGGGCGAGGCGGTCAAGGCCGTGGTCGCCGCCAAGCCGGGCGTCACGCCGGACGCCGACGACATCATCGCCTTCGCCCGCACCCGGATCGCCCACTTCAAGGCGCCCAAGAGCGTGGACTTCGTGGCCGCCCTGCCGAGGAACGCCTCGGGCAAGATCCTGCGGCGCGAACTGCGCGCGCCGTACTGGGAGGGCCGGGAGCGGCAGGTGAACTGAGGTCGCCTCAATCCTCCCCCTAGCGGGGGAGGTGGCGCGAAGCGCCGGAGGGGGAAGTGCTGCTGAGCCTGCCTCTTCCCCCTCCGTCGTCTCTTCGAGCCGACACCTCCCCCGCTAGGGGGAGGATTTAGGGTGGCGAGTCCTACTCGATAAACGCCTCGACCACGTCCCGCGTCCCAACCATGAACGCGTCCGCCACCAGGGTTAGCGGCCGCACGTCGACCTCGGAGCGGCCCTCGGCGATCAGCGTCGCGAACCGGTCGTAGAGGCCCGGATACTCCCGATTCTCGCCGACCTCGACGGACGCGCCGTCGATCGTCAGCTCGGCCCCGCCCATCGACAGCTTCAGCACGCCGTCGTCCGTCCAGATGGTGATGTCCCAGGTCTGCGGACCGGTCTGCAGGAAGTCGAGGTCGGCGGTGATCTCCGCGCCGGACACGGTGGTCATGTCCACATGGCCGGCGATCGGTGACTGGACGTTCTCGGGCACCTGCAGTCGGGCGTCGGTGACAAACACCTCCTCGGGCATGATCTCGGTCAGGATCGACAGGGCGTTGATGGCCGGGTCGAAGACCCCCATGCCGCCGGCCTGCCAGATCCAGGTCTGGCCGGGGTGCCAGCGCCGGACGTCCTCGCGCCATTCGATGGCCAGCTTGCGGACGGTTCGCTGGGCCAGCCAGGCCTTGGCCCGTGGCACACCGGCGGCGAAGCGCGAGTGCCAGCTGGTGAACAGCACCACCCCTTTTTCGCGAGCGACGGCGGCCAGTTCGGCGACCTCGCTGACCGTGGCGCCGGGCGGCTTTTCGAGGAACACGTGCTTGCCGGCGCGCAGGGCGGCCAGGGCCGTCTCGCGACGCGCTTGCGGCGGCGTGCAGAGGGACACCGCGTCCAGGTCGGGACCCTCGGCCAGCATCTGTTCGATGTCGTGGAAAACGGGAACCTCGCCCAGGTCGGGCTGGCTGCGGCTGGCGGCGGCGGCCAGGACGAAACGCGGGTCGCCGGCCAGGGCGGGAAGGTGCTGGTCATGGGCGATCTTGCCCACGCCGACGAGGCCAATCCGGATCAAGCTAGTCTCCTCCCACGGCCGTCCCGCCTTGCCCGCTGGTTATAGTATAAATCCCATGATGCAAGGCGACGGGCAAAAAAAGGAGCGCCGTGAAAGCGACGCTCCTGAAGGGGGAAGAGACAATGGGGACGGCGAGGGAAGGGGTGGCTTGACCCCGCCGACCCCCTACTTGCCCGCCGGCGAAACCGGCAGGCTCCGGGCCGCCAGGGTGACCTGGGCGGTGGAGGAAAGAGCCCGGGACGAGGATCCCAGGGCGACATCGTACTGGCCCGCCGCGATCGACCAGCCGTGGGCCTTTTCGTCCCAGACGGCCAGCAGGCGCGGATCGACCGTCAGGGTCACGCGCTGGGTCGCGCCCGGGGCGAGGGCGACCTTCTTGAAACCGGCCAGGCGCTTGGGCGCTTCCCAAGACACGCCATTGGCGCCGGCCTTCGGGCCGACATAGACCTGCGGCACGTCCTTGCCGGCCCGGGCGCCGATGTTCTTGACGTCGAAGCTGACCGTCACCCGGTCGCCCGCGGCGCTGGCCGTCAGGTTCGAATAGGCGAACTTGCTGTAGGATAGGCCGTGGCCGAACGGGAATAGCGGCTCGATCTTCTTGAGGTCGTACCACTTGTAGCCGACGGCGGCGCCTTCGATGTCGTAGTTGGTGTCGAACATCTCGCCTTCGGGCTTGCCGGCCCCGTCCAGCGCCGGACGCGGCAGGTCGGCCACGCTCCTGGGGAAGCTGACGGGCAGACGGCCCGAAGCGTCGACCTCGCCGGTCAGGACGCGGGCGATGGCCTCGCCGCCGGCCGTGCCCGGGTACCAGGCCTCGACCACGGCGCCGACCTTGTCCAGCCAGGGCATGGCGACCGGGCCGCCGGTCAGCAGCACCACGACGGTCTTCCCGTTGGCCGAGGCCACGGCGTCGATCGTGGCGTCCTGGTTCTTGGGCAGGCTCAGGTCGGGCGCGTCCACCGACTCGGTCGTCCACTGGTCGGCGAACACCAGGGCGAGGTCGCTTTGCGCGGCCAGCTTGGCGGCCCGGGCCGGATCGGTTCCGTCGTCATAGACGACCTTGGCGTCAGGATAGCGGGCCTGCAGCGCCTTCAGCGGCGAGGACGGATAGTAGATCACAGGGCCGGGCCAGTAGGCCGGCTCCAGACCCTTCACCGCGCGGCCGCCGGCCGGATAGACCTGAGACGAGCCGCCGCCCGAGATCACGCCGACATCGGCGTGGGCGCCGATCACGGCGATGGTCTTGGCGGTCTTGGCCAGGGGCAGCAGGTCGCCGTCGTTCTTCAGGAGGACGATGCCCTCCTCGGCGTCGGCCTGGGTGATCTTGGCGTGGGCGGCCAGGGTGGCGGCCGGCAGGCTGACCGGGCCGGGGCTGGCGACGGGATGATCCACGAGGCCGCTGGCGAACATCGCCCGCAGCACGCGACGGGCCATGTCGTCGATGCGCGCCTGGCTGACGCGGCCGGCCGCCAGATCCGCCTTCAGCGGCGCGGCGAAGAAGGGCTGCTTGTCGAAGGCGTCGCCGGCCGATTCCTGGTCGAGGCCGGCGTTGGCCGCCTTGGCCGACGAGTGGTCAGCGCCCCAGTCCGACATGACGTAGCCCTTGTAGCCCCAATCCTTCTTCAGGACGGTGTTCAGAAGCCAGTCGTTCTCGCAGGCATAGGTCCCGTTGACGCGGTTGTACGAGCACATCACCGAGTGTGGGTCCGACTGCTCGATGGCGAATTGGAAGGCCAGCAGGTCGGAGGTGCGGGCCGCCGCGTCGCCGATGTTGCTGCTGACCACGAAGCGGCCGGTCTCCTGGCCGTTCAGGGCGTAGTGCTTGATCGTCGAGATGATGTGGTTGGACTGGATGCCGCGGATCTGGGCGGCGACCATGGTCCCCGCCAGCCAGGGATCCTCGCCGCCATATTCGAAGTTCCGGCCGTTGCGCGGCTCGCGCATCAGGTTGACACCGCCGGCCAGCTGGACGTTGAAGCCGGAGTCGCGGGCTTCCTTGCCGATCATGGCGCCGCCCTTCTCGGCCAGTTCGGGATTCCAGGTCGCGGCGGTGGCCATGCCGGAGGGCAGGGCGGTGCGCTCGCGCAGGCCCTGGTGAGCGCCCTGGGTGGCGACGCCGACGCCAGCGTCGGTCTGGTGCTGGCCGGGAATCCCCAGGCGCGGCACGCCGGCGACGTAGCCAGCCGAGGCTTCCAGCGAGTCGGGATGGCGCGTGTACTTCGGCTTCAGGTCCGCGCCGAAGTAGCCGAAGATCAGCGTGAACTTCTCGTCGTTGGTCATTGCCGCCAGGGCGAGGTCCGCGCGCCTGTCGGCGTCGAGCTTGGCGTCCAGCCACGGCCGGGCGGGCAAGGTCGCGGGCTTGGCCGCCTGCGCCTGCGCCTGAGCGGGGGCGACGGTCAGCGCCGAGGCCGAGGCGCCGATCAGCAGCGCGAGCGTCAGGCTCGGCCAGGTCGTCCGGATCATGTTTCCTCCGTGGTCGTTCTTGTCAGCCGTGCGGCCGTTCCGGTCGCATCGGCGGGGTGTCAGGGTCTTCGACGGGGCGGCGGGCCGCTCCGCGCGGGACCGGTGGACTCGCGCACCACCAGCGTGTGCTGCGCGAGGAAGGGGGCGTTGGTCTTGCCCGCGCCCTCGTTGGCGTTCCACGCCGCGAAGGTCTGCAGCGCGCGCAGGGCCATCTGTTCGAAGGGTTGGCGGATGGTGGTCAGGCTGGGCCAGATCACCGCGGCGATCGGCGCGTCGTCGAAGCCAACCACCGAGACGTCGTCGGGGATCCGCAGGCCTCGGCGCTGGACCTCCATGCAGGTGGCGGCGGCCATGTCGTCATTGGCGGCGAAGATCGCCGTGGGCGGTTCGTCGATGTCGAGCAGCGCCTTGGCCGCGTCCAGACCGGTCTTGAAGGTGAACTCGCCATTGACGATCAGCTCGGGCGCGGGACGGGGCAGGCCGCGCGCCGCGTAGGCCTCGAAGAAGCCGTTGCGGCGATGGGTGCTGGCGGCGTGATCCGGGTGGCCCGCGATGTGGCCGATGCGGGTGTGGCCCAACGAGAACAGGTGCTCGGCCACGTCCCGCGCGGCGGCGCGATCATCCATGGCGATGGCCGGAAAATGAGGATCGGGCGTGGTCGGCGAGATCAGCACGCAGCGCACGTCCAGCTCGCGCATCAGCTCCTTCATCGGGCCGAAATCGCATTCGGGCGGCAGCAGGATCATCTCGCGGATGCCGCCGTCGCGCACGAAGGCGCGCACGCGGTCCTGCCAGCCGGGGACGGGGCCCTCGGACAGGTCGACCGACAGGTGCCGTCCCGTCTCGACGCAGGCCAGCAGCAGGGCGTGGTGGATGCGGGTGTGGTAGCCGCCGGCCGGATCGCCCATCAGCACGCCGACCGAGCCCGATCCCTGCGAGCGCAGGCTGCGCGCCACGGCGCTGGGCTGATAGTCTAGGTCGCGCATGGCCGCGCGGACGCGATCGCGCGTCTTGGCGCTGACGCTGTCGTGATCGTTGAGAACGCGGGAGACGGTCTTGGGCGAAACGCCCGCCCGCTCGGCCACGTCATTGATCGTCGTCATGGGTCCCCGTGTCCGCTCCACCGCCAAGCTTGCGCGCCCACCCCACCAGCGAAAGGCGGCGTCCGCAAGGCGACGAACGCCGAATGTCTTAGCGCGGGATGTCTCGAATGTCATGCAAAAGGACATTTACAGGACATATTGGGTCATTTTTCGAGACAATGGCGACAGCGCGCCGTCGCCGAAATCAGGCGTCACTGACCATGTCTCGCCGGACCTGTGCGCTCGCACGCGGTTGGGAGTCGACGTGCGCGAGCGTTGGGGTCTTGCGGCTCTCTCCAGGCGGAAAGTCATAACAAACAAGGATCTTGAGCGAATTTTTCCTCGAGGTGGTGGTAGCGGTCACATGTCCGGCCCCGCCTGGTCTTTGAGTGATGTCGCCCGAAATCCCTTGCCGCACGGGAATGACAACGTTGACATTACTGTTGACTTGACTGGGACATTTGACGAAGTTGACGACCGTTCGATGAAAGCGCGGGGCTGGAATCGGATGTCCGGGCGCAGGGGCCGCCAAAGGATTGGACAAGCGTCGAAAGGCGTTTGGGCAGCCCGGAAAAAAGCCTCAACCGGTCCTCTGCAGCCGCCGACAAGAGCGGAGGCGTGGGGGGCAGGCGAACGGCCAATAAGAACGGGGAGCGAAGAATGTCACAGGAAGCAAGGAAAGCCGTGCTTGCGCGCGGCCTGACGCTGGCGCTGGTCGCCGGCGCATCGCAATTGGCGCTGGCCACGAGCGCGTTCGCGCAGCAGACCGACGGCGACACCGCGGTCGAGGAGATCGTCGTCACCGGCGTTCGCGGCTCGCAGATCAAGTCGGTGGACGTCAAGCGCCGCGAGGCCTCGATCGTCGACGCCATCTCGGCCGAAGACATCGGCAAGCTGCCCGACGTCACCATCGCGGATTCGCTGCAGCGCATCTCGGGCATCCAGATCCAGCGCGACGCCGGCGAGGGCAAGACCGCCAACATCCGCGGCCTGCGGCAGGTGATCACCCTGCTGAACGGCGAGCAGTATCTCAGCGCCGGCAACATGGGCGAAGCCCAGCCGAACCTGCTGGACGTGCCGTCGCAGCTGATGAACCAGGTGCTGGTCTACAAGTCGACCGATCCCAAGAACGCGCTCTCGGGCATCTCGGGCACCATCGATCTGCGCACCCGCCGGCCCTTCCAGTTCAAGGAAGGCCTGACCTTCACCGGCGCGGCCGAGGCCCAGCGCGGCGACCGCACCAAGAAGGACGACTATCTGCTGAACGGCGTCGTCAACTGGCGCAACGACCGGGTCGGGCTGATGGTCGGCGCGGCCGCCAGCAAGGCCAATCTGGGCAACAACTATTCGGGCACCGTCGGCCTGTCGGGCAACAACGACTGGGGCGGCAATTTCGCCACCAGCTACATCTCGCCCCACGGCTACGAGAGCTTCAACCGCGTGGTCGAGCGCAAGCGTCTCGGGATCAACGCCGCGTTCGAGGCCGACCTGGGCGAGGGCTTCACCCTGATCGCCGAGGGCTTCTACGCCAAGCTCGACGAATACAACCGCGCGGTCGGCATCAACATCTCCAACCGCTGGGACGGCGGCGCCTTTGGCACCTGGAATAAGCCCACGGCCTCGACGCCCGTCGGCATCGGTAACTGGCTGGCGGTCGACGAGTACGACATCAATGCGTGGTGGGTGAACTCCTTCACCGTCAACCGCACGACCAAGTCCAAGACCAAGAACTACAATCTCGAACTGAACTACGACAACGGCGGCCCGTTCACCTTCGAGGCTCGGGCCATCCGCGCCGACGGCGACCGTCTCAGCATGAACGGCCAGGCCCAGGGCGACCTCTCCAACTGGCGCTACGCCGACGGCCGCTTCAACCTGTTCCGCGATGCGGCCGACCGCACGCGCGGCACCTTCTATCCGAAGGCCATCTGCGACAAGTTCGGCTCGTCCCGCCGCACGAACGCCGTCACCGGCAGCGCCGGCGGCTGCTACATCGATCCGAACCCGCTGGGCTACGGGGCCAATCCGCAGCTGCACTACAACATCAGCGGCGACCATCCGGTGTGGAGCGGCTTCGACCGTCCGCTGGCCGGCGGCCTCGGGGCCGGCAAGTCCCTCAAGGACTATATGGCCAACAAGGACAGCTACGCGATCGGCGCCTTCTCCTCGGAAGGCAACAACGAAATCAATTCCGACATGAACGTGTTCCGCGCCGACGGACACTACAAGTTCGACGACAAGCTGCTGGGCTTCATCACCAAGATCGACGCCGGCGTTCGCCAGAGCAAGCGCACCGTCGAGGTCGAGCAATTCCACCTGTTCTCGGGCTTCTACGGCGGCACGCCGGGCGCGGTGCAGGCCAATGGCCAGCCGGTTCCGGCGGGCGGCTGCGAGGCCCAGTGGAAGGCCATCGACGTCGTGATGAACCAGAACCAGTGCCAGGCGGGCGAGTTCGTGCCCGATCCGGTCACCGGCCTGCCGGTGTTCCAGGGCTATACGGTCAACCAGCCGACGCGCCTGGACACCTACAACAACGTGATCTGGGTCGACGACCTGGGCGGCGTGACCAGCGGCATGCCGGGCTTCTGGGCCATCGACCCGCGCGACTTCGACGACGCCGAGGCCTTCCACAAGAAGGTGTTCGGCGGCGCCATCCGCGTGCAGGTGCCGGGCCAGACCTATGACGTCCGTCTGAACGAGCAGAGCGCCTTCGGCGCCATCAACTTCGAGGCCGGCGGCCTGTCGGGCAACTTCGGCCTGCGCGTCATCGAGACCGAGCTGACGGTGAAGCAGAACCTCACCGGCGACACCCGCAACTACGGCGACACCAACGCCGACGCGGGCGACCAGCTGACCAATCGCAAGTACACCGACTGGCTGCCGTCGTTGAACGTCACCTACGACTTCAACGACCGGCTGAAGTTCCGCTTCGCCTACAGCAAGACCATGATGCCGCTGGACCTGACCAACTACGGCGGTGGTTTGAAGATCAACACCGCCGACTGCGGCGCGGCCCTGCCGAACGTCCGCTGCGTCACCAGCGCCGAGTCGTCGGGCAACCCCATGCTGAATCCCTGGCGGTCGCAGAACTTCGACGGCGCGATCGAGTACTATTTCGGCCGCGCTTCGATGTTCAACATCTCGGCCTTCAAGCTAAAGATCGACAGCTTCGTGACCAGCGGCGTCACCACCGGTCGCTTCCCCGACCAGGACGGCGTGATCCGTCGCACGGTCAACGTCACCCTGCCGATCCAGGGCGACGGCGGCGAAGTGAAGGGCCTGGAAGTCGGCGCCAAGCTGGCGGTCAGCGACTTCATGCCCGACGCCGGCTTCTTCTCGAACTTCGGTGTGGACACCAACTACACCTACTCGCCGAGCAAGGAGTCGCGCCTGGGTCTGGACGGCAAGAAGCTGCCCTTCCAGGACAACTCCAAGCACCAGTTCAACCTGATTGGCTGGTACCAGGACGACAAGCTGCAGGCGCGCGTCGCCTACAACTATCGCACCGACCGTCTGGCCGAGGTGATGAGCAACAACATCCCGATCTATCAGAAGAGCACGGGCTATGTGGACGTGAACGTCAGCTACAACGTTCGCGACAACGTCACCGTCTATTTCAACGGGTCCAACGTCACGAGCGAGATCGAGGATTACTACGCTCGCTTCGCGAAGGGTAAGACCCAGTACATCAAGCAGAACGAGTTCGAGCCCCGCTACACGCTGGGCGTCCGGGCTCGCTGGTAACCACGACCCCTCACCTCCTGCGGCCGCCGTGGATTTCCGCGGCGGCCACTTTTTTCGGAGGAGGGGACCTGTCCGGTCCGGGCGTGAGCCGATAGCCTGGACGGAAGCCGGACGTCAGAGCCGGAGAACTTGGGGAGCTGTTCGATGCAGGACAACAGGATCCGCAAGCTGGTGATCGTCGGGGGTGGAACCGCCGGCTGGATGGCGGCCGCGGCGCTGCGCCGGCATTTCCACGGCGGCCCGCTCGAAATCACCCTGGTCGAAAGCTCCGAGATCGGAACGATCGGGGTGGGCGAGGCGACCATTCCCACCATCCGCGGCTTCTACCAACAGCTGGGCCTTTCCGACATCGAGGTGATGCGGGCGACGGGGGCGACCTGCAAGCTGGGTATCCGCTTCAACGGCTGGGCCGGCGAGGGGCGGTCGTTCATCCATCCGTTCGGCCTGTTCGGCCAGGATCTGCGGGGGATCCCGTTCCATCACTACTGGCGCAAGCTGGCCGAGGCGGGCGAGCCGACCGACATCGCCGACTATTCGCTGGGCGCGTCGCTGGCGATGGCGGGCAAGTTCATGGCCCCGCCGCGCAACCCGGCCTCTAGCCTGTCCATCTTCGACTGGGCCCTGCATTTCGACGCCAGCCTGTTCGCCCAGCTGATGCGCCGGGTGGCCGAGGACAATGGCGTGAGACGCGTCGACGCCAAGATCACCAAGGTCAACCTGCGCCCCGAGGACGGCTTCGTGAGCTCGCTGGACCTGCACACTGGCGAGACGCTGGAGGGCGATCTTTTTATCGACTGCTCGGGTTTCCGGGGGCTCCTGATCGAGGAGGCGCTGGGGACCGGCTACGAGTCTTGGAACGACCTGCTGCTGTGCGACCGCGCCTGGGCCGTGCAGAGCGAAGGCGTCGGCGATCCGATGCCGTACACGGACGTCACCGCTCAAGCCGCTGGCTGGCGCTGGCGCATTCCGCTGCAGCACCGCTATGGCAACGGCTACGTCTTCTCCTCGCGCCATATCAGCGACGAGGACGCCCTGGCCGAGCTGAAGGCGGCCGTTCCCGATCCGCTGCTGCACGCGCCGCGCCTGATCCGCTTCAACCCCGGCCGCCGCAAGCAGGTCTGGAACCGGAACGTCATCGCGCTGGGCCTGGCCTCCGGCTTCCTGGAGCCGCTGGAGAGCACCTCGATCG
>NZ_DATFAV010000209.1:0-16019 GCF_035254145.1 Caulobacter sp. | reverse complement strand
GAAAAGGAAGGCGTCGTCGGCGCCGCCAACCACGCCGGCAAGCGCGAGATCCTGGCCCCGCCGCCGCCGGCGCTTTAGTAGCTGTCATCCTGGACAAGCGCGCAGCGCGCCGATCCGGGATGACATGATTTGTGCGAAGGGAAGGGCAACCTCGGCCTTTCATCCAGCGTTCCTTCGCCTCCCAACCTGAACGACGCTTCATCGGAGCGCCGGAAAATGGCCTCGCGGCGGCCTTCGCGCGGGCCAAGGTTGCGGCTAAGGAGTTCGCATGACCACTCGCCGTTTCCTCATCGCGGCCGGCATGGCCGCTGTCCTCGCCCCAGCTGGAATTCCCTCTGGAGCCTTGGCCCAGAACGCCGCGCCGGTTCCGGCCCCGCTGACCGCCGGGCAGAAGGCCCTGCTCGACAAGGCCACCGCCTATGTCCAGGGCCTGGGCTCGGCCAAGGGCCGCTTCGTGCAGACCGACCAGCGCGGCACGCGCACGCAGGGGACCTTCTATCTGCAGCGTCCAGGCAAGGCGCGCTTCGCCTATGATCCGCCCGCCGGGCTGCTGGTCGTGTCGAACGGCAACAACGTCAACATCTTCGACAGCCGGCTGAAGACCTATGAGAGCTATCCGCTCAGCAAGACGCCGCTGAACCTGCTGCTGGCCCGCGAGGTACGGCTGGACCGCGGCGTCGTGATCACCGACGTCCGCCCCCTGGCCGACGGCTTCACGATCGTGGCCCAGGACGCCAAACGCCAGGCGCTGGGCAAGATCTCGCTGGACTTCTCCAACAGCCCCGTCGGCCTGATGGGCTGGACCGTCACCGACATCAAGGGTGGCCAGATCCGCGTCCGGCTCACCGACTTCGGAGAGACCTCGGGTCTCGATCCCAAGCTGTTCGTCCTGACCGACCCGCGTCCGAAGACCGGCCGGCCCTAGTTTGTGACATTCTCACAACAGGCAAGAATCAACCCGACTTGCACTTGACTAAAAGTTTGGACGTGGCATATTTAACACGCATGGCGATGAGCGACCGACCCGCTCTTCGCGAACCGTGCCGGATTCTATCCCCTCCCGGCGGCGGCATGAGAGACTAGACTTTCGTCCCCCGGACACACGGTGTCCGGGGGCGTTTTTCTTTTGAACGCCGACACAAGGTCGGCTTGGGGACACACGGTGTCCGGGGGCGTTTTTCTTTTACGGCTCGGGTTTCCACGCTAGAGCCATTTCATGCGCCTCCGTATCGCCACCTGGAACGTCAATTCCGTCCGCCTCCGCGCCGAGCAGGCCGCCCGTTTCGTCGACGAGCAGGCCCCCGATGTCCTGTGCATGCAGGAGATCAAGTGCCAGGAGGGCGAGTTCCCGCGCGAAGCCTTCGAGGCCATGGGCCTGAAACACCTGAAGATCGCCGGCCAGAAGGGCTGGCACGGCGTGGCCATCGCCTCGCGCCTGCCGATCGAGGACGTCCCGACCCTGATGAACTGCCGCGAGGGCCACGCCCGCTGCGTCGCGGCCAAGGTGGCCGGGGTCGAGATCCAGAACTTCTACATCCCGGCCGGCGGCGACCTGCCCGACCGCGCCGCCAATCCGAAGTTCGACCACAAGCTCGATTTCTACGAGACCCTGACCGCGGCCCTGAAGCGTCGCGATCCCAAGGATCCGCTGATCGTCACCGGCGACCTGAACATCGCGCCCGGCGAGAACGACGTCTGGAGCCACCGCCAGATGCTGAAGATCGTCAGCCACACCCCGGCCGAGCTCGAGGCCTTCGACGCCATGGTCAAGTCGCTGGACCTCCTGGACCTGCCGCGCCTGGCCACGCCCGAGCCGGAAAAGCTGTTCAGCTGGTGGAGCTATCGCGCCGCCGACTTCCGAAAGTCCAACCGGGGCCTGCGCCTGGACCACATCCTGGCCAGCCCCGGCCTGCGCGAGGCGGCGATCGTGGACGGCAAGGCGTCCTCGCGCGTCCACGACAACGTCCGCGAATGGGAACGCCCCAGCGACCACGCGCCGGTGACGGCGGACCTGAAGGTCTAGCCGGCGAAATAGCCCGCGGTCCCCATGTCTTCGAGCAGCCCCGGCTGCGTCGGCGTCCAGCCCAGCGTCTGGCGCGTCCAGGCGCTGGAGGTCGCCGCGTCCATGCCCGCGAACATGGCGAACCAGCCGAAGTGCTCGGCGGCGCGACTCTCGACCGGCAGGCCCAGGCCCTTGCCGATCGCTTCGGCGATCACCTTGAACGGCACGGCCTGTTCGGCGACGGCGTGATAGCGCTCGCCCTTGGCGCCGCGTTCGATCGCCAGGCGATAGAGGCGGGCGGCGTCCAGACGATGCACGGCCGACCATGGGTTCGAGCCATCGCCGATATAGGCCGAGACGCCCTTCTCACGAGCCAGGCCGATCAGCATCGGCACGAAGCCGTGGTCGCCGGCGCCGTGGGTGGTCGGGGCCAGGCGGACGACCGAGGCGTGGACGCCGCGCGCGACCAGATCGTCGGCCGCCGGCTCTGACATGCGCGGCGAGGCGCCCGAGGGCCTGTCTTCCTCCGTGGCGACACGGCCGGGCGCCAGCATGGCCGTGCCCGACGTCACCAGGATCGGCTTGGCCGTACCTTCAAGCGCCGCGCCCAGGACCTGGATCGCCCGGCGATCCTGCTGGCTGTTCTCCGCGAACTTCGAGAAGTCGTGGTTGAAGGCGGTGTGGATCACGCCGTCGCAGGCGGCCGCGCTTTCGGTCAGCTTGTCCAGGTCGTCGAGGGTCCCGCGCACGGCTTCCGCGCCCGCCGCCTTCAGTTGGTCCGCGCCACTCTCCGATCGCGCCAGACCCAAAACCCGATGGCCATGAGCGAGCAGCTCCCGAACCACGGCCGATCCGACGAAGCCCGTGGCGCCGGTGACAAAAACACGCATGAGACTGATCTCCGAGATTTACCCGTTGATCCTGGGGTCTATGATCATCCTGTTAAAGTCGTGATCTTATACGGGTATAAAGTCTAACAGGATGAATGCGCCGACGACGAGCGAGAACCGCCTTTCCTCTGAAAGCAGGTTGGCCTCCGAAACCAAGTTGGCCTCTGAAGCCAGGTTGGGCGCCTACCTGCGCGACCGCCGCGCGCGGCTGGACGCCACGGCCCTTGGCTTCCCAGCGTCCCGACGGCGGACGCCAGGCCTGCGCCGCGAGGAGGTCGCCCAGCGCGCCCACATCAGCGCCACCTGGTACACCTGGCTGGAGCAAGGTCGAGGCGGCGCGCCGTCGGCGGACGTGCTGGACCGCATCGCCCGCGCTCTGATGCTGACCGACGTCGAGCGCGAGCATCTGTTCCTGCTGGGCCTGGGCCGGCCGCCGGAGCCGCGCTATCGCCAGGCCCAGGGTGTCTCGCCTCGCCTCCAGCGCGTCCTGGACGCCCTCGACCCCAGCCCGGCCATGATCAAGACCCTGACCTGGGACATCGTGGCCTGGAACCGAGCGGCCACCGTGGTCTTCGGCGACTACGGCGCCGCGCCGCCCGAAGAGCGCAACATCCTGCGGCGGATCTTCTGCGATCCCCGGTCGCGCGCGGCGAACTTCGACTGGGAAAGCGTGGCGCGATTTGTCGTGGCCGCGTTCCGGGTCGACGTGGCGCGAGCCGGGGCGATGGCCGAGGCGACCGCCGCCGCCCTGGTCGAGGAGCTCAGCCTGCGCAGTCCCGAGTTCGCCGCGCTGTGGGCTGCTCATGACGTCAGCCATCACGGCGAAGGCGTCAAACGGCTCCGGCATCCGCAGCTCGGCGAGATGTCCTTCGAATATTCGGCCTTCGCGGTCGAGGGACGGCCCGATCTTGCGATGATCGTCTACAATCCAACGACGCCCGAGGACGCCGACCGCATCGGCGCCTTGCTCGCCGAGGATTAGGCCGCCAGCGCTCGAGCCGCCTGCTCGCCGACCTTGAACTGGCTCATCAGGCGGGCCAGTTCGTCGGCCTCGGTGGCCAGGCCGTGGCTGGCGGCGGTGGACTGCTCGACCATGGCGGCGTTCTGCTGCGTCACCTGATCCATCTGGTTGACGGCGACGTTCACCTGACCCAGGCCCGTGGCCTGCTCTTGGGCGGAGGCCGCGATCTCGCGCACGATCGTGCTGACGTCGAGAACCTGGGCGACGATGCTCTCCAGCGCCTTGCCGGTCTGGCCGACCAGGTCGACGCCGACGGTGACCTGGTTGGTCGACAGGTTGATCAGCGACTTGATTTCCTTGGCCGCGTCGGCTGAGCGCTGGGCCAGGGCCCGCACTTCCTGGGCGACGACCGCGAAGCCTCGGCCGGCCTCGCCCGCCCGCGCCGCCTCGACCCCGGCGTTCAGGGCCAAGAGGTTGGTCTGGAAGGCGATCTCGTCGATCACGCCGATGATCTGGGTGATCTGGTGCGAGCTCTGCTCGATCTCGGTCATGGCCGTCACCGCCCGCTCGGCGATCTGACCGCCGTTCTCGGCGTCGGTCTTGGCGCCGCTGACCGCGGTGCGGGCATGGCTCGCGCCCTCGGCGGTCTTGTTGACGGTGGCGGTGATCTCTTCGAGCGCCGCGGCGGTCTCTTCGAGGCTGGCCGCCTGCTGCTCGGTGCGGCGCGACAGGTCGTCCGAGGCCACAGAGATCTCCCGCGCGCCGCCGCTGATCGTCATCACGGCGTTGCGCACGCCCGAGATGACCGTCTCCAGCTTGGCGATGGAGGCGTTGAAGTCTTCCTTCAGCTGCTCGGACTTGGCCGCCAGGGGCTCGGTGATGCGATGGGTCAGGTCGCCGGTCGACAGCGCGTGCAGACCACGGCCCAGCGCCTCGATCACCGCGCGATCCTCGGCCGCCTCGCGCGCCCGCTGGCTCTCGGTCTTGGCGCGCTCGGCCTCGCCGGCCTCGCGCATGGCGCTGGTTTCCTTCTCGAGACGGATGGCCTTGAGGCTGTTTTCCTTGAAGGTCTCGAACGCGCGCGACAGCGAACCGACCTCGTCGGCGCGATCGCGGTCGGGGACCTCGACGTCGAAATCGCCGTCGGCCAGCCGCAGCATCGACTGGGTCATCCGGCCGACCGGGGCGGCGACCAGCGTCGTCAGTTGCCAGCCCATGCCCACGGCGATGACCACGAGGCCCACGCCGCCGCCGATCAGGACGGCGAGCGACGAGAAGATCGCCCGATGCTGGGCGGCCTCCCGCACGGCCATGCGGCCCTGCTCGATCTTGCGGATCGCCGTGACCTTTTTCGTGATGTGGGTCACCCGCGCCTTTTCGCCGGCGGCGATCAGGGTCTCGCGACCCGCGTCGCGCCGGGCCGGATCCAGGGCGGCTTCGGTCAGGGGCGCGCCGTACTGGTCCAGCCACTGCTTGGCGTCGGCCTTGACCGTGGCCAGGGCCGTCTTTTCCTCGGCGGTCAGGTTGGAGCCTTCGAGCTTGGCGATCGCCTCGTCGAACTGCTTCCAGCCTTCGGTGTAGGAGCCCATGTATTTGGCGCTGCCGGTCAGCAACACCCCGCGCATCTGGGAGTTGACGCGCAGAACGCCCTTCTCGGCGGTCTGGGTCTGGTCGATGATCGACTTGCTCTCATCGTTCAGGCGGATGGCCTGTTGCATGCCCGTCAACTGAAGGAAGACGCTGAGGATCATCGCCACCGCGGCGCCCAGCAGCAGGCCAAACGACAGCATGATCTTGTTACGGATCGAGATGTTCTTCAGGAAGGACATGCAATAGGTCTCCAGACAACCAAGAAGCGCCGAGGTCGCCGGTTAGAATTCGATCTGGGTCCGGGCCTGGAAGACGGTCACGTCCGCGTCGTTCTCCAGCGTTCCGATCGGACGGTTGTTGATCTTGGCCCGGGTGACGTTCGCCATGAAGCGGACGTTGCTGTAGGGGTACCAGTTCAGACCCGCCGTCACGCCCTTGTAGGTCCCGGCCGTGGCCAGGCCAGGCTGGCTGGCCAGGGCGGTCGCGGTGTTGGCGCGCATGTCGCTCAGATCGCCGTAGTCGTAGCGCAGGGCCAGTTCGTAGGCGCCCATGCCGCCCTTGTCGATCGGATGCAGGACCTTGATCTTCCCGAACAGGCCGCCGGCGCTGTAGGGCCGCGTCTCGCCGGTCGGGAACCAGCTGACCGCCGCGTAGCCGGTGACGATATCGAAGTCCTGGCCGCCGTTGGCGGCGCTCAGCGCGGTGGCGATGCGGTCGACGTGGACATTGGCGACTTCGCCCTGAACCGACAGGCTCTTGCGGGCCCAGGCGGCTTCGACACCCAGGGTCGTGTCGCTCTTGCCCACCGCGCCGGTCGACAGCAGCACGCCGCCGGCCGAGGTCTGCGGGCGATAGGCGCTGTTGCCGGCGCTCGAATAGGTGAAGGCGGTCTCGCCGCCGACGTCGCGATAGCGAGCCCAGGCGCCCAGGTGGACGGTGTCGGTCGGGGTCATGACCGGGGCCCACGAGACACGGGCCATGGCGCCCGAGCGCTCCTTGGCGTTGTTGACGTCGTAGGCGGCGGCGGAAGCGTCGGCCTTGTTGATGGAGTCGCCCTGCAGCGCGGCGCGGACGGACCAGTTGCGGCCCACGTGCGTGGCCTGGGCCGCCAGCACGAACCCGGCGTCGGTCAGGTCGCCGAACGGCCCGCGCTCCATGAAGGTCATGGTCTTGATCGAGGTGAGGTTCTCGAGACCGCCGACCTTCTGGTTGCCCAGCGTCAGCAGCGTGCCGCCCTTGGTCTTGTATTCGACGACCGCGTCGTCCCAGGCCCAGCCCGAGCCGTTCGCCGCGCCGCCTTCCAGGCGATACGCCCAGGGGCCGACCTGGCCCTCGGCGCCGAGGAACAGCTGACGAGCCCGGAATTGGCGGGACTTGTAGGACGCGCCCGTCTCGCGATCGACGTTGACGTCGACGGCGTCCAGCATGACCCGGCCGCGCATCTTGAAGGTCGTGCCGCTGGCTTCGGTGAAGCGCGGCGAGTTTTCCCACTTGATCTGGGTCACGCCGGCCGCCGGCGCGGCCTTGGTCGCGGCGGGAGCCGGGGCGGCGGTCGCCACCGCTGTCGGCGCGGGCGCGTTGGCCTTGGCTTCCAAGGCCTGGATCCGCTCCTGCATGACGCGGATCTGCGCCTTCAGTTCTTCCAGGACGACGGCGTCCGCCTTGGGCGCTTCTTGCGCGGAGGCGACGCTGGCCAGCATGGTGGCCGCGAACAGAGTTACGGGAAATATTTTTCGCACGTCAGATCGCCCTGTTTTCCTAGAAAACGAGAATTATTGGGCGAAGTGGATCGGTCAGGCCGGTGAATTCGTGATTAATACATCATCGGGCGCGACAATATGACCTAGACAATGCGCGTATCAGGACATTTTCTGTCCTAGATTTGGGTTTCCGCCTATCAACCGGACTTTCTACCTCTTTCGTTGAGGCGTCCGAGTCGATCAACCTCATGATCACCTGGAAGACAGCGTCCTGTCCCAGGGCTTAGCCCTCGGCGGCGACCACGCCGAACTTGATCCAGAGCGCCTGGTCCTTGAGGTTCTTTCGCACCCAGGCGGCGTGAACCTCGCGCTCGGCGTCGGTCGAGCGCGGCGCGAGCGGCCGGGAGCGAGCCCCGTACGAGCCCTGAACGGCCGCCGAGATCGCCAGCGCCTCGACCGTGTGGGTCAGTTCGAGGGCCCGTTCCTTGCCGCCCTGCAGCTCTAGATAGACCTCGGCCAGCAGGTGGGCGTCGATCAGGGCGCCGTGCTTGTCGCGGCTTTCCAGGCTGATCTTGAAGCGTTTGCACAGCGCGTCGAGCGAGTTGTACATGCCCGGAAAGCGCTTCTTGGCCATGGCCAGGGTGTCGATCCAGCGGTCGTCGTGGATCGGCGCGCGGCCGCACTTCTGCAGCTCGAAATTGACGAACTGGCGGTCGAAGGCGGCGTTGTGCGCGACGACCACGCTGTCGCCGACGAACTCGACGAAGCGGTCGGCGACCTCGTGGAACTTGGGCTTGCCGGTCAGGAAGGCCGACGACAGACCGTGAACCTTCTCGGCCTCGGCCGGCATGTCGCGCAACGGATCGCAATATTCGTGGAACGAACGGCCGGTCGGCATGAAGTCGATCACCTCGATGCAGCCGATTTCGACCAGACGGTCGCCCGTCTTGGGATCGAAGCCGGTCGTTTCGGTGTCGAGGATGATCTCGCGGGCCATGGCCCTTCTTTGAGCCGGTTCGACCCGCGCTTCAAGCGGAGCGGGAAGTTCTCAACAGAGTCAGAAGGTCGCGGACCTGCTGGCGAGCGTGCTCCAGGCCCTGGCCCGTATCGATGACGAAGTCGGCGCGGGCGCGCTTTTCGGCGTCGGGCAGCTGACGGGCGAGGATGGCCTCGAACTTCTCGGGCGTCATGTCCGGACGGGCCAGGACGCGCGCGCGCTGGACCTCGGGCGGGGCGGTGACGACGACGACCTTGTCGACGCTCTTCTGGCCACCGGTCTCGAACAGCAGGGGGACGTCGAGGACGACGATGTCGCGCCCCTCGGCCTGCGCCTTCTGGAAGAAGCCGATCCGGTCGGCGCCGACCAGCGGATGGACGATCGACTCCAGCTTGGCCAGAGCCTGCGGATCGCCCACGACCCGGGCGCTGAGCCTGGCGCGGTCGATCGCGCCGTCGACCACCACGCCCGGAAAGGCCGCCTCGACCGGGGCGACGGCCGCCCCGCCGGCGGCGTACAGCGCATGGACGGCGGCGTCGGAGTCGTAGACGGGCGCGCCCTCGGCCTCGAACATGGCCGAGGTCGTGGACTTGCCCATGCCGATCGAACCGGTCAGGCCCAGCACAAGCATGATCAGGCTTCTCCCAGGAGTTTCAGAGCCATGGCGCGAACGTCGACGCCGGCCGGCGGCGCGACGCCGTAGATCGCCTCGAACGAGGGGACAGCCTGGCGAAGCAGCATTTCGAGACCATCGACCGTACGCCGGCCGGCCGCTTCGGCGCGACGCAGGAATTCGGTGCGCAGCGGCTTGTAGACCATGTCCACGACCACGGCGGCCGCGGGCGTCAGGGTCAGGTCCGCCGCCGGACCCTCGCCGCCGCCCAGACCCAGGGACGTGGCGTTGATGACCAGGCCCGCGTCGGCCAGCAGCCGGGGCAGGGTGGCCTCCTCGGCCGCGACCACCTTGGCGCCGAAAGCCTCGGCCAGGTCCTCGGCCCGGGCCAGGGTGCGGTTGACGATCCGGATCTCGGGCGCGCCGGCCAGCAGCAGGGCGGCCACCGCGCCCCGCGCCGCGCCCCCCGCGCCGAGGATGACCACCGGCGCGGCCGAGACCTCGAAGCCCGAAGCCTGCGCCGCGATCGCGCCCAGAAGGCCCGGTCCGTCGGTGTTGTCGGCATGGACCGAGCCATCCTCGGCGAAGATCAGCAGATTCGCCGCGCCGGCCATCTTCGCCAGGTCGCTGGCGGTGTCGGCCAGGGCCAGCGCCCGCTCCTTGAACGGAATGGTCACGTTGAGGCCCCGAACCGCGCCGCCGCGCAGGCCCTCGACGAAGGTCTCGAACCGCTCGGCGGCCGGGGCGAACGGCACATAGGCCGCGTCGAGGCCGGCGGCCTGGATCCAGGCGTTGTGGATCACCGGACTCATCGAATGCCGGATCGGCTGGCCGCAGACGCCGCCGACGACCGCCGCGCCCGTGATGGTCGAACTCATGACGCGAGCGCTCCGTGCAGGCGCAGGAAGTCGAGCAGACCCACCAGCGGCAGGCCCAGTATGGCGAAGTAGTCCCCGTCGACCTGGTCGAACAGCTGCACGCCCTCGCTTTCGAGTTCGTAGCAGCCGACCGACCACAGCAGGGCCTCGCCGCGTCGCTCTATATACTGGTCGAGCCACGCCTCGCTGAATGGGCGGACCGACAGTTTGGCCGTCTCGACGATCCGCCAGATCGGCTGGCCGTCGCGGGCCACCACCACGGCCGAGTGCAGCTTGTGGACCTGGCCGCGCAGCTCCAGCAGGCGGGCGCGGGCCTCGTCCAGAGTGTCGACCTTGTCGATCAGCTTGCCACGCAGATCCAGCGTCTGGTCCGCGCCGATGACCAGGCCCGGCCGCTTGGCCGAAACCTTGACGGCCTTCATCTCGGCCAGGGCGTCGGCGATATCGCGCGGCGGAACGCCTTCGGCCAGCAGGGCGGCCTTGGCCGCATCCTCGTCGACGCCAGGACTGACCGCCTCGAAGGCGACTCCGGCGTTTTTGAGGATCATCTGCCGGGTCGCGCTCTTCGACGCCAGGGTCACGGGCGTCAGCGTCATCCCAGGACCTCGACCTTGCCACGACCGCCTGACAGCAGGTTGATCACCGCCGCGGCCGTCTCCTCGACCGAACGGCGGGTGATGTCGATCACCGGCCAGTTCATCCGTTCGAACAGGCGGCGGGCGGCGATGATCTCCTGGCGCACGGCGTCGGCGTCGACATAGTCGCTCTCGCGGTTCTCCTTCAGGGAGAGCAGGCGGTTGCGGCGGATCTGGATCAGGCGGTCGGGCGAGGTGATCAGGCCGACGATCAGGGTGTTCTTCAGCTCGAACAGCTCGGACGGCGGCGGCCGGTCGGGGATCAGCGGGACATTGGCGGCGCGCACGCCCCGATGGGCCAGATAGATGCAGGTCGGGGTCTTGGAGGTCCGCGACACCCCGACCAGGATCACGTCGGCCCTTGTCAGGTCCTGGCCGCCCTGGCCGTCATCGTGGGCGATGGCGTAGTCCAGCGCCTCGATCCGGTCGAAGTAGTCATTGGTCAGGGCGTGCTGGGCGCCGACCCGGGTCGAAATCCGCGCGCCCAGATAGCGCGACATGGCGCTGATGACCGGATCCAACGCCGCGATGCAGGGCATCTCAAGACGTCGGCAGCCTTCCTCCAGCGCCGTGCGCAGGCCGGGATCGACGATGGTGTGCATCACCACGCCCGGCGCGCCGGCGATCTCTTCCAGCGCCCGGTCCAACTGCCGGGTGGAACGGACCAGCGCGTAGATGTGTTCGATGGGCAGGATGTCGGTGAACCGGGCGCAGACCGCGCGCGCCATGGCGTTGAGGGTTTCGCCCGTGGAGTCCGACACCAGGTGGATATGGAAATAGGTGGCGAAGCGCGGCGGCAACCGCTCGCTCTCGCCTCCGGTCGCCAGACTCTCCTGTGGATCATCCGTTAACGGTTGTTTAACCACTTGTCCTGCCTCTGGGGACGCCCGGGCGCCGATCTGGCCCAGAGGCGTCGTGTCATAGCGCCGCTGTGATAAACGGTCGCATTGCTCGCCTACCATCCCCAGGCTCGCCCCGCATCCCAGAAGTCTTGAATCCCACTTGTCCCAAACCGGGGACGAGTCTGGCGAAGGGTCTTTGACGTCGCCGGCGCGATTAAGATTTCATTAAGACCTTCAAGGCCCTGCCAAGCCGTCCACAGGATTAACAGAGTCTTAACCACATGTGGGAAGGGCTGGGGGCAACGGTCCATTCGGTGTGGGATTCACTCGCCCGTCAGGCGTTTTCCCCACTGTGCAGTTGCCCTCCAACCGCTTCTTTCAATCTTAATTTCTTATTAAGAAATGATAGAAAGGACCTGGGACGCTTACGGACTTGAGCCGGAGCGCTGGCCGGGCTTTAACCCAGGCCATGACCTCGTCCTCCCAGACACCAAACGCCAAGACCCCGAAATTTCTCTCCGCGCTCTCCGGCGAGACGCATGCCAATCCTCCGATCTGGTTCATGCGCCAAGCGGGCCGGTACCTGCCCGAGTACAGGGCGGTGCGGGCGACGGCGCCGGACTTCATCAGCTTCTGCTTCGATCCCGAGAAGGCGGCCGAGGTGACGCTGCAGCCGATGCGGCGGTTTCCATTCGACGCGGCCATCGTCTTCGCCGACATCCTGCTGATCCCCGGCGCCCTGGGCCAGAAGGTCTGGTTCGAGGCCGGCGAAGGTCCCAAGCTGGGCGAGATGCCATCGGTCGAGTCCATGGCCGAAAGGGCTGGGGAAGCGGGCAAGGCCCTCTCGCTCGTCGGGGAGACGCTCACGCGCGTTCGCTCGGCGCTTGATCCGCGGAAGGCCCTGATCGGCTTCGCCGGCGCGCCGTGGACGGTGGCGACCTACATGATCGAGAAGGGCTCCAGCGACCGCAGCGGCGCGCGAACCTTCGCCTACCAGAACCCCGAGACGACCGACGCGCTGATCCAGGTGCTGGTCGACTCGACGATCGACTATCTGGCCATGCAGGTCGACGCCGGCGCACAAGCCGTGAAGCTGTTCGAAAGCTGGGCCGAGGGCCTGTCCGAGCCGTTGTTCGACCGCCTGGTCACCAAGCCGCACACGAAGATCGTCGAGGGCCTGCGGGCGCGCGGCGTCACCGTGCCGATCATCGGCTTCCCGCGCGGAGCCGGGACCCTGGTCGAGGGCTATGCCGCAGAGGTTCCGGTGCAGGGCGTGGCGCTCGACACCCAGGCCTCGGCCAAGCTGGGTCAATCGATCCAGAAATCGAAGACTATCCAGGGGGCTCTGGATCCGCTGCTGCTGCGGGCCGGCGGCGATGCGCTGCTCAAGCGGGTCGACGAGCTTCTGGATCAGTGGAACCAGGGCCCCTACATCTTCAATCTGGGCCACGGCATCCTGCCGGACACCCCCATCGCCCACGTCGAGGCGGTGCTGGAGCGCGTGACGGGCCAGAAGGTCGCCAGATGAGCCGAAAGCTCGCCGTCGTCCTGTTCAACCTCGGCGGGCCGGATGGTCCGCGCGCGGTGCGGCCGTTCCTGTTCAACCTGTTCCGCGATCCGGCGATCATCGGCCTGCCCGCGATCGCCCGCTATCCGCTGGCGGCGTTGATCTCGACCGCCCGCGAGAAGACCGCCAAGGCCAACTACGCGATCATGGGCGGCGGCTCGCCGCTGCTGCCCGAGACGGAGGCGCAGGCCAAGGCGCTCGAGGCCGAGCTGGCCAGGGTGCTGCCCGAGGTCGAGGCCCGGTGCTTCATCGCCATGCGCTACTGGAACCCGCTGACGGGCGAGACGGCCAGGCGCGTGAAGGCCTTCGCGCCGGATGACGTCGTGCTGCTGCCGCTCTATCCGCAGTTCTCGACGACGACGACCGGATCGTCGCTGAAGGCTTGGCGCGAGACCTACAAGGGGCCCGGCCGCGAGACGACCGTCTGCTGCTACCCGACGCAGGACGGCCTGATCGAAGCCCACGCCCAGGCGATCCGCGAGACCTGGGAAAAGGCCGGTTCGCCCAGGAACGTCAGGCTGCTGTTCTCGGCCCATGGCCTTCCCGAGAAGGTGATCCTGGCCGGCGATCCCTACCAGAAGCAGATCGAGGCCACGGCCGCGGCCGTCGCCGCCCGATTGCCGGCCGATCTGGACTGGACCGTCTGCTACCAGAGCCGGGTCGGGCCGATGAAGTGGATTGGTCCGTCCACCGACGAGGAGATCCGCCGGGCCGGCGCCGAGGGCAAAGGGGTGATGGTCACGCCGATCGCCTTCGTCTCCGAGCATGTCGAGACGCTGGTCGAGCTGGATCACGAATACGCCGAACTGGCCAAGGAGGTTGGCGCGGCGCCCTATGTGCGGGTTCCGGCGCTGGGGCCCGCGCCGGTGTTCATCGACGGCCTGGCCAAGGCGGTGAGCCAGGCGCTGGCGCGAAGCGGTTCGACCGCGCCGGCCTGCGGCTGGCGCTGCGGTGCTGAATGGTCCAAGTGTCCGCGCAAAGAGGGAGCTGCGGCGTGATGGATTTCCTGGTGGCGCACTTCAACCTGGTGCGCGGTCTTCACATCCTGTCGGTCATCGCCTTCATGGCCGGGATGCTCTATCTGCCGCGCCTGTTCGTCTATCACACCAAGGCCGCGCCGGGCTCGGAGATGGACGAGACCTTCAAGGTCATGGAGCGCCGGCTGCTGCGTGGGATCATTAATCCCGCCTCGATCGCGACGGCGCTGTTCGGCCTGGGCCTGATCCTGGCCGACAGCCAGATCCGCGGCTGGGGCTTCTTGGCCGAGCCTTGGATGGCGACCAAGCTGGTCGCTTTGGTCGGCCTCTACGGCTGGCACGGCTTCCTGTCGGCCTCGCGCAAGAAGTTCGAGAAGGGCCAGAACGTCCGCTCGGAGAAGTTCTGGCGGATCACCAACGAGATCCCGTTCGTGCTGGCGATCGTCATCGTCATCGCGGTGACGACCAAGTTCCTGAACCACTAGAGCCCTTCCCATCTGATTGAACGATCCGATCGGGCAGAATGGCTCCACCTCCAAGGTTTGGAGCGATCCGATCACCGCTTCACACTGATCGGAAAACGCTCCAGGCGGTCGCGGCGCTTGACCCGCCGCCCGCCGCGTGGTTTGCATCCGAGACGGGTTCACGCGTTGTGAACCCTTTCCTTCACGGACCGGCGCCCGTCCTGGCGCGCCCCGCGAGCGATCCGCTCCAAGGTCTGTCCCCCTAACGATCCGCGTCATCGTCAATCGACGCGCATGTCCCGGTATGACCGGGCGTGATCCATGAAGTTCTACCGGCCGGATTCCGTCGTGGGGTCCGCGCCCACCCTTGAGTCTTGTCATGACCGAAGAAACCGAAAACCAGATCACCTCCTCGGAAGGTATGGGCGCCGAAGAGGCGACCATCGAAGACACCGTCGCGGACACCGCCGACGTCGCCACCGAAGCCTCCGTCGAATCGGAAGGCGAGGGCGAAGGCGACGATGACGGCTCCGGCATCGCCGAGGCCGTCGCGGCCCTGGGCTTGAAGTCGATGTCCCTGCAGGAGCTGAAGGAGAAATCCCCGGCCGACCTGCTGGCGTTCGCCGAGACCTTCGAGGTCGAGAACGCCAACTCCATGCGCAAGCAGGACATGATGTTCGCCATCCTGAAGACTCTCGCCGAAGAAGGCGTGGAGATCTCGGGGTCGGGCACCATGGAAGTGCTGCAGGACGGCTTCGGCTTCCTGCGCTCGCCGGAAGCCAACTATCTGCCGGGCCCGGACGACATCTACGTCTCGCCCTCGCAGATTCGCAAGTATGGCCTGCGGACCGGCGACAGCGTCGACGGCGCCATCCGCTCACCGCGTGAAGGCGAGCGCTACTTCGCCCTGACCAATGTCTCGAAGATCAATTTCGAGAGCCCCGAGAACGTGCGCCACAAGGTGCACTTCGACAACCTGACGCCGCTCTATCCCGAAGAGCGCCTGAACATGGAGCTGCCCGATCCGACCGTGAAGGATCGCTCGGGCCGCGTGATCGACATCGTCGCGCCGCTGGGCAAGGGTCAGCGCTGCCTGATCGTCGCCCCGCCGCGCGTGGGTAAGACGGTCATGCTGCAGAACATCGCCAAGTCGATCGAGACCAATCACCCCGAGTGCTACCTGATCGTCCTCTTGATCGACGAGCGCCCGGAAGAAGTCACCGACATGCAGCGCACGGTGAAGGGCGAGGTCATCGCCTCGACCTTCGACGAACCGGCGACCCGCCACGTCCAGGTGGCCGAGATGGTCATCGAGAAGGCCAAGCGCTTGGTCGAGCACAAGCGCGACGTCGTCATCCTGCTGGACTCGGTCACCCGTCTGGGCCGCGCCTACAACACCACCGTCCCGTCGTCGGGCAAGGTGCTGACCGGCGGTGTCGACGCCAACGCCCTGCAGCGCCCGAAGCGCTTCTTCGGCGCGGCGCGGAACGTGGAGGAGGGCGGTTCGCTATCGATCATCGCCACGGCCCTGATCGACACCGGCAGCCGGATGGACGAAGTCATCTTCGAAGAGTTCAAGGGCACCGGTAACTCGGAAATCGTCCTGGACCGCAAGGTGGCCGACAAGCGCATCTTCCCGGCGATCGACGTGCTCAAGTCCGGCACCCGCAAGGAAGAGCTCATCACGCCGCGCGACCAGCTGCAGAAGACCTATGTCCTGCGCCGCATCCTCAACCCGATGGGCGCCTCGGACGCGATCGAGTTCCTGCTCGACAAGCTGCGCCAGTCGAAGACCAACGGCGACTTCTTCCAGTCGATGAACACCTGAGTCCAGCTGGACTCAGTCGAGAGACGCGAAAGGCCCCGGAGCGATCCGGGGCCTTTTTTGTCGTCTTCGATCCTC
>NZ_DATFAV010000208.1:0-21496 GCF_035254145.1 Caulobacter sp. | reverse complement strand
CGGCAAGGGCAACATCCACGGCTACGACTTCGATCTCTACGTCCATCATGGCGCCGGCGCCTACATCTGCGGCGAGGAGATGGCGCTACTGGAAAGCCTCGAAGGCAAGAAGGGCCAGCCGCGACTGAAGCCGCCGTTCCCGGCGAACATGGGCCTCTACGGCTGCCCGACGACGGTCAACAACGTCGAGTCGATTGCCGTCACGCCGACGATCCTGCGTCGTGGCGCCGGCTGGTTCTCCAGCTTCGGTCGCCCGAACAATGTCGGCACCAAGCTCTTCATGATCTCGGGCCACGTCAACACGCCCTGTACGGTCGAAGAGAGCATGGGCGTCACCTTCCGCGAGATGATCGAGAAGCATGCCGGCGGCATCCGCGGCGGTTGGGACAATCTCCTCGCGGTCATCCCCGGCGGTGCGTCCTGTCCGGTCGTCAAGGCCGAGGACATGATGGACGTGACGCTGGACTTCGACGGTCTTCGCGAGGTCAAGTCTTCCTTCGGTACCGGCGGCATGATCGTCATGGACAAGTCCACCGACATCATCAAGGCCATCTGGCGCATCGCGGCATTCTTCAAGCATGAGAGCTGCGGCCAGTGCACGCCGTGCCGCGAAGGCACCGGCTGGATGATGCGGGTCATGGAGCGCATGGTGAAGGGCAATGCCCAGAAGCGCGAGATCGACATGCTGTTCCAGGTGAGCAAGCAGGTCGAAGGCCACACCATCTGTGCGCTGGGCGACGCCGCCGCCTGGCCGATACAGGGCCTCATCCGGAATTTCCGTCCGGAGATCGAGGCGCGTATCGATCAGTATACCCGTAACGCCATGGCCCATGGCGTGGTGATGGAAGCCGCCGAGTAAGGACACCCGGACGATGGCGAAGGCAAAGGACAAGACGCGGGAAGAGGTTGCGGCGAAGCCGGCCGACTTCGGCCGTGCGTCCGACGCCGCGCCGGAAGCTGCCGGTCTGCCGCTGCACCCGCTGATGGCGCATCCCGCCGCAGCGCTTGCCGCGATGACGGCGGTCGGCTTCGGTTTCGCGACCCAGATGGCGAGCGCCTTCCTCGGTTCGCTGCAGGGGGCACTGGAGGCGACCGAAACGCTCGCCCGCAAGATCGAGGACGAGAAGGTGCGGGACGAGCGTCCGGCACCTCCATCTGAGTCGGTAGCGACGTCGGTCACGCGGAAACCCGCCGCAAAGGTGAAGCGCGCGGCCAAGGTACCGGTTGCCAAGGCGGCTCCGGCGAAATCCGCGAAGGCGCCTCCGACCGTTGCCGCGCCTGCCGCTCCGAAGACTGCAAAGCCGAAGGCTGCCAAGGCGGTTTCGAAGCGGCGCGGCAAGGCCGACGACCTGAAGAAGATTTCCGGCGTCGGGCCGAAGCTCGAGCAGGTCCTGAACGGCATCGGCGTCACCCGCTTTGCCGACATCGCCGGCTGGAGCGATGAGGACGTGGCGCGCATCGATGCCGAGATCGGCCTCGGTGGACGCATCGCCCGCGACGGCTGGGTTGCGCAGGCGAAGGCATTGAAGGAGGGCGGGGCGTGACGCAGCACCTCGCCGAACTCAACATCGCGCGTCTGCGCTATCCGCTGGAAGACCCGCGGGTTGCCGCCTTCGTCAAGGCGCTCGATCTCGTCAACGGCATTGCCGAGCGGTCGGAGGGTTTCGTCTGGCGGCTGAAGGACGAGAGCGGTAATGCGACTGCGATCGACGGTTTCGACGATCCGCTGGTGATCGTCAACATGAGTGTCTGGCGCGACGTCGCGTCATTCGAGAATTTCGTATGGAAGACCGTTCACCGGCAGTTCTATGCCCGCCGCGCGGAATGGTTCGAGATCATGGAAAAGCAGCATTTCGTCATGTGGCATGTCGCTGCGGGAGAATTCCCCACGGTGGCCGAGGCGAAAGAGCGGCTCGACGAATTGAACAAGCACGGCAACAGCGACAGGGCTTTCGGCTGGTCGCACTTGCCGGAGGTGAAACTCTGGCAACATGCGCGGTGTGCGTGAGACAGGAAGGCGAATATGGCAAAGCTGAAAGTCGACGGTAAAGAGATCGAAGTTCCGGATCATTTCACGCTGTTGCAGGCGTGCGAGGAAGCCGGTGCCGAAGTCCCGCGCTTTTGTTTTCATGAGCGGCTGTCGGTCGCCGGCAACTGCCGCATGTGTCTCGTGGAAGTGAAGGGCGGCCCGCCGAAGCCGGCGGCCTCCTGCGCCATGGGCGTGCGCGATATCCGCGGCGGTCCGAACGGCGAACTGCCGGAAGTCTTCACCAACACGCCGATGGTCAAGAAGGCCCGCGAAGGCGTGATGGAGTTCCTGCTGATCAACCATCCGCTCGATTGCCCGATCTGCGACCAGGGCGGCGAGTGCGACCTGCAGGACCAGGCCATGGGCTATGGCCGCGACGACAGCCGCTATGAAGAGAATAAGCGCGCGGTCGAAGAAAAGGCCATGGGCCCGCTGATCAAGACCGTGATGACGCGCTGCATCCAATGCACGCGCTGCGTCCGCTTCATCACCGAGGTCGCCGGCTCGCCCGAAATCGGTCTGATCTCTCGCGGCGAAGACGTTGAAATCACGACCTATCTGGGCGCGGCGGTGACGTCTGAGCTCAGCGCCAACGTGATCGACCTGTGCCCGGTCGGCGCTCTGACCTCCAAGCCCTACGCCTTCGAAGCCCGTCCGTGGGAGCTGAAGAAGACCGAGAGTGTCGACGTCATGGACGCCTTGGGATCATGGATCCGCGTCGACGCCCGCGGTTCGGCCGTCCTGCGCGTGCTGCCGCGCAACAACGACGACATCAACGAAGAGTGGATCTCGGACAAGACGCGCTACGCCGTCGACGGCCTGGGCCGTCAGCGCCTGGACCGTCCGTACGTGCGCGGGATCGATGGCAAGCTGAAGCCTGCCACCTGGGCCGAGGCCTTCGCCGCCGTCGCCGCCAAGATCAGGGCGACCGCTCCCGAGCGCATCGGCGTGATCGCTGGCGACCTGCAGGACGCCGAGAGCCTGAAGGCGACCAAGGACCTCTTTACCGCCCTGGGCGTGAAGAACCTGGACAGCCGCCAGGACGGTTCGGCCCTGGGCGTCGGCCCGCGTGAAGGCTGGCTGTTCAACTCGACCATCGCCGGCATCGAGAACGCCGACGTGGTGCTGTTCGTCGGCGCCAATCCGCGCCTTGAGGCGCCGGTCCTGAACGCCCGCTTCCGCAAGCAGTGGCTGGCCGGCAAGACCCGCTTCGGCGTCATTGGCGAGCAGGCCGACCTGACCTTCGGCTACGACTATCTGGGCGCCGGCGCCCAGACGCTTTCGGGTCTGGCCAAGAGCAAGAACGACTTCGTCGCCGCCCTGAAGGCCGCCGAACGTCCCGCGATCATCATCGGCCAGGGCGCTCTGGCCCGCGCCGACGGCGCCGCGATCCTGAAGGCCGCCGCCGGCCTCGCCAAGACGATGAAGGTCGTCCGCGAAGGCTGGAACGGCTGGAACGTCCTGCACACCGCCGCCGCGCGCGTCGCCGGCCTCGACATGGGCTTCGTCCCGGCGCAGGGCGGTCTGTCGACCGCCGACATGCTGAAGCCGGGCGCTCTGGACGTCCTCTTCCTGCTGGGCGCCGACGAGTGCGAAACGGCCGCCACCGGCGCTTTCAAGATCTATCTCGGCACGCACGGCGACGCCGGCGCGCACAAGGCCGACGTGATCCTGCCGGGCGCGGCCTATACCGAGAAGAACGGCCTGTACGTGAACCTCGAGGGCCGCGTGCAGATGGGCAAGCGCGCCGTGTTCCCGAAGGGCGAGGCCAAGGAAGACTGGTCGATCCTGCGGGCGCTGTCGGAAGTGCTCGGTCACAAGCTGCCCTATGACAGCCTGGACCAGCTGCGCGCCAAGCTGTTCGCCGACCACTCGACCTTCGGCCAGATCGACTACGCGCCGGGCTCGGTCGCCACATCGTTCGACCTCGGGAGCCTGGGCGGCGACGGCGAACTGTCGGACGCCCCGTTCGAAAGCCCGATCAAGGCCTTCCACCTGACCAATCCCGTCGCGCGCGCCAGCGTGACCATGGCCGAATGCGCGGCCGTGGCTTCCGGCGCCGCCAAGATCGCTGCGGAGTAGACCGTGGGCTCGAATTCTCCGCTTCTCTGGTTTGGCCTGACGACCGGCGGCATTCTGCTGGTCGTGATCTGGGTTCTTCTGAGCCTGGCCTTCCTGCTGCTGGCCGACCGCAAGATCTGGGCTGGCGTCCAGATGCGCAAAGGTCCCAACGTCGTTGGTCCCTTCGGCCTGCTGCAATCCTTCGCCGACTTCTTCAAGTTCGTGCTGAAGGAAATCGTCATCCCGGCCGGCGCCGACAAGATCGTCTTTCTGCTGGCGCCGCTGCTGAGCCTGGTCCTGGCCTTTGTCGGTTGGGCGGCCGTGCCGTTCGCGCCGGGCTGGGTGGTCTCGAACATCAACGTCGGCATCCTCTACCTGCTGGCGATGAGCTCGCTGGGCGTCTATGGCATCATCATGGGCGGCTGGGCTTCGAACTCGAAGTATCCGTTCCTGGGCGCTCTGCGCTCGGCGGCGCAGATGGTGTCGTACGAGGTCTCGATCGGCCTGATCATCATCACGGTGATCCTGCTGGCCGGCTCGATGAACCTGTCGACCATCGTCGAAAAGCAATCGGGCTGGATCTGGAACTGGAACGTCTTTGGCGGCGGCGGTTTGAAGAACCTTGTCCTGCTGCCGGTCATGGTGGTGGCCATGGGCATGTTCTTCATCTCGGCCCTGGCCGAGACGAACCGCCCGCCGTTCGACCTGCCCGAAGCCGAATCCGAACTCGTGGCCGGTTATCAGGTCGAGTACAGCTCGACGCCGTACCTGCTGTTCATGGTGGCCGAGTATTCGAACATCGTCCTGATGTGCGCCATGATCAGCGTGCTGTTCTTCGGCGGCTGGAACCTGGGTCTGCCGGTCGACCTGGTCGCGCTGTGGGGCTGGTGGGGCAAGCTGGCCCTGGCGCTGGTGTTCTTCGCCAAGATCATCTTCTGGTTCTTCATGATCGCCATGGCCAAGGCCATCGTGCCCCGCTACCGCTACGACCAGCTGATGCGTCTGGGTTGGAAGGTGTTCCTGCCGACCTCGCTGGTGCTGGTGGCCGCGGTCGCCGCCTGGCGCGTATTCGGTCCGGGGGCCTGATGCGGCGGATCGCGCTCATCGCCCTGGGGCTGACCAGCCTGACCGCCGCGGCCTGCCAGGCCGTCTCGGCTCCGGACCGGTCCTATTCCCTGGGCGACGGGATCGTCAGCTACGACGACCTCCGACGCGCGGGCGACAAGTGCAAGGCCGAGGGCGGGGTGATCCAGTCCAAGCAGGACGGGGGCGACCCAGCCCAGTTATCGAACTACACCTGCGTCATTCCCCGGGCGGGGAAATGAGGCGGGTGATCCTCGGGATCGCGATGGTCGGCCTTGCCGGCTGTTCGACCTGGGGAGGGACTATTCCGCGACCGCCGCAGCGGACGCTGGAGGACAGGGTCGAAGCGCGCCGCAAGGCGGACGCCAAGACCAAGACGTGCGTCCTCGAGCAGACCCTGCGACGGCAGCAGAAGGAGCAGGGCAGGGACGTCCGTCCCTTCCCCAAGGAAAAGTGTTAGGAGAGCTCTGGTGTTCCAGCGCATCACTCAGGCGGTCAAGGGCGCGGCCCTTCTGGACTTCGCGGGCGCGTTCGGCCTGGCCATGAAGTACATGATCGCGCCGAAGAAGACCGTGATCTATCCGAACGAGCGCGGCCCGCAGTCGCCCCGTTTCCGCGGCGAGCACGCTCTGCGCCGGTATCCGTCGGGTGAGGAGCGCTGCATCGCCTGCAAGCTGTGCGAAGCCGTCTGTCCGGCCCAGGCCATCACCATCGAGGCCGAACCGCGCGAGGACGGCAGCCGCCGCACGACCCGCTACGACATCGACATGGTCAAATGCATCTACTGTGGCCTGTGCCAGGAGGCCTGCCCGGTGGACGCCATCGTCGAGGGCCCGAACATCGAGTTCGCGACCGAGACCCGCGAAGAACTCTACTACGACAAGGAACGCCTTCTCGATAACGGTGACCGCTGGGAGCGCCTGATCGCGAAGAATCTGGAGTTGGACGCGCCCTACCGCTAAAGGACGGGGCGAATCCTAGGAGGCGGCGCGTCGAACCGGCGCGGCCGCCATTGGACTTAAGTTTTCAGGGGAGCACCTGGGCCAATGGCCTTGCAGGCGATCGCTTTCTATCTGCTGGCTTTCGTGACCCTCGCGGCGGGCTTGCTCGTCGTGTCGGCTCGAAATCCCGTGCACTCGGTGCTCTTCCTGATCACCGCCTTCTTCTCGGCCGCCGGCCTCTTCGTCCTGATCGGGGCGGAGTTCCTGGCCATGCTGCTGATCGTTGTCTACGTCGGCGCGGTCGCGGTGCTGTTCCTGTTCGTGGTCATGATGCTGGACGTCGACTTCGCCGAACTGCGGCAGGGCTTCGCTCAGTACCTGCCGATCGGCGGACTGGTCGGCGGCGTCCTGACGCTGGAAATGATCTTCGTCGCGGCCACGGTCGCCACGAACGGCGCGGCCGCGAAGAACGGCCTGCCGAACGCCTCGCCGGGCGGCGCGCCCAACACCGAAGCGATCGGCCGGGTGCTCTACACCGACTACGTCTTCTTCTTCCAACTGGCGGGCCTGGTGCTGCTGGTCGCCATGATCGGCGCCATCGTCCTGACGCTGCGCCACAAGCCGGGCGTCAAGCGCCAGGACATCGGCAAGCAGATCGCCCGCACGCCCAAGGCCGGCATGGAGCTGGTCCAGATCAAGCCGGGCGAGGGGATCTCCGAATGATCGGCCTTTCGCACTATCTCGTCGTCGCCGCGATCCTGTTCACGATCGGCGTCTTCGGCATCTTCGTGAACCGCAAGAACATCATCGTCATCCTGATGTCGATCGAGCTGATCCTCTTGGCGGTGAACATCAATCTGGTGGCGTTCTCGGCCTACCTGCATGACGTGGCGGGGCAGATCTTCGCCATGTTCGTGCTGACCGTGGCCGCCGCCGAGGCGGCCGTGGGCCTGGCCATTCTCGTCACCTTCTTCCGCAACCGCGGCGACATCGCGGTTGACGACGCCAGCATGATGAAGGGCTAAGCGACGTCATGCAGACGCTTGTAACCATTCTCGTCTTCGCGCCGATCATCGCCGCGGCCATCGCCGGCCTGTTCGGCCGCCGCATCGGCGACGTGGCCTCGCAGTCGGTCACGACCGGCGCGCTGATCCTGTCGTGCGCCCTGTCCTGGTACACGTTCAGCCAGTGGACCTGGGGGCACATGGAGGCCTTCACCGTCCATCTGCTGCCGTTCATCAGCATCGGCGATTTCCAGGCCAACTGGTCGATCCGCGTCGACGCCCTGTCGGCGACCATGCTGATCGTGGTCACGACGGTCTCGGCCCTCGTCCACATCTACTCCTGGGGCTACATGGCCGAGGACGACAGCAGGCCGCGCTTCTTCGCGTATCTGTCGCTGTTCACCTTCGCCATGCTGTCGCTGGTCACCGCCGCCGATTTCATGCAGCTGTTCTTTGGCTGGGAAGGCGTGGGCCTGGCCTCGTACCTGCTGATCGGCTTCTGGTACAAGAAGCCGTCGGCCAGCGCCGCCGCCATCAAGGCTTTCGTGGTCAACCGGGTCGGCGACTTCGGCTTCGCCCTCGGCATCATGACGACCTACTGGGCGTTCGGCTCGATCCAGTTCGCCGAGATCTTCCCGCAGGTCGCCGCCAACGCCGGCCGCACCTGGGAATTCGCGGGTCACACCTTCCCGCTGATGGATATCGCCTGCTTCCTGCTGTTCATCGGCGCGATGGGCAAGTCGGCGCAGTTCTTCCTGCACACCTGGCTGCCGGACGCCATGGAGGGCCCGACGCCGGTGTCGGCCCTGATCCACGCGGCCACCATGGTGACCGCTGGCGTCTACATGCTGTGCCTGCTGTCGCCGATGTTCGAATACGCGCCCGTCGCCAAGAACATCGTCACGGTCATCGGCGCGGTGACGGCCCTGTTCGCCGCCACCGTCGGCCTGACCCAGAACGACATCAAGCGCGTGATCGCCTACTCGACCTGTTCGCAGCTGGGCTACATGTTCTTCGCGGCGGGCGTCGGCGCCTATCAGGCGGCCATGTTCCACCTGTTCACGCACGCCTTCTTCAAGGCGCTGCTGTTCCTGGGCGCCGGCTCGGTGATCCACGGGATGCACCACGAACAGGACATGCGTCGCTACGGCGCCCTGGCCAAGCTGCTGCCGGTGACCTTCATCGCCATGACGATCGGCACGATCGCCATCACGGGCCTCGGCTTCCCGCCGCTGCACCTGGGCTTCGCCGGCTTCTACTCGAAGGACACCATCATCGAGGCGGCGTTCGCCGCGGGCGGCCACAACGCGATCGCCATGTTCGCCTGGGTGATCGGCGTGCTGGTGGCGGGCCTGACCTCGTTCTACTCCTGGCGTCTGGCGTTCTTCACCTTCAACGGCCACGCCCGCTGGGGTCACGACGATCATGCGCATGACGCCCATGGTCATGACGCCCATGGTCATGACGATCACGGCCATGGTCACGACCACAAGCCGCACGAGAGCCCGTGGGTGATGCTGTTCCCTCTGGTCGTGTTGTCGATCGGCGCCGTCGCCGCCGGCTTCGTGTTCAACGGCTACTTCGTCGGCCACCACCAGGAAGAGTTCTGGCGCGGCGCGATCTTCACCGCCCCGAGCAACCAGGTGCTGCACCACGCGCACGAGGTGGCCGAGTGGGTGAAGTGGAGCCCGCTGATCGCTTCGCTGATCGGCCTGGCCATCGCCGCCTACGTCTATCTGCTGAAGGGCGACGAGCGCCTGGGCCTGAAGCTGGCCGAGCGCAAGGGGCCGCTGTACGTCTTCTTCTACAACAAGTGGTTCTTCGACGAGCTGTACCAAGCCACCTTCGTGCGCGCGGCCAAGTTCCTCGGCGACCTGTTCTGGAAGGGCGGCGACCAGAAGATCATCGATGGCCTGGGCCCCGATGGCGTCAGCCACGTCTCGTATGAGGTGGGCAAGCGCACCGGCAAGCTGCAGACCGGTTACGTCTACCACTACGCGTTTGTCATGCTGCTCGGCGTCGCCGGCCTGCTGACCTTCGCCCTGTACGCCTTCCGTTGAGGGGGACGGAGCTAATGAGCGGCCTTCTCAGCCTAACGACCTTCGCGCCGATCGTCGGCGTCGCGGTGATCCTCGCCGCGCGCGCCCTGAACGGAGCGGGGGAAAAGACCGACACCCTGGCCAAGTGGATCGCGCTCGTGACCACCCTGGTCACCTTCGGCCTGTCGATCGTCTTGACCCTTCAGTTCGATCCGAAGAACCCGGGCTTCCAGTTCGTGGAAGACGTCGCCTGGTTCGCGGGACTGCACTATCGGATGGGCGTCGACGGCATCTCGGTGCTGTTCGTCCTGCTGACCGCGTTCCTGCTGCCGATCTGCATCATCGCCAGCTGGAAATCGATCGAGAAGCGGGTCGTCGAATACCTGATCGCCTTCCTGATCCTGGAGATCCTGGTGATCGGCGTGTTCTGCGCGCTGGACCTGATCCTGTTCTACCTGTTCTTCGAAGCCAGCCTGGTGCCGATGTTCCTGATCATCGGGATCTGGGGCGGCAAGCGCAGGATCTACGCGGCCTACAAGTTCTTCCTCTACACGCTGCTTGGCTCGGTGCTGATGCTGGCCGCCATCCTGGCCATGATCGGCATCGCCCACACCTCGTCGATCCCGGCGCTGATGACCTTCAAGTTCGCGCCGTGGCTGCAGACCTGGCTGTGGCTGGCCTTCTTCGCCTCGTTCGCGGTGAAGATGCCGATGTGGCCGGTCCACACCTGGCTGCCCGACGCCCACGTCGAGGCGCCGACGGCCGGTTCGGTCATCCTGGCGGGCATCCTGTTGAAGCTGGGCGGCTACGGCTTCATGCGCTTCAGCCTGCCGATGTTCCCCAACGCCTCGGAGCTGTTCCAGCCCCTGGTGTTCGCGATGTCGGCCATCGCCATCGTCTACACCTCGCTGGTCGCCTTCCGTCAGACCGACATCAAGAAGCTGATCGCCTATTCGTCGGTCGCCCACATGGGCTTCGTGACCATGGGCATCTTCTCGGGCAACGCGGCGGGCGAGCAGGGCGCCCTGTTCCAGATGCTGAGCCACGGGGTGATCTCCGGCGCGCTCTTCCTCTGCGTCGGCGTCGTCTACGACCGCATGCACACCCGTGAGATCGCCTTCTACGGCGGCCTGACCAGCCGGATGCCGCACTACGCCTTCGTGTTTCTGCTGTTCACGATGGGCAATGTCGGCCTGCCGGGCACCTCGGGCTTCGTCGGTGAAATCCTGACGATGACCGGCGTCTACAAGGCCTCGACCTGGACCGCGCTGGTCGCTGCTTCGGGCGTGATCCTGTCGGCCATGTACGCCCTGACCCTGTACCGCCGCGTGATGTTTGGCGAGATCACCAACCCGCAACTGGCCACGATCGCTGATCTGGACAAGCGCGAGATCCTGATCTTCACCCCGCTGATCGTGTCGACCCTGGTTCTCGGGATCTATCCGAATTTCGTGTTCAACCTGACCGCGACGTCTGTCGACGCGCTCGTCGGCGCCTGGCGCGCCGCCGTGGGCGGGTGAGGAGCCTATGACCTTTTCCGCCAACTTCTCGCTCGTGCTGCCCGAGGTCGTTCTCGCGATCGCGGCGCTGGTTCTGCTGGTCGCCGGCGCCTTCCGGGGCAAGGTCGGGGCCATCTTCACCCTGGCCGCCGTCGCCTCGCTGGTCGCCGCCGCCGCCACGGCGGTGCTGGGGCCGCATGGTCATGCGTTCAACGGGGTCTATTCGGCCGACGCCGCGGCGACCTACGCCAAGGTGGCCATCTATCTGTCGAGCGCCATCGCCGTCGTTCTGGGCGACCGCTGGCTCGCCCAGCGCGGCGACCAGAAGTTCGAATATGCTGTCCTGGTGATCCTGGCGGCCGTCGGCATGGGCGTCACCGCCTCGGCCGGCGATCTGATCAGCCTCTATGTCGGCGTCGAGCTGCAGTCCCTGGCCTTGTACGTGCTGGCCGCGATGCGCCGCGACGACGCCAAGTCGTCGGAAGCGGGCCTGAAGTATTTCGTGCTGGGCGCGCTGTCGTCGGGTCTGCTGCTGTACGGCAGCTCGCTGATCTACGGTTTCACCGGCTCGACCCACTTCAGCCAGATCGCCCTGGCCGCCGCGCACGGCGGGACCCACGGCGTGGGCCTGCTGTTCGGCCTGGTGTTCCTGATCTGCGGCCTGGCGTTCAAGGTCTCTGCCGCGCCGTTCCACATGTGGACCCCGGACGTCTACGAAGGCGCCCCGACCCCGGTCGTCGGCTTCTTCGCCGCCGCGCCGAAGCTGGCCGCCATGATGATGTTCGCCCGCGTGCTGGGCGACGCCTTCCCGGGCTCGGTCGACAAGTGGCGCCAGATCCTGGTGATCGCGGCCCTGCTGTCGGTCTTCGTCGGGGCCTTCGCGGGCCTGGCCCAGACCAACCTCAAGCGCCTGTGGGCCTATTCCTCGATCGCCAATGTCGGCTACGCCCTGCTGGGCGTCGCGGCGGGTGGCGAAGTCGGCCTGCAGTCGATGCTGGTCTTCATGACCCTCTACATGGTCGACGTCACCGGCTTCTTCGCCTGCCTGCAGGCGCTGAATCGTGGCGGCAAGCCGATGGAGACCATCGAGGACATGGCGGGCCTGGTGAAGGAACGCCCCGGTATCGCCCTGGCCATGACCGCGTTCTCCCTGTCGGCCCTGGGCCTGCCGCCGTTCTCGGGCTTCTGGTCGAAGTTCTACGTCTTCAAGGCCGCCATCGGCACGGGCGACGTGGTCATGCAGTGGGCCGCCGTGCTGGGCCTGGTCGGCTCGGTCGTCGCGGCGTTCTATTACCTGCGCCTGATCAAGGCGATGTGGTTCGACGCCTCGACCGGTTCGGTTGACGCGCCGTCGCCCTCGGCTCGCGCCGTTGGCTACGCCGCCGCCCTGTTCTCGTTCCCGATCGTGCTCGTGGCCCTGGTCTGGCTGGATCCCGCCGCCAAGGCCGCCGCGGCCGCCTTTGGTCACGCGTGACGTGACGGGCGTCCCGCCCGTCGTCGTTCCACCCATCGTCGTTCTGGGCGAGATCGACTCCACCAACGCCGAAGCCCGTCGCCGGGCCGAGGCGGGCGAGGCCGGCCCGGTGTGGCTGGTCGGCCTGCGCCAGACCGCCGGACGCGGCCGCAGAGGCCGCGCCTGGGAGACGGGCGAGGGCAATCTCGCCGCCACCCTGCTGTTTCGCACCGACAAGCCGCCCGCCGAGGCCGCCCAGGTCTCGTTCGTCGCCGCTCTGGCCGTGGCCGACCTGCTGGCCCACTACGTGCCGGCCTCCCTCGTCAGCCTGAAGTGGCCCAATGACCCTTTGCTGGGGGGGCTCAAGGTCAGCGGGATTCTCATTGAGTCCGGCGCTTCGCCGCTGGGCGGTCTCTGGATCGCCGTCGGCGTTGGAGTGAACCTGGCCCGCAAGCCGATCGACGCCGAGCGTCCCGCGACTTCGATCGCCACCCACCGCGATAGTCCGCCGCCGAAGGCGATCGAAGCCATCGAGGTTTTGGCCGAGGCCTTCGAGCGCTGGTTCGGGGTCTGGAACATGTTTGGTTTTCCGGCCATCGCCGACGCCTGGACCGCCCGCGCCCATGGCCTGGGCGAACCTTGTATCGCTCGCCTTGGCAGCGAGACCGTCGAGGGCGTCGCCGAGGGCCTCGACGGGGACGGGGCGCTGAGGCTTCGTCTGGCCGACGGCCAGGTCCGCCGGATCACCGCCGGCGACGTGTTTTTTGGAGGCGCGTGATGCTGCTGGCCATTGAGCAAGGCAACACCAACACCATGTTCGCCATACACGACGGCCAGTCGTGGGTGGCTCAATGGCGCTCGGCGACCGAGAGCACCCGCACCGCCGACGAGTACGTGGTCTGGCTGTCGCAGCTTCTCTCGATGCAGGGCCTGGGGTTTCGCGCCATCGACGCGGTGATCATCTCCAGCGTCGTGCCGCAGTCGATCTTCAATCTGCGCAATCTCGCGCGGCGTTATTTCGGCGTGGAGCCGCTGGTGATCGGCGAGAATGCGCGCCTGGGCATCGACGTGCGGATCGAAAAGCCCTCCGAGGCCGGCGCCGACCGCCTGGTCAATGCGATCGGGGCGTCGATGGTCTATCCGGGGCCGCTGATCGTCATCGATAGCGGAACGGCAACGACCTTCGACATCGTGGCGGCCGACGGCGCCTTCGAGGGCGGCATCATCTCGCCCGGCATCAATCTGTCGATGCAGGCGCTGCACGACGCGGCGGCGAAACTTCCCCGCATCGCCATCCAGCGCCCGGCTGGTAACAGGATCGTGGGCACCGACACCGTGTCGGCCATGCAATCGGGCGTGTTCTGGGGGTATATCTCCCTGATCGAGGGTCTCGTCTCGCGCATCAAGGCCGAGCGCGAAGAGGCCATGACCGTTATCGCCACTGGTGGCGTCGCCTCGCTGTTCGAGGGCGCCACCGACAGCATCGACCACTTCGACTCCGATCTAACGATCCGGGGTCTCCTCGAAATCTACCGAAGAAACACTATTTCCGAGACCTGATGAAAAAATCCAAAGACGACGAACTCGTCTTCCTGCCGCTAGGCGGGTCGAACGAGATCGGCATGAATTTCAACCTGTATGGCTTCGGGCCGGCGCACGATCGAAAATGGATCGTCGTCGACCTGGGTGTGACGTTTGGCGACCAGACGACCCCGGGCGTCGAGATCATTCTGCCTGACCCGACCTATATCGAGCCCTACGCCAAGGACATCGTCGGCATTGTCCTGACCCACGCCCACGAAGACCACCTGGGCGCGGTGCACTGGCTGTGGCCGCGCCTGAAGGCGCCGGTCTACGCCACGCCGTTCACCGCCTTCCTGCTGCGCGAGAAGCTGCGCGACGCCGATCTGCTGGACCAGGTGCCGATCACCGAGGTGCCGCTGGGCGGACGTTTCCAACTTGGCCCGTTCGACCTGGAACTGATCACCCTGACGCACTCGATCCCCGAGCCGAACGGCCTGGCGATCAAGACGCCGCTGGGCACGATCCTGCATACTGGCGACTGGAAAATCGACCCCGAGCCCCAACTCGGCGCTCCGACCGACGAAGCCGCCATCCGCCGCCTCGGCGACGAAGGCGTGCTAGCCATGGTCTGCGACAGCACCAACGTCTTCGTGGAAGGCGAGGCGGGCTCGGAAGCCGACGTGCGCAAGGCGCTGGGCGATCTGATCAAGAGCCTGAACGGCAAGATCGCCGTGGCCTGCTTCGCCTCGAACGTGGCGCGCATGGACACCGTGATCCGGGCGGCCCAGGCGTGTGGCCGCAAGGTCTGCCTGGCCGGTCGCTCCATGCATCGCATGGCCGCCGCCGCTCGCTCGGTCGGCCTGCTGCAGGGCATCGAGCCCTTCATCAACGACGACCAGGCCAAGCACCTGCCCGAAAACGAGATCCTGTTCCTGTGTACGGGCAGCCAGGGCGAGGCCCGCGCGGCGCTGTCGCGCATCGCCGACGGCAGCCACCCGCACGTGAAGCTGGGCTCCGGCGATCATGTGATCTTCAGCTCGCGGGTCATTCCGGGCAACGAGATCCCGATCCGCAACCTGCAAAACAAGCTGGCCGACCGCGGCGTGCGCCTGCACACCGAGCGCGACACGCCCGGCATCCACGTCTCGGGCCACCCGTGCCGTGAAGAGCTGCGTCAGATGTATTCGTGGGTGCGGCCCAAGATCGCCGTGCCGACCCATGGCGAGCGCCGGCACCTGATCGAGCACGCCGCTTTCGCCAAGGACCTGCAGGTCCCGCACGCCGTCTCGCCCCGCAATGGCGACATGGTGCGCCTGGCTCCGGGTATGCCGGAGATCATCGACGAGGTGCCAGCCGGCCGTCTCTATGTGGACGGCGGCGTTGTGACGCCCGAGAATGGCGACGCCCTGCGCGAGCGCCGGCATGCGGCGTTCAACGGCATGCTCGCGGTTTCGATCGTGCTGGACGGCCGCAACAAGATCGTTTCCGGCCCGCAGGTTCGAGGCATCGGCCTGACCGGCGACGAGGAATACTCGCTGGACGACGCTCTGGACGATCTCGCGGAAGAGGCCGAGACCGCCTATAAGAAGCTGCAGGGCGACGCCCGTGAGCTCGACGACGCGATCGAAAGCGCCATCTCACGCGCGGTGAAGAAGGCCGCGTTCCGCATCTGGGAACGCAAGCCGGTCGTCGAAACGACCGTTCTGCGCATATGATCTTCCGCAAGGGCCGTTCCCAGGCGTCCCGGAGCTCGGCGACGCCGAGCCCCGCGGGCGGCGAGAGCGGCTATGCGGCCGAGGTCGTGCGCCTTCTCTATCGGGAGTTGCTGAAGCGCGAGCCGGATCCTGACGCCCTGGAGGCCTGCGTGGCCTGGCTGGGGCGCGGCGCGACGGTCGAGGATGTCAGGGCCGAGATCGTCGGCTCCGAGGAGTATCGGCAGAAGATCGCGGCCCATCCGATCGCCAAGTTTCCGACCATCTACACGCCCGAGACCATCTCCTACTTCACGCATCGAGGCCGGTTTCGCCCGCTGGCCTTGAGCATCGAGACGGTCAATATCTGCAACAACGACTGCGTGATCTGTCCCTACTCGATCCAGACCCGCCGCAAGCAGGGCATGGACATGGCGGTGTTCGCCAAGATCGTGTCCGACTATGCGGCCCTGGGCGGCGGACCGGTCACCCTGACGCCGATGGTCGGCGAGGTGCTGCTCGACAAGCAGCTTCTGGAGCGCCTGAAGCTGCTGCGGTCGACGCCGTCGATCACCCGCGTGTCGGCGATCACCAACGCCACCATGGCCTATCTGTACTCCGACGAGGAACTGGCGGAGCTGGCGACCTATTTCGACCGGCTGACCGTGTCGGTCTATGGCCTGGACGCCGAAGAGTTCGCGCTGATGACCCGCAAGGACCAGTACGACCGTTTCATGGAATCGTTGGGCCGGCTGGTTCGGATCATGGGACCCGACAGGATCGGGCTTGGCGCCCGGCACCTGCGGACGCGTGAGGCCGCGGAGATCGACGCCTGGCTGGCGGAAGTGGCCCAGCGCGCCGGCGTCGACGCGGGCGGGCTCTCGCTGCCCGGCGTGAAGACCTATGCCAACTGGACGGTGTTCGACACGTCCCAGCCGTTGCCCTTGGACGCGGAGTGGCTGGCGCCGCAGCAGAACACCGAGCAGTGCGCGCTGCCGCTGATCAGCCTTCAGGTCCTCTCGAGCGGCAAGGTCTCCTTCTGCGGTTGCGCCGATTTCGACGGCAAGACGGCGCTGATGCTCGGCGACATCCGGGAAGCCTCCCTGGCCGAGCTGCTCGACACCGACAAGGTCCGCGCGCTCTGGGATTGGGCGGGTTGCGGCGTGCCGGACCCGTGCAAGGGGTGCAGCTTCCATATGCCGCTGAGCCGACTTACTGATCTGCGCTCGGCATTCAACGACCCGCTTGGTACGTTCGGCGGATAAGAAACACGGGGAAAGATCATGATCGGCAAGCTCAACCACGTCGGCGTCGCCACGCCCTCCATCGACGAGTCGGTGAAGATGTATCGCGAGCTGCTGGGCGCCACCTCGGTGACCGAGAAGTGGGCGATGCCGGAGCAGGGGGTGTGGGTATGCTTCGTCAACCTGCCCAACAGCCAGATCGAGCTGATCGAGCCCTATGGCGAGAAGTCGCCGATCCACGGCTTCCTGGCCAAGAACCCCAAGGGCGGCCAGCATCACATCTGCTTCGAGGTCGAGAACATCTACGAGGCCCGCGACGCCTTGGTGGCCAAGGGCGCGACCGTGCTGGGCGAACCGCGGATCGGCGCCCACGGCACCCTGATCATCTTCGTTCATCCCAAGGACATGGGCGGCCTGCTGGTCGAGCTCATGGAGACGCCCAAGGAGGCGCACCACTGATGAGCCCGGTTACCTGGTTCGCGATCTACCTGACCATCTGGTGGACGGTGCTATTCGCCGTGCTGCCGCTCGGCTCGCGCAGCTTCCATGAGGCGGGGGTCAAGCCACCGCCCGGCGCGGATCCTGGCGCGCCGATGAACCCGAATCTCAAGCGTAAGTTCATCACCACGACCTGGGTCTCGGCGATCGTTTTTGCGGTGTTCTTCGCGGTCGTGCACTTCCATCTGGTGACCCTGCCGGATCTGCCGGCCGCCGCGTGACTTGCGGTTGCACAAGCCTTGGGCGCGAGACGGCTAATTTGCCTTCGTTCGCCCAAGTCTTGGGCGAACGACCTCAATGCCAGCGCTTCCATCGCATAGGCGTGCCCCAACAGATGTTTGCCGGCTAAGGTGACTGCATGAGATCGGCCTTGCCGGTCTCGCTCTGTGGCGTCTTCCCCGACGATGACTTGAAAGGCCGCGCGGCGATCCGCGCGGCCTCTCTTTTTGCCGCAACGAAGCCTTACTTTGGCCCGAAGCGCGACCGCAGAAAGTGGCGGCCGGTTTCTGCGATAGTCGCGCTTCCACGCTTGGAGGGACGAGCCTGCTGATCCGGTTCAGATCAAAGATCTGAACCGGGCAGGTTCTATCGCGTTGCCAAGCTGTCGGGGGAGGGGCTATCTCAAGCCCCTCTCGAATTCCCGGAGTTTCCAAGCTGATGCGCCTGTCGCGCTATTTCCTGCCGGTGCTGAAGGAAGCACCGTCCGACGCCCAGATCGTTTCGCACCAGCTGATGCTCCGCGCCGGCATGATCCGCCAGGAGGCGGCCGGCATCTATGCCTGGTTGCCGCTGGGTTTCCGCGTGCTGAAGAAGATCGAGCAGATCGTCCGCGAGGAAATGGACCGCGCCGGCGCCATCGAGCTGCTGATGCCGACCCTGCAACTGGCCGATCTGTGGCGCGAGTCCGGCCGCTATGACGCCTATGGCCCGGAGATGTTGCGCATCACCGACCGTCACGAGCGCGAACTGCTCTACGGGCCCACCAACGAGGAAATGATCACCGAGATCTTCCGGGCCTATGTGCGGAGCTACAAGGACGTTCCCAAGAACCTCTACCACGTGCAGTGGAAGTTCCGGGACGAGCGCCGTCCGCGCTTTGGCGTGATGCGTGGCCGCGAATTCCTGATGAAGGACGCCTACAGCTTCGATCTGGACGCCGACGGCGCGCGCAAGTCGTACAACCGCATGTTCGTGGCCTATCTGAACCTGTTCTCGCGGATGGGGCTGAAGGCCGTCCCGATGCGCGCCGACACCGGCCCCATCGGCGGCGACCTCAGCCATGAGTTCATCGTCCTGGCCGAGACCGGCGAAAGCGCCGTCTTCTGCCACAAGGATCTCGTCGAGATGCCGGCCCCCGGTCCGGACGTCGACTGGTACGGCGACCTGCAGCCGCTGGTGAACCAACGCACGGCGCTCTATGCCGCCACCGAGGAAATGCACGACGAGGCGGCCTTCAACGCGCTGTCGGAAGACAACCGCCTGTCGGCGCGCGGCATCGAGGTCGGCCACATCTTCTCGTTCGGGACCAAATATTCCGAACCGATGAAGGCCACCGTCACCGGACCGGACGGCAAGGACACGCCGGTGCAGATGGGCAGCTACGGCGTCGGCGTCTCGCGCCTGCTGGGCGCGATCATCGAGGCCAGCCACGACGAGGCCGGGATCATCTGGCCCGAGGGTGTGGCGCCGTTCGACGTCGGCATCGTCAACATGCGCCAGGGCGACGCCGCCTGCGACGAGGTCTGTGACAAGGCCTATGCGGCGCTGACGACCGCCGGCAAGGAAGTGCTCTACGACGACACCGACGCCCGCGGCGGCGCCAAGTTCGCGACCATGGACCTGATTGGCCTGCCCTGGCAGCTGATCGTCGGCCCCAAGGGCGTCGCCGAAGGTGTGGTCGAGGTCAAGAACCGCAAGACCGGCGAACGCTACACAGCTTCGCTGGACACGGTCATCTCTAACCTGACCAAAGGCGCCTGATGCCAGAAACCCGCGCCGCCGGTCCCTTCAGCCGCTGGGAGCGCTCGGTCGCTCGCCGGTATCTGTTCGCCAAGCGCAAGAACGGCGGCGTGGCGCTGATCTCGATCATCTCGTTCTGCGCCGTGATGCTGGCGGTCTTCGCCCTCATCACCGTAATGAGCGTGATGAACGGCTTCCGCGCCGAGCTGCTGGGCCGGATCCTGGGTTTCAATGGTCATCTCTACGCCCAGTCGCCGATGATCAATGGCCCGGATCGCGACACGGTCATCCGGCGGATAAAGGCCGCGCCCGGCGTCGTCCAGGCCGCGCCGATGGTCGAGGCCCAGGCCATGGTCATTGGCCCCAGCCAAGTGACCGGAGCCATCGTGCGGGGCGTGACCACCTCGGACCTGCGGTACATGTCGCTGATCGCCGGGAACATCAAGCAAGGCTCGTTGGCTGGCTTTGGCGAGGGCGAGTACGGCGGCGACGTGGTGCTGATTGGCGACCGCATGGCCCAGAGCCTGGGCGTGCGCCCTGGCGACGCCATCACATTGATCTCGCCTTCCGGTCCGGCGACGGCGTTCGGCAGTTCGACGCGCGAGAAGAACTACATCGTTGGCGGCCTCTTCAGCGTGGGCATGAGCCAGTTCGACGAAGCCTTCGTCTACATGCCCTTGGAGCAGGCCCAGCTGTTCTTCGGACGCGACACATCGGTCGACTACGTGGAGATCAAGGTCGACGATCCCGACAAGGCCAAGGACCTCAAGCACGACGTCGAGGTCGCCAGTGGTCCCGGCGCCCTGGTCAGCGATTGGCAGGACAAGAACCATAGCTACTTCACCGCCCTCCAGGTCGAGCGGAAGGTGATGCGATTGATCCTGTTCTGCATCGTCGCCATCGCCACCCTGAACATCATCTCCAGCCTCGTCATGCTGGTGAAGAACAAGGGCAAGGACATCGCCATCCTGCGAACCATGGGCGCGGGGCAGGGGGCGATCCTGCGGATATTCCTGATGGCGGGCGCCTCGATCGGCGTGGCCGGCACCCTGTGCGGACTGGCCCTGGGCGTGGTCTTCTGCGCCTACATCACGCCGATCCAGAACTTCGTCGAATGGGCGACCGGAACGGCGGTGTTCAGCGCCGACGTCTACATGCTCTCGCATATCCCCGCGAAGATCGACTGGACGGAGGTCTGCGGGATCGTGGCCGCCTCGGCCCTGATGAGCGTGCTGGCGACCCTGCCGCCCGCCTGGCGCGCCTCACGCCTCGATCCGGTGGAGGCGCTCCGCTATGAGTGACCCGATACAGTCTTCGCCCATCTTGGCCCTGCGCGGTGTCGAGCGCGTCTACAAGACCGAGGCCGGCCCGTTGCCGGTGCTGCGCGGAGTCGACATCGATGTCCATCCGGGCGAGGTGGTCGGCCTGATCGGGCCCTCGGGCTCGGGCAAGTCGTCGCTACTGCACTCGGCCGGCCTGCTGGAGCGCCCCGACGGCGGCGTCGTGGTTCTTGAAGGGCGTGACTGCACGAAGCTGTCAGAGAGCATCCGCACCCGTATTCGGCTCGGCACGGTCGGTTTCGTCTATCAGTTTCACCACCTGCTGCCCGAATTCACGGCCCTGGAGAACGTGGCCCTGCCGCTGTCGATCGCCGGCAAGAGCCAGCGCGAGGCCGAGGGACGGGCCAAGGAACTGCTGGAAGGCCTGGGGCTCGGCCACCGCCTGAACCACCAGCCCGCCCAGATGTCCGGTGGGGAGCAGCAGCGCGTGGCCATAGCCCGCGCCTTGGCCAATCGCCCCAAGCTGCTGCTGGCCGACGAGCCGACGGGCAACCTCGATCCCGCGACCTCGGCCGCCGTGTTCCAGTCGCTCTACGACGTCGCGCGCCAGGAGGGCGTCGCCGCCCTGATCGCCACCCACAACATGGAGCTGGCCCGCTACATGGACCGGGTCATGGCGCTGAAGGACGGTCACCTGGAAGCGCGGACGCTCTAGGCGGCTATCGGCTCACAGCAGCGCCTGCTTCATCGCCGCGAAGAAGCCCGCCTGATCGATCCGTTTGATCACCCGCGCGTTCGGCGGCCGGCGTTTCAGCGCCGGGTCGGCGACCTCGATGTCCGGCAGGATCGGGTGCGAGACGCTCAGATATCCCCGCGTCAGCTCGCCCATGGTCTCGACGTCGACCACGCACTGCTCGCTTTCGAGGATCAGGCTTTCATCCAAGGCGACGGCGCAGGTCAGGGCGTCAGGGTGCAGGCTGCCGTCCAGGCCTTCGGTTTCGCGCGCGAAGGCGAGCGAGGCGCGGTTCACGTCCGTGAAGAACTTGGCTTTCGGCGTGCCCAACGCCTCGAGTTCGGCGAGCTGCGCGCTGGTGAAGAGGCCGTCCCGTAGCGTCTCGGTCCAGGTGACGATCGACATGTCGAAACCGGCGTTGACGACGATCTTGGCCGCCTCCGGATCGACATAGAGGT
>NZ_DATFAV010000207.1:0-5078 GCF_035254145.1 Caulobacter sp. | reverse complement strand
TGAACCGCCGGGACGGCGTCAGGTCAAAGATTGTCGCGCAGCCAGGCCGCGGCGCGGGAGATCGGGCTGGCGTTGGGGTCCAGCGGGCGCTTGCGGGCGACGCCGCCGGCCAGGGCCTTGGACGAGACGGCCTCGCGCGGGCCAAAGGCGGTGCGGTGCAGGGTGCCGGCGGCGGCGCAGAAGGCGGGCCCCGAGGCGGCGTCGGCCAAATGAGGAACCCTGCGAGGACGGCCCAGACGCACCGGACGATCGAAGACGCGCACGGCCACTTCCCGCACGCCGGCCAGCTGGCTGGCGCCGCCGGTCAGGACGATGCCCGCGCCCGGCTCGACCGGCGCGCCCGAGGCCTTCAGGCGCTCGCGCAGCAGTTCCAGGGTCTCCTCGACGCGCGGCTGGATGATGCCCTTGAGCAGGGACCGCGGCGCGATCACCGGACCCGCGCCCGGATCGTCGCCGCGCGGCGGGGCCTCGATCATCTCGCGGTCCTCGTTGGCCGAGGCGATGGCGCTGCCATGCAGGGTCTTGATGCGCTCGGCGCCGACCACCGAGGTCTGCAGGCCGCGGGCGATGTCCTGGGTCACGTGGCCGCCGCCCACCGACAGGCTGTCGACGTGGCACAGGGCGCCGTTGTTGAAGACCGCCACCGAGGTCGAGCCGCCGCCCATGTCGATGCAGACGGCGCCCAGGTCCATCTCGTCCTCTTCCAGAGCCGCGAGGGCCGAGGCGAACGGCGCGGCGACGATGCCCTCGAAGCTGAGGTGGGCGCGCTCGACGCAGTGGGCCAGGGTGTGGAAGATGTTCTCGTTGACCGAGACGACCAGCAGCTCCAGCCCCAGCGAACGGCCGAACATGGCGCGCGGGTCGCGGATGCCGCGCTGGCCGTCGACCGACCAGGCGATCGGCAGCAGGTGAATGGGCTTGCGGCCGGGAATGCGCACCTGGGCCAGAGCCGAAGCGATGGCGCGCGACAGGTCGCTGTCGGAGATCGGCCGTGCGCCGAGCGACACCTGCGAATGGACGCGATGGCTGGCCAACTGGCCGCCGGCCGTGCAGACGCTCACGCCCTGGACGTTGACGCCGGCCACGGTCTCGGCCCGCTCCACCGCCTGGGCGATCGCCTGGGCGGCCTCGTCCAGATTGACGATCGCGCCGCCACGCACGCCGCGCGACTGGACGTAGCCGACGCCCGACGTGGTCAGGGTGCGGTTCTCGCGATGAACGCCATCGGCCTTCATGATGAAGCACGTGACCTTGGACGCGCCCAGGTCCACGGCCGCGATGGCGGGCTGGCGCACGAGCGTGGCCTTCAGGCCTTCGCGAGCCTGCTTCCGTTCCTCCAATCGCGACATCGCTATCGACACCTCAGCCCATCAATCATCTTACGCCCCGCCGGCGGCAGGCTGCCCGGGCAGCTCCGCGTCGCGAGGTCTCACAGCCACCATTTCGGGGTCGCGCAGATCGATCCGCGCAAACCCCATGTCGAGGATTCGCTGCCGTTGGTCGAGCTGATCCAATTGAATCAGCGCGGATTCTTCGTCGATGGCCGGAAGCTGGATCAGCGATCCGTCCTTCAGGCGAAGATCCCAGCGGCGGTCGTCGACCCGAACCAGCGCTTCCAGGCGATCACGCAGGCGCGGCCGCGAAGCCACCGCCGGCAGGATCAGGCCCGCGGCCTGGTCCGCGCCCTGCCCCACCACCAGCGGCAGCCCGGGGAAGCGCGCGGGATCGGCCTCGTTGATCACCCGCCCCTCGGCGTCGATCACCTTCATGCGGCCCTGGTTCTGCCAGACCGCCAGCGCCGGTCGCTCCTCGATGGCGATCAGCACGGTGTCGGGCAGCATCCGCACCACCTTGGCGTCCTTGACCCAGCCCACGCCCTGCACCCGCTGGCGGACGCCCGCCAGGTCCATGCCCAGGGTGGGCTGGTCGAGATAGAGGCCCGAAGCCTTCAGGATGTCGGCCTGGGCGGTCGCCGAGGCGCCGCGGATATGGACGGTCTTCAGCTTGAAGCCGGCGGTCGCGAAGGAGGCGTCGACGCCATGGGCCATCGACGCGCCGATACGCTCGGCGCGATGTCCTGTCGCCAACATCACCACAAGTCCGAGGCCCAGGGCCGCGCCCGCCACGCTGAGGGCCACCGTGGGCGAGAGACCCACGCCCTTGGCGGCGTGCAGCTTGGCGGCCGGCTGCGCCCCTCGGGACGCCGGCTTGCCTCTGCTCGGACTTGAGGGGGCTTCGGCCCGGGGTCGCCTAGGCTTAGGCGGTCCCCCCCGCGTTGCGGCGGGCATAAGCGTCCTCCACGATCCACAAAACTAACTGGTCAAACGGGATCCCGACGTGGGCGGCCTGCTCGGGGGCGAGCGAGGTCGGGGTCATGCCGGGCTGCGTATTGACCTCTAGAAGGACCAGAATGTCGTTAATGTCGTCATAACGGAGGTCGGATCGGGTTACACTTCGACAACCAAGAGCCGAGTGCGCCAACTCGGCCATTCGCATCGCTCTATCCCTTACGCCATCAGGGATTGGAGCCGGCAGGACGTGGATCGAACCGCCCTCCGAGTACTTGGCCTCGTAGTCATAAAAACCTGTGGATGCGCGAATATCGGTTACCGCGAGGGCTCTGGGACCATTCGCCTCACCCATGACGGCGACCGCCAGTTCGAGCCCCCGGACATAGGGTTCGACCATGACCTCCTCGCCATAGGTCCAGGCGGGAGAGGCCAGTTCCTCGGGCGGTCGGTTGGCGCCTTCGAAGACCAGGAACACGCCGACCGACGAGCCCTCGGCGTTCGGCTTGACCACGTAGGGCGGCTTCATCACGTGCTCGCGGGCGACGTCGTGGCGATTGAACAGGCCGCCGCCCGGCACGATCACGCCGGCCGCCGCCAGCACGGCCTTGGCCTTGGCCTTGTCCATGGCCAGGGCGGAGGCCAGCACGCCGGAGTGGGTATAGGGCAGCTCCAGCGTCTCGAGCACGCCCTGGACGCAGCCGTCCTCGCCCCATTCGCCGTGCAGGGCGTTGAAGACCATGTCTGGTTTGGTCGCCGTCAGGACCTGGGCGATGTCCTTGCCCGCGTCGATCCGCGTCACCTTCGCCCCCAGCCGCTCCAGGGCGTCGGCGCAGGCCGCGCCCGAGACCAGGCTCACCTTGCGTTCCGACGAGGGACCGCCCAGCAGGACGGCGATGTGGCGGCCAGACAGGGGCTTGGTCATGAGGCGCTCTACGAAGCCCTCCCCCTCGATGGGGGAGGGTTGGGTGGGGATGATCGCGCCGCGTCGGACGCCTTACCGCTCTTCCTAGAGAGGCGGAAAGGCCGTGCCAACACCCCCATCCCCGACCCTTCCCCCATCAAGGGGGAAGGGAGAGCGAAAGTTGTGAGCTTTAGTGAGAGGCCGGAGCCGCCGCGCCCGCCGGCTTCAGCGCGCGGAAGTCGATGTCGCTGTCGGCCACCAGATAGATCAGGCTGGCCCAGGCGGCGACGTTCTGCGCCAGCTCGTCCGGACGCACCTTGTTGAGGGTGTCGTCCATGGTGTGGTGATAGTCGAAGTAGCGGCTGGCGTCCTGCTCCAGCTCGATCGACGGCACGCCGGCCTGTTCCAGGCCCTCGATGTCCGCGCCGCCGTGCGAAGCCGGTTGGCGGTTCACGTAGATCTTCAGCGGGGCCAGGAGGTTGGCGGCGGTCGTGGCGATCGGATGGGCGGCCGCGCCGGCCGGCAGCTTCAGCGAGTAGATGCGGTCGGCGCCGCTGTCGCTTTCACCGGCCAGGACGATCTTCGAGGCCTCGTCCTTGTGGGCGGCGATATAGGCGTCCGACGAGCCGCCGCTTTCTTCCGAGCCCCACATCACGACGCGGATGGTGCGCTTGGGATGCTTGGGCAGGTCGCCGATCAGCTTGGCCGCGGCGGTGGTGATGGCGATGCCGGTGGCGTCGTCGAGCGCGCCGGTGCCGACGTCCCAGCTGTCCAGGTGGCCGCCGATGACGATCACCTCGTCCGGCTTCTCCGCGCCCTTGATCTCGCCCGAGATGTTCCAGGCCACGTCGTTGGGATCGGTGGTCGAGGCCAGCTTCAGCTTGATGCGCAGCGGGCCCTTCTTGGCCAGGCGCTCCAGCTGCTCGGCCTCCGGCACGCCCATGGCGGCGGCGGGAATGGTCAGGACGTCAGGGCCAAAGCCCGTCACGCCGGTGTGCGGCACGGTCGAGTCGGAGGTCGAAACCGAGCGGATCAGCAGGGCCACGGCCCCGCGCTTGGCGGCCTCGACCGGACCGGCGCGGCGCGAGATGCCCGCCACGCCGTAGCCCGAGCCGTCCTGGGCGCGGACCATGGGCTGGGTGATGACGGCGATCTTGCCCTTCAGCGCGCCCTCGGGGGCGGCGATCATTTCGGCGTAGGTGTGGAACAGGGCGACCTCGGCCTCGATGCCCGCGGCCGGGGTCGGCAAGGTGCGGCCCAGACCCACGATCGACAGCTTCATCGGATAGGGCGCGACCAGCTCGGCGCTCTCCTCGCCCCGCGTCCAGGACGGCTTGGCGAACGGCTCGATCTTGATGTTGGCGAAGCCCAAGGCCTTCAGCTTGGCCGCGCCCCAATCCTTGGCGCGCTCCATGGCCGGCGAGCCGACGACGCGCGGGCCGATGGTGGTGGTGAGGTCCTCGGTGATGTCCCAGGCGGTGCGGTCCAGCAGCGCCTTGTCACGCAGCGCTTCGGCGGTGCGGATGTCCTGAGCGTGGGCGGCGCCCGACAGGAGGGCGAAAGCGGCCGAGGCGGCCAGTAAGCGACGGTACATGAGCAAGGATTCTCCCCAATGGCGCGGGAGTCATAGCACCGGTTCACGCCACGGGGAGTCAGCAATGGGGTGGAGCGTTCGAAAGCGGCGACAAGACCAGGAAGCAGGCAGGCGCGCGACTTGGCCGCTTCACGCGGCTGGCCGCTGAAGGGATGGAAGGGGATGCGGAGCGCCGGACGTTCGTCCGGAGGTTTGGGTAGTGAGTACCGTTTCGACGAAGCCAGGACGCTCCGCGCGGTCGTTATCCGGTGAGCCCTCGACGCGCGGGGTCTTAACCCGCTTCCGAAAGAGG
>NZ_DATFAV010000206.1:0-6294 GCF_035254145.1 Caulobacter sp. | reverse complement strand
CCGGCAGCTCGACGTAGGACGCCTCGCCCGGCGCGTGGTGGATGGCGTTGCGGGCGACGACGAACTTGGCTTCCTTCTCGTTGGCGCCACCGGTGTTCAGATTACGGACGAACTTGGGGAAGTTGGACGAGGTCACCTCGACCCGGATCCGGTGTCCGGGCAGGAAGGTGTTGCTGGTCGTGATCGGCGTCGGCTTGATCTCGCTGACGGCGCCCTTGGTCAGCATCTTCGGCGTCTCGTAGCCGTCGCGATAGCGGGCCCGCATGATGGTGTCGCCCAGGATGTAGGCCGTGCCGTCCGGCGCGACGTCGACCAGCTTGACCGCGAAGTCGGTGTCCTTGGCGTCCGAGGAGACCTTCAGCACGGCCCGGACGAAGCCCGAGACCTCCATGGCGTCGGTCAGCGGCTCGCTGGTGTAGACCAGCACGTCGTCGCGCGCCTCGACGGGGCGCTGGTCGAAGGCGCCGGCCGTGACCAGGCCGCCGTTGCAGCAGTCGCCGCCGCCGATCGTCTGAACCGGATTGGCCGGATCATAGACATACTGGTCGGGACGCTCGCCGGCGACGGGCGGCTTGGCGTCCAGGCGGCCGTCGCCGTTGACGCCGTTGGCGCGTCCGGCCGAGCGCAGATAGAGGCGCACCGTGCTGGCGTTGGCCGGCGGCCACTGCGCCGACTGGCGCCAGGCGTTGGCGCCCATCGTGTAGTAGCGCACCGGCGGGGTCGAGGCCGGGAAGGCCGCGGCGTCGCCCTTCAGCCAGCGGTCGAAGAAGGCGTAGACCTCCTTGTCGGCGTCGAAATTGACCGTACCCATGTCGCGATCGCCGGACTTGTAAGGCGCCTGCAGCGTGCGGGCGTTGAAGGCGCAGTGGGTGTTGGGCGTGACGACGGCGTACTGGTTGGCGCTGGCTTCCTTGTCGGAGTTCACGGCGCGGGCGTGATTGAACAGAGCCATGTTCGGGCCGATCGACACGTCGTACCACGAGTTGAACCACAGGGCCGGCACGCCCCAGCCCTTGTCGTCGTGATAGAGGCCGCCCTTGCGCCAGGCCGGATCGGCTGGACCGTCGCGGTTGATCAGGTCCTCGAACGTCCCCTTGGGCTCGCCCAGGTCCTGCAGCATCTCGTTGACCGGCAGGTGGCGGATCTGCGAGGGCCAGTCGACCGCGGGCTTCTTGGCGTCCAGGTCGTTGTACTTGGCCAGGCGGGCGATGGTCTTGGAGTCCAGGCCCTTGGGCGGCTGCGGGCGCAGCGGATTGTCGACGCCGTACAGCCACACGAAGAACAGGTTGCGCGGCACGCCGCCGGTGTACCAGTTGCCCTGCTCCTGGAACTCGCCGACCTTGCCGATGCCCGCGCCCGAGGCCTGCGGAACCATGGCGGCGTGGGCCGGGTGGTTCTGGCCGGCCAGGGCCAGCTGCCATTCGGCCGAGGACGAGCAACCGCGCGTGCCGACCTTGCCGTTCGACCAGCTCTGCTTGGCGATCCAGGTCAGGGTGTCATAGCCGTCGGTCTGCGGATGGCCCAGGATCTCCCACTCGCCCTCGGAGTAGTAGCGGCCGCGCTCGTTCTGCAGCACCAGGGCGTAGCCGCGCTTGACCGCCTCCAGGGCGTTGCGGGCGCTGGCGGCCTTGTAGGGCAGCTCGTTGTAGGGGGTCTTGATGAAGATGGTCGGCAGCGGGCCGGTCGCGCCCTTGGGGCGATAGACATTGGTCGCCAGCCGCACGCCGTCGCGCATCGGCACCATGACGTACATGTCGACATCGGCCTTCAGGGCCAGCTCACGCTCCAGCGCGGCGTCGGAATACTGCGAATAGTCCTGGGCCAGAACCGCCGACGGGGCTGTCGCTGTCGCCAGGATCAGCGCAGCGCAAAGTGAAGCCGAAAAACGCATGGGGTCCCCTCACAACCTCGGCGCGCCCGTTGAGCCCGCGCGCCTGTCTGGCGGGGAGGTTATTCCGTGGTCGTCCGGAGGAAACCCTTTTTCAGCGCTGGTCGTTCTCGCGCGACCGCTGCTTGGCCCGGGCCTCGGCCTTGCGATAGTCGTCCAGCTGCTTGAGGCGCTGCTGCTGGGCGTTGCGCGTGCGGCCCAGGCCATCCTGCTCGGCGCCGAGCACGAAGGGGATTTCCTTCATGGTCCCGGGCTGGTCCTTGCTGCGGTGATCGACGCCGGGACCCATCGGGGCGTCGTTGGCCTTGCGGGCCAGCTCCTGCATGATCGCCTGGGCCTCGAACTCGCGAGCCTTGGTGGCGTTCAGCGGGCCGGCGTAGGTCCCGCGCGGCTGGGCGGCGCCGAAGCGCTCGTCGCACTTTTCGCGCTCGCGCCGGTTCAGGCCCACGGCGTCGGCGCTGACGCAGCCCGTGGCGCTGCCGCGCAAGGCCGTGCGCAGGTCGCCGGCGCCCTCGCCGGGCAGGGGCGCGGGGCGCACGGCGGTTCCCGGGCGGGCGATCCCGGCGGCCGGGACCGCCAGGGTGGGAACGCCCGCCGGGGCGGGTCGGACGGGCTGGCGGACCTGGAAGGGGAGGGACGGCGCGGGCGGCGCGGCCGCCGAAGCCGGCGCCGGGCGGGGCCGGGGTCTTTCCTCGCGCTCAGGCCGGATCAACTGCGCCGTCACCGTCGGCAGGTCGTCGGCGATCAGGGTCTCCAGCAGCGGCGGGACCGGCAGGGCCAGCCAGGCCAGCACCACGACGTGCAACAGCAGCGAGCCGGCCAGAATCGCCGCCCGCCGTCGGTCATCGCCGCTGATCCGCACGCCGACGCTCACCCTTCCTCCGACCTGTCCGCCATCATCCAGATGGCGAGGCCTCGCGCACAGACAAGCCGCTCCATCCAGGGGCGAGCCTGCACAGCCCCAAGTGGCGAAAGCGTGGCCTTGGGGTGGTGGTTAAGCCGTCGTTAACCGACGCGGGAACAGGCGATTGACTGGCGGCGACTTCGCGAGTAAATACCGCGCTCTTTTTCGAGGCGGTCGTTCGCGGCCGTCCGATGAGCTTGTGTTCCTCGCGGACTTTCACGTCCAAGCGGGACTTGAACCCGCCGGTGTGCTTCCCGCGCCCCGGCGAGTTTCGTGTTTATCGGGTCTCCAAGCGGAGCCTTGAACCAAGAACAACAAAGACAAGGACCTGAAGCGCCCCGGCCGAAAGGCACACGCTTCCATCAGAGCAGAGACTTAATGCCTACCATTAACCAGCTCATCCGTAAGCCGCGCTCTCCGAAGCCGGTGCGGAACAAGGTGCCGGCCCTGAAGGGCTGCCCCCAACGTCGCGGCGTTTGCACCCGCGTCTACACCACGACCCCGAAGAAGCCGAACTCGGCTCTGCGTAAGGTCGCCAAGGTCCGTCTGACCACCGGCATCGAAGCCGTGTGCTACATTCCGGGCGAAGGCCACAACCTGCAGGAGCACTCGGTGGTGCTCATCCGCGGCGGCCGCGTCAAGGACTTGCCCGGCGTCCGTTATCACATCCTGCGCGGCGTCCTCGACACCCAAGGTGTCAAGGATCGTAAGCAGCGTCGTTCGCTCTACGGCGCCAAGCGTCCGAAGTAAGGAAGAAGAAGAATGTCCCGCCGCCGTCGCGCCGAGAAACGCCAAGTCCTGCCGGATCCCAAGTTTGGGGATCTGATCGTCACGAAGTTCATGAACTACGTGATGTACGAGGGCAAAAAAGCCGTCGCCGAAAACATCATCTACGGTGCTTTCGACATCCTGGAAAACAAGCGCAAGGACCAAGGTCCGCTTGAGACCTTCCACTCCGCCCTGGATAACGTCGCCCCGGCGATCGAAGTCCGGTCGCGCCGCGTCGGCGGCGCCACCTATCAGGTGCCGGTCGAAGTCCGTCCGGACCGTCGCCGCGCCCTGGCCATCCGTTGGCTGGTGACCGCCGCTCGCAAGCGTGGTGAGAACACCATGACCGAAAAGCTGGCTGGTGAGCTGCTGGACGCTTCGAACAACCGCGGCACCGCCGTGAAGAAGCGCGAAGACACCCACAAGATGGCTGAAGCCAACCGGGCCTTCTCGCACTACCGCTGGTAATCTTCCTTACCAGCACTCTTTCAGGCGCGGGCGGTTTGCGATAAACCGCCCGCGCCGCACGTTTAATCCCGGTCGTGTCCGTTCTGGGCCGCCCCGTTTCGCAGAGCGATCGCTATGCCCCGCACGCATAAAATCGAAGACTACCGCAACTTCGGCATCATGGCCCACATCGACGCGGGCAAGACGACCACGACCGAGCGGATCCTGTATTACACCGGTAAGTCCCACAAGATCGGCGAAGTCCACGATGGCGCCGCGACCATGGACTGGATGGAGCAGGAGCAAGAGCGCGGCATCACGATCACCTCGGCCGCGACGACCGCCTTCTGGCAAGAAAAGCGCCTGAACATCATCGACACCCCCGGGCACGTCGACTTCACCATCGAAGTCGAGCGCAGCCTGCGCGTTCTCGACGGCGCCGTGACGGTGCTGGACGGCAACGCCGGCGTCGAGCCGCAGACCGAAACCGTCTGGCGTCAGGCCGACAAGTACAAGGTTCCGCGGATCGTGTTCGTCAACAAGATGGACAAGATCGGCGCCGACTTCGACAAGTCGGTCGAGTCGATCCGCGACCGCCTGGGCGCCAAGGCCGTTCCGATCCAGTTCCCGATCGGTTCGGAATCGAACCTGAAGGGCCTCGTGGACCTGGTCCGCATGAAGGCCGTGGTCTGGGACAATGACGGCCTGGGCGCGAGCTATCGCGACGAAGAGATCCCGGCCGACCTGCTGGACAAGGCCGTGGAAGCCCGCGCCTATCTGGTCGAGAACGCCGTCGAGCTCGACGACGAAGCCATGGAAGCCTATCTGGGCGGCGAAGAGCCCTCGGAAGCCACCATCAAGAAGTGCATCCGCAAGGCCGTGCTGACTGGCGCCTTCTATCCGATCCTCTGCGGCTCGGCCTTCAAGAACAAGGGCGTGCAGCCCCTGCTCGACGCCGTCGTCGACTACCTGCCCTCGCCGGTGGACATCCCGCCGACCAAGGGCATCGACTTCAAGACCGAAGAAGAAGTGGTCCGCAAGGCCTCGGACGAAGAGCCGCTGTCGGTTCTGGCGTTCAAGATCATGGACGACCCCTTCGTCGGCTCGCTGACCTTCTGCCGCATCTATTCGGGCAAGCTGGAAACCGGCATGTCGCTGCTGAACTCGACGCGCGACAAGCGCGAGCGCGTCGGCCGCATGCTGCTGATGCACAGCAACAACCGCGAAGACATCAAGGAAGCCTATGCCGGCGACATCGTCGCCCTGGCCGGCCTGAAGGAAACCCGCACCGGCGACACCCTGTGCGATCCCCTGAAGGCCCCGGTCATCCTGGAGCGCATGGAATTCCCGGCCCCGGTCATCGAGATCGCCGTCGAGCCCAAGTCGAAGGCCGACCAGGAAAAGCTGGGCGTCGCCCTGCAGAAGCTGGCCGCCGAAGATCCGTCCTTCACCGTCTCGACCGACTTCGAAAGCGGCCAGACGATCCTGAAGGGCATGGGCGAACTGCACCTCGACATCAAGATCGACATCCTGAAGCGCACCTACAAGGTCGAGGCCAACATCGGCGCGCCGCAGGTGGCCTATCGTGAATCGCTGGGCCGCAAGGTCGACATCGACTACACGCACAAGAAGCAGACCGGTGGTACGGGCCAGTTCGCCCGCGTCATGATCACTTTCGAACCCGGTGAACCCGGCTCGGGCTTCGTGTTCGAAAGCGCGATCGTCGGCGGCGCCGTGCCGAAGGAATACATCCCCGGCGTCCAGAAGGGCCTGGAATCGGTCAAGGACAGCGGCCTGCTGGCCGGCTTCCCGCTGATCGACTTCAAGGCGACCCTGACGGACGGCAAGTACCACGACGTCGACTCCTCGGTCCTGGCCTTCGAAATCGCCTCGCGCGCCGCCTTCAAGGAGCTGCGCGAAAAGGGCGCTCCGAAGCTGCTCGAGCCGATCATGAAGGTCGAGGTCGTGACGCCGGAAGAATACCTGGGCTCGGTCATCGGCGATCTGAACAGCCGCCGGGGCATGATCCAGGGGCAGGACATGCGCGGCAACGCCACGGTGGTGAACGCCTTCGTGCCGCTGGCCAACATGTTCGGCTATGTGAACACGCTGCGGGGCATGTCCCAGGGCCGCGCCCAGTTCAGCATGGTCTACGATCACTACGAGCCGGTGCCGCAACACGTCGCCGACGAAGTGATCAAGAAGTACGCCTAACCACACCCCAGAAGTTCAACCATTGAAGGCCCCCCCGTTTTTTCTAAGGGTTCTGGGGTCCTGGAGCTAAGAA
>NZ_DATFAV010000205.1:0-9971 GCF_035254145.1 Caulobacter sp. | reverse complement strand
GGCGCTGCTGGCCAAGCAGTTGCGGCTGGTTCTGGTCGCCCAGCAGTATCTCGAACGCGGCGGCGTCGAGGACCTGCTGGCGGTGCTGAAGGATCTGGAAGGCGCCTGACGACGCCCTCCATCACATCCGTTCCGGCGCCGCGATGCCCAGCAGGTCCAGCGTCAGCTCCAGCTGGCGCAGGGTCGTTTCGGCCAGCGCCAGGCGCGAGGCGCGCAGGGCGTCGGTCTCGGCGCTCATGATCGGGCAGGCGGCGTAGAACCTCGAGAAGGTCTGGGCCAGCTTGTAGGCGTGCTCGGCCACGAAGTTCGGAGCCTTCTTATCGTAGGCCTCCTGCAGCGCGCCCTCGAAGGCGTCGAGCAGCATGGCCAGGTCCCGCTCGGCCTGCTCACCGATGACGATCTGACCCGCCGTCGCGCCGGCCTCGGCGGCCTTGCGCAGCACGCTCTTGATGCGCACCGACTGGTACAGCAGGTACGGGCCGGTCTTGCCCTCGAAGCTGGTGAAGCGGTCGAGGTCGAAGACGTAGGACGTGCCGCGGAAGTTCTGCAGGTCGGCGAACTTCAGGGCCGCGACGCCGACCTTGTGGGCCGTGTCCTCGAACTGTTCTTCGGAGAGCTCGGCGCCGAGACCCGCTTCATGCAGGCGCTCGCGGGCCTTCTCGCGGGCCATCTCGATCAGGTCATGCAGCTTCAGAACGCCGCCGGCGCGGGTCTTGAAGGGCTTGCCGTCCGTCCCGTTCATGGTGCCGAAACCGATGTGCTCCAGCGAACCCTCGGTCGCGTAGCCGGCGAGATAGGCGGCCCGGAACACGGTCTCGAAGTGCAGGGCCTGACGCTGGTCGACGCAGTAGAGGATCAGGTGCGGGTCGAACGACTGGCGGCGATCCAGGATGGTGGCCAGGTCGGTCGTGCCGTACATGGCCGAACCTTCCGACGAGACCACCAGCAGCGGCGGCACGTCCTGCTTGTCGTCCTCGCGGGCGACGCGGACGATGCGCGCGCCCTGGTCCTCGACCAGGAGACCCTTGGCCTCCAGCTGGCCGACCATCGGCTCGATCAGGTCGTTGACGTCGCTCTCGCCCTTCCAGAGGTCGAAGTCGACGCCCAGGGCGTGGAACTCGCGCTCCAGGGCCACGCGGCTGACCTTGACGAAGTGGCTCCACAGCACGCGGTAGCCGTAGCGGCCGTTCTGCAGCTCGGCGGTGGCCTTGCGGGCGCGCTCCTTGAACGCGGCGTCTTCCTTCTGGCGCAACGAGGCGGCCGGATAGATGCGGTCCAGGTCAGCCAGGCTGATGCGGGCGTCGAGCTCGGCGTTCAGAGCCGCCACGTCGGCGGGATCGGCGCCGGCGGCGGTCTCCGGCAGCCTTTCGACCAGGGCGCGGATCTCCGCATCCTCCTCGAGGATGGCGCTGATCAGCAGGCCCATCTGGAAGCCCCAGTCGCCGAAGTGGGCGTCGCCCAGCACCTCGTCGCCTCGGAAGCGGTACAGGCGCTTGATCGACTCGCCGATGATCGAGGCGCGCAGGTGGCCAACGTGCATCGGCTTGGCGACGTTGGGACCGGCGTAGTCGATCAGCACGCGGCGCGGAGCCTCGAGCACCTGGGCGCCCGTGCGCGCGTCGGCGGCGATCTCACCGGCCCGGGCCGACAGAGCCGCGTCGGCGACCCGCAGGTTGATGAAGCCCGCGCCGGCGATCTCGACCGAGGCCAGGCGCGGATCGGCCTTCAGGATCTCGACCACCTGGGCGGCGATCTCGCGCGGGTTGCGCTTGGCGCTCTTGGCCGCCGCGAGGGCGCCGTTGCACTGGAAATCGGCCAGGTCGGGACGGTCGGAGGCGGTGACGCGTCCGAATTCGGGAGGAAGTCCGGCGGCCTGGAAAGCGGCCGCGGCCGCCTCGCTCAAGGACCGCTTCAAATCGTTCATTGCTTGGGGGTCGTCCCTGGCTGGATTTGGGCTTGGCCGGCGTTGACGCGGAAGCGCTTGCCGTCGCGGTTGAAGGCGGCCATCTCCGGCGTCACGTCGAAGCCCAGCAGGACTTCGAAATTGCTGCCGCTGACCTTGGAGTCGGCGCGCGGAATGGTGATCTGCTCGATGGTCTCACGCGCGTAGGTGCGATCCTGCCCCGACGCGAACGTGACCGGCAGGTCGAAATATTCCTTGGCGATCACGGCCTGGTTCCGCTCGGTCACGGCCACCCAGTAGCGGTAGACGTGCTTGTCGCCCTCGGCCTGCGGGCCGCGGCCCAGCTGGAACAGGGCCTCGATCCGGATCTTGATCGGCTCGTCGCCCTTGTAGGCGCAGCCCGAGGCGATGCTCTGGATTTCACCGGTGAAGCCAGCCTGCGAGGCCGATTCCTTGCCGTCCTTGAACTCGACATAGCGGCTGGCGTCGTACAGCACCTTCACATAGGGGCACGGGCCGGCGTTGCGCAGCTGGGCCAGCGGCGCCTTGGGCTGGTTCCACTCCTCGTCGCGCTTCTTCTTCTTGGCCGCCTGGTCATCGTCGCCGCCGCCCTGGTCTCCGCGCGATTGGGCGTGAGCGATCGTCGCCGTCGTCGCGGCGATCGAGACGGCCATCAGGGCGCTGAGGGCGAGCGAGAAGGTGCGGCGCATGAAACGTCCGGTCCGAGAAAAACAAGAGCCAAGCGGGGCCATGGTCCCCGATCGGCGTCATGCAGCCTGATAAAGGCATATGCGTGACGTCGCAACGACGCAGACTCCTGGCGCCCGACAGCCGGAACCACTAGTTTCCGGCCCATGAACGCCCAGTCCCCGATCCGCCGCCCGATCTCGCTCGTGCTGGCAAGCCCGCGCGGGTTCTGCGCCGGCGTCGATCGCGCCATCCAGATCGTCGAGCGCGCCGTCGAGAAGTTCGGCGCGCCGGTCTATGTCCGCCACGAGATCGTCCACAACCGCCACGTGGTCGACCGCCTGAAGGCGATGGGCGCGGTGTTCATCGAGGAGCTGTCCGAGGCGCCCGACGATCGCCCGGTGGTGTTCTCGGCCCATGGCGTGCCCAAGTCGGTGCCGGCCGAAGCCAAGTCGCGCGAGATGATCTATCTCGACGCCACCTGCCCGCTGGTCTCCAAGGTCCATGTCGAGGCCCAGAAGCACTACGACGCCGGCCGCGAGATCGTGCTGATCGGCCACGCCGGCCACCCGGAGGTGATCGGCACCATGGGCCAGCTGCCCGACGGCGCGGTCACCCTGATCGAGGACCTCAAGGACGCCGCCGCCTGGACGCCCAAGGACGCCGGCAACGTCGCCTTCCTGACTCAGACCACTCTGTCGGTCGACGATACGGCCGACATGGTCGCCCTGCTGCGCGAGCGCTTCCCCGGCATCGCCGCCCCGCACAAGGAGGACATCTGCTACGCCACAACCAACCGGCAGGACGCCGTGCGGCGGCTGGCCGAACAGGCCGAGCTGGTGTTGGTGGTGGGCTCGAAGAACTCGTCCAACTCCGTGCGCCTGAAGGAGGTCGGCCTGAAGGCCGGCGCCCGCGAGGCGCACCTGATCGACGACGCGGCGGGCGTTGACTGGACCTGGTTCGACGGCGTCTCGCGCGTCGGCCTCACCGCCGGCGCCTCGGCTCCGGAAGACCTGGTGCAGGGCGTCATCGACGCCATCGCCGCCCGCTTCGACACCACCGTCGAGGAACTGGTCGAGGCCCGCGAAACGATTACGTTCAAGCTGCCGCGGCTGCTGACGGCCTAGACGACGCGGGTGCGGAGCCATTCGGTTAGGGTGGGGATGTCGAGTTCACCGGCGGCGAGCTTGAAGATGGTCAATGCCGCATCCGTTTGATCCGCCTTCAGCCTCAAGCCGTTGAGCCGCAAGAACAGCGCCATTGCATGAAATGCAGCGCGTTTGTTGCCATCGACAAACGGGTGATTTCCGGAGATCGCCACCGCATAGGTCGCGGCAAGCTCCAAGACGTCGGCGAGCGCCTCGTAGTGGAAACGATTCTTGGGCCGCTCCAGCGCGGACTCCAAGAGACCCCCATCGCGGACGCCCGATGGGCCACCATGCACAGCAAGACTACGCTCGTGCAGCACCTTCAAGGCTTCGATACGAACCCAAATGGGCTCGGCGGCGCTCATTTTGCCAGTGCTCGGAAGGTGTCTCGATACTCGTCCATGATCTCTTCGCCCAACTCGATCTGGCGAGCGACTTCGGGATCATAGGGCGCGATCTGCATTCCCCCGCCCGGGGCTTCGGTCAGGTAGAGCGTGTCGCCTTTTTCGACACCCAGCTTGATGAGGGCCTCCTTGGGCAGCACCACGCCGACGGAGTTGCCAATCTGGGAAAGCTTTAAGGCGATCATGGGCAAGCTCCGACGTTATTACGGATGTTATACCTCAACGTCCTCTTGACCGCCAGCGTCCGCTCCCGCATCCCCGCGTCATGGCCGTCTATACCGACATCACCGACGACGAACTCGCCGCCTTTCTCGAAGGCTACGACCTGGGCGTGCCGCTGGCGTTCAAGGGGATCGCCGAGGGCGTGGAGAACTCCAACTTCCTGCTGGAGACCGAGAAGGGCCGCTATATCCTCACCGTCTACGAGCGGCGGGTGAAGGCCGACGACCTGCCCTATTTCCTCAACCTGCTGACCTGGCTGGCCGACAAGGGCTATCCCAGCGCCCGGCCTATCCCCGACCGCAAGGGCGCGACCCTGGCCAGCCTGCGCGGCAAGCCGGCGGCGATCGTCGAGTTCCTGCCGGGCCTGTCGGCGCGCCGCCCCACCGTCGCCCACTGCCGCGAGGCGGGCGAGGGCTTGGCCTGGCTGCACCTGGCCGGAGAGGGCTATCCCGCTCGTCGCGCCAACGACCTTGGCCAGACGGCCTGGGCCCCGCTGTTCGCCAAGCACCGCAAGGCGGCCGAGGACCTGAAGCCCGGCCTGGCGACGACGATCGACCAGGACCTGGCCCAGCTGTCGCTGATGTGGCCCCGGAACCTGCCGTCGGGCGTGATCCACGCCGACTATTTTCCCGACAACGTCTTCTTCAAGCCGGACGGCAAATTCGCCGCGACGATCGATTTCTATTTCGCCTGCGACGACGCCTACGCCTACGACGTGGCCGTGACCCTGAACGCCTGGTGCTTCGAGCCCGACGGCAGCTTCAACATCACCGCCGCCAAGGCGCTGCTGAACGGCTACGAACGCCGCCGGCCGCTGAGCCCGGCCGAGAAGGAGGCCCTGCCGATCCTGGCGCGCGGGGCGGCCATGCGCTTCTTCCTGACCCGCCTGGCCGACTGGGGCGCGACGCCCGCCGGCGCCCTGGTCAAGCCCAAGGACCCGCTGGAGTACGAGCGCAAGCTGGCCGTCCACCGCGAGGGCCTCGTGCTGTTCGCATGACGCCCAAGGTCACGATCTACACCGACGGGGCCTGCAAGGGTAATCCGGGCCCCGGCGGCTGGGGCGCCATCCTGTTCTACGGTGACAAGAAGAAGGAAATCTGCGGCGGCGAGCCGGGGACGACCAACAACCGCATGGAGCTGATGGCCGCCATCCAGGCGCTGGAGCTGCTGAACCGCCCCTGCAAGGTCGAGCTGCACACCGACAGCCAGTACGTCATGAAGGGCATCCAGGAGTGGATCCGGGGCTGGAAGGCGCGCGGCTGGAAGACGGCCGACAAGAGCCCGGTCAAGAACGACGACCTGTGGAAGCGGCTCGACGCCGCCCGCTCGCGCCATGACGTCGACTGGCGCTGGGTCAAGGGCCACGCCGGCCATCCGCTGAACGAGCGCGCGGACGAACTGGCCAACCAGGGCCTGCGCGAGGCCAATCCGCGCTTCTGACCCGCGCCGGCGCCCTTATCCGACAAGACACTGTCACGAGTTGATCCTGGGACCGCCCACGACGTCCGTCGGCCGGGCAAGCGGAGCCTTGAGGCGGTCTGACGTCCCCGTCGTCATCATGGCATGCGGATCGGCTTCCTCTTCAATCACGACCAGGTGCACCAGGTCGCCCACAGCCTGCCCATCGCCTTGGCCTTGGCGCGTGGACGGCCGGATCTGGAGATCATCGTCGCCACCACCAATCGACGCCTGAGCGCCGAGGTGATCCGTCTCGCCGACGGCATGATCGGCGCGGGGCTGCGGCTGGTCGAGCTGGGCCTGAAGCCGGGGGCTTCAAGGACCATGGCCAACGCGTTGGAGGCGTTGATCCCGGCCGGCAAATTGCTGGTCTATCGCGACAACCTCGACTTCTTCCGGTCGCTCGACGTCCTGGTGGTGGCCGAGAAGACCTCGCTGCTGCTGAAGACCCGCTACGGCCTGAAGGACCTGAAGATCGTCCATACGCGCCACGGCGCGGGCGATCGCGCGATCGGCTTCGACAAGGCCAGCGCGGGCTTCGATCACGTGCTGGTCTCCGGGCCCAAGATCCGCGAACGACTGATCAGCGACGCCGGCGTCGATCCCCGAACCATCTCGGTCGTCGGCTATCCCAAGTTCGACCTCGCGCCGCCGCGCCCAAGCCTGCCCTTCGTCGACGACCGACGCCCCGTGGTGCTCTACAATCCGCACGTCTCGCCACACCTGTCGTCCTGGTACGACGAAGGGCGCGCCGTCCTCGACTGGTTCGTCGAGCACGACGAGTATCAGTTGATTTTCGCGCCGCATGTGATGCTGTTCGAGCGGCCTTTCGTGGTGACGATCGACAAGCTGCGGATCGACCGCGCGGGCCGGATCGCGGACAAGTATCTCCGCGCCGAGAATATCCACATCGACCTGGGCAGCCGGGCGTCCACGACCATGACCTACACTCAGCGCGCCGATCTCTATCTGGGAGACGTCAGCAGCCAGGTCTACGAGTTCCTCCTCCATCCGCGCCCCTGCGTGTTCCTGAACACGCACCGGTTCGAGTGGCGCGGCGATCCCAACTTCACCCATTGGCGCGCGGGGCCGGTGATCGAGCGAGCCGCCGATCTCGGCGCGGCGCTGGTGCACGCCCAGGAAGAGCACGAAACGATCTGGCGTCCCGTCCAGGAAGAGCTCTTCAATCAAAGTTTCGATCTGACGCCGGAGCCCTCTTCGGCGCGGGCCGCGCGGGCCCTGGCCCGTTTCGCCGGCCTCGACTGGCCCGAGCCCGTCGCAGCGCCGACGATGGCTGTCGCGGGATAGAAGGCCATGCGGATCGCCTATGTCATCAACTCCCTGGAAGGCGGCGGCGCGGCCGCGCCGGTGCCGGCGGTCACCCGGGTGCTTCGCGATCAGGGCGCCGAGGTCGAGGTCTTCGCCCTCCTGCCACGCGACCGGCGCGCGCTGGCGGGCATGGAGGCCGACGGCCTAGTCGTCCACGTTCGCGAGGGGCGGGAGAAGGACCACCTCGCCGCGCTGACATGGCTGGACCGCCAGATCGCCGCCTTCCAGCCCGATCTGATCTGGACCTCGCTGACCCGCGCGACGCTTCTTGGCCAGCTCGTGGGCCTGCGTCGGCGGTTGCCCGTCGTCAGTTGGCAGCACGCCGCGTTCCTCAAGCCGGCCAACCGCATCCTGCTGCGAAACGCCCAGAGGCTGAGCCAGCTGTGGATCGGCGATTCCAACAACGTCACCTGCCTGACCGCCCGGCGCCTCGGCGTGCCGCCCGAGCGCCTGACGACCTGGCCGCTGTTCGCCGCCAATGGCGCCGCGCCCGTGGCCAAGCCCTGGAGCCCCGGCCAGACCGTCGAGCTCGGGTCGCTGGGCCGCCTGCACCGCGTGAAGGGCTACGACGTCCTGATCGAGGCCCTGGCGATCCTGAAGGCGTCGCATTTCGCGCCGCCCGCGCCGTTCAGGGTCCGGATCGCCGGCGACGGCGCGCAACGGGCGTCCCTGGCCGCCAGGATCGCCGCCGCCGGCCTCGACAATGTCGAGCTGGTCGGCTTCCAGGAGCAGCCGCGCGCCTTCCTGGCCAGCTTGCATGGCTATCTGCAGCCGTCCCGCTCGGAGGGACTGTGCATCGCCGCCCACGAGGCCATGGAGGCGGCCTTGCCAATGGTCGTCTCGGCGGCCGGCGAGATGCCGTTCAGCGTCCTGGACGAGCGCACGGGCTTCGTCGTCGCCCCCGACGATCCCGAGGCCCTGGCCGAGGCCCTGCGGCGGCTTCTGAGCCACCCAGAGCGGCTCGCGGCCATGGGCCAGGCTTCGCGCGAACGGGTGCTGGAGCGGTTCGGGGCCGCCCGGTTCGCGCGCACGGGCGCCGAAATCTATGGACGCCTGCCGCTCAGCCGCGCCAAGCTCCGAGGGCGCGGCCCGCATCGATCGGCAGTCCGGCCCGCGAGCGGTCGGTCCGCTTAACGCGGATCAGGGTGACCTCTCCCGCCGCCGACAGCGCTTCCGGTCCGGAGCGTCCGGGTTTGGCGAAGGCAGCTGTGGACGGCGGCGAAATCCTCTCGCCAAGGACGGGCGGGTTTGCCAAGCACCCAGGATGAAACTCGTCGGCTACTACCGCGTGCCGCCCGTGCGCGGGATCTTCTTCAGCCCCGCCCAGGAAGAGCGTCTGCTGCTGCTGGGCTGCGAGGAGGTGTTCAGCGACCGATGCCTGAACTCCGGCGTCGTGCGGCCCGGCCTGACGCGGGCGCTGGACGCGCTGGAGGACGGCGGCGCCGTGGCCACGCCCAGCCTCCACGCCCTGGCGGGCGACATGGCGGGCCTCATGGACGTGGTGCTGAAGCTGGAGGCGCGCGGCCTGCACCTGATCGTCCAGCAGCCAGAGATCGACACGCGCGCGGACCCCGGCTTCTTCGAGGCCTGCCGCGCGCTGGCGGGGTTCAACGGCGAACGGCCGATGGTCCGCGCCGCCGAGGCGGCCCTGGTCGCCCGGGGCGCGGCCGGCGGGCTGAAGGGGCTGAAGGCGGAGGCGCCGGCCCAGACCGACGACGCTCCGCCTTCCGCCGAGGACTAGAGCATTTTTCGAGCGAAGTAGCCCCGGTTCGCGTGAAGAAAAATGCGCTAAAACAAAAGACTAGAGTTCACGGCCTGACGCGGTCAGGTCGTGAAATGCTCTAGACCTTCAGCCGGTAGCCGGTCTTGAAGATCCAGGCCACGCCCGTCAGGCAGACCGCCAGGAACACGGCGGTCATGGTCAGGCTGACGCCGACGCCGACGTCCGACTGGCCGTAAAAGGCCCAGCGGAAGCCGCTGATCAGATAGACCACCGGGTTGAACAGGGTGATCTTCTGCCAGATCGGGGGCAGCATCTTGATCGAGTAGAAGCTGCCGCCCAGGAAGGTCAGGGGCGTGACGATCAGCGCCGGCACGATCTGCAGTTTCTGGAAGTTGTCGGCCCAGACGCCGATGATGAAGCCGAACAGGCTGAAGGTCAGCGAGGTCAGGACCAGGAACAGCACCATCACGAACGGGTGGGCGATCTCGAACGGCACGAAGATCCGCGCCGTGGCCAGGATCAGCAGGCCCAGGCAGATCGACTTGGTCGCCGCCGCCCCGACATAGCCGGTGACCGCCTCGTACCAGGCGACCGGAGCCGACAGCAGCTCATAGATCGTGCCGGCCCACTTGGGCATGTAGATGCCGAACGAGGCGTTGGAGATGCTCTCGCTGAGCAGCGACAGCATGATCAGGCCCGGCACGATGAAGGCGCCATAGCTGACGCCCTCGATGGCCTGCATGCGCGAGCCGATCGCCGAGCCGAACACCACGAAATAGAGGGATGTCGAAAGGACGGGAGCGATGATGCTCTGGGCCAGGGTGCGGAACCACCGCGCCATCTCGAAGCGGTAGATGGCCTTGATCGCGAACAGGTTCATTGCGGGGCCCTCACCAGGCTGACGAAGATGTCCTCCAGCGAGCTCTGGTCGGTCTTCAGGTCCTTGAACTCGATCCCGTGCTCGGCGAGGCGCTTGAGGAGGTCGGCGATGCCGGTGTCCTCGGCCTGGGCGTCGAAGGTGTGGACAAGGTCGGCGCCGTCGTTGGCGAGGGCCAGGTGCGGATCGGCGAGACCGGCCGGCAGGGCCGCCAGCGGCT
>NZ_DATFAV010000204.1:0-16442 GCF_035254145.1 Caulobacter sp. | reverse complement strand
CGGGGGAGGTGTCGGCTCGAAGAGACGACGGAGGGGGAAGAAGCAGGGTCAGCAGGACTTCCCCCACCGGCGCTTCGCGCCACCTCCCCCGCTGGGGGGAGGATTTGAGCCTAAGCCGCGCCGACGTGTGGGCGGGTCTGGGCCTCGGGCTGGACGTTGAGGATCCGCAGCATCGCCGCGCGGGAGGCGTCGGCGTCGCCGCCAGCGATTACTCGGGCGACCTGGCGATGCTCCTCGATCTCGTCCAGCAGTTCCTGCTCGGTCGCGCCGTTGAACGAGAACACCCAGAAGCGGGCGGCCTTGTGCTGCAGCGGGATCAGGATGCGGGCCAGGGCGAGGTTGCCCGATCCCCGCGCGACCAGGGCGTGGAAGCGCAGGTCCATCGCCACCAGGGCCGGCAGGTCGCAGGTGCGCGCGGCCTCCTCGCCGTCCGCGAACACATCGTACATCGCCTGGGCGTCGGCCTTGGAGGCGTTGCGGGCGGCCAGGGCCGCGCAGTGCGGTTCGATCAACACCCGGGCCTCGTAGCCCTGGCGCAGTTCGACCAGGTCCAGCGGCGCGACCGTGGTGCCCGAGCGCGCCCGCCGCATGACCAGCCCCTCCAGCGCCAGCCGCCCCAGGGCGTCGCGCACGCCCGCCAGGCCCGCCCCGTAGCGCGCGGCCAGCGACTGCTCGTCCAGCCGCGAGCCGGCGGCCAGATCGCCCAGGATCAGGTCCAGCAGGATGCGCTCGTAGACCTTGGTCTTCTGCAACTCCGGCGACCAGTCCTCCAGGCCCGAGGAATTGGCCACGTCCAGCACCAGGGTCCGGCCGGCGGTCGATTTCAGCGAGGGCGAGGCCATGGGCGCTCCGAGGCTTGCGGGCGCTGATAGGTACGGTGAAATGTCAGGAGTTGCTAGGCGTCAGATCCTCTCCCGCTTGCGGGGGAGGTGGCCCGAAGGGCCGGAGGGGGCTAGCGCGACTAGCTTCCAGTTAGCCCCCTCAGTCGCTCCGCGACAGCTCCCCCGCTTGCGGGGGAGCATCTTCGCCGCCCCTCAGAACGCCGGCACCACCGCGCCGGCGTACTTCTTCTCGATGAACGCCTTCACCTCCGGCGAGGTCAGGGCCGCGGCCAGTTTCTTGACGCGCGGGTCGTCCTTGTTGTCCGGACGGCCGACCAGATAGTTCACATAGGGGCTGGTCTTGTCCTCGATGATCAGGGCGTCCTTGCTCGGGTTCAGCTTGGCGTCCAGAGCGTAGTTGGTGTTGATCACCGCCAGGTCGACCTGGTTCAGCACGCGCGGCAGGGCCGGCGCTTCCAGTTCCTTGAACTTCAGGTTCTTGGGATTGCTGGTGATGTCCTTCAGGCTCGACAGGGCGTTGTTCGGGTCCTTCAGGCCGATGACGCCGTTCTTGGCCAGCAGGATCAGGGCCCGGCCCTCGGTGCTGGCGTCGTTCGGAATGGCGATCGTGGCGCCGTTCGGAGCCTCGGCGATCGACTTCCACTTGGCCGAATAGGTCCCGATCGGCTCGACATGGACGCCCTGGATCGGGATCAGGGTCGTGCCCTTGTCGCGGTTGAAGGTCTCCAGATAGGGCAGCGTCTCGAAGTAGCTGACGTCGATGCGCTTCTCGGCCACCTGGACGTTGGGCTGGACGTAGTCGTTGAAGACCTTGATCTGGATGTTCAGCCCCTCGGCCGCCAGCTTCGGTTTGACGAACTCCAGCACCTCGGCGTGCGGAATGGCGGTGGCGGCCACGGTCAGGGTGTTCGGATCGCTGGGCTTGGGCGCCTTGGGCCCGCAGGCGGCCAGGGCGGCGGCGGCGAGGCCAAGGACGAGAAAGGCGCGGCGGGCGACCATGAACGGCTCCACAAAGGCGATCTGAAGGGTAGGCTTTTGCCCGTTCCGAGCCCGTGGAGGAAATCAGATTTCCTGAGAGGCCGTCGAGCCCCTGCCGCTTTGACCGCGCAAGGTCGCTTGACGCCACCTGCGAACAGGCCGCTTGGATGGGGATGGCCAAGGAAACCGTCCACATCGTGCAAGCCTATGTCGCAGGACGCGGCAAGGGCCTGAAAGCCGAGCAGCAGATCGGCTGCAAGACGGCCGAGGAGGCGCGCCGCAAGGCCGAGCGCCTGGCGCCGCTACGGGAGGGCGTCGTGGCCTTCTCGGCCAGCGCCGACGTCGAGCTGGGCGACTACGACGAGAACCCCGACATCCTGTTCAAGGCCGGTCGCCTGCCATTCCCGTTCGATCAGGCGGGATAGGACCCCGAACGGGCTAGGACGGATCGACCTTCAAGGCAGCGTTGAAGTCAATAACTCGCCTTCCTGGGCCCTGTGCCCAGGACCCATGCCGGCGGCAGGCTGTGATTTAGAAGCGAGCCAGGGCTGAACAGCCCAGAACACCGATCGAACTCGGCGACCTCGGAACGATGGGTCCTGGGCACAGGGCCCAGGAAGGCAGCAATTGTGCACGGCCTTGAATGTCGCTCCGCCTAATCCTCGTCCTCGACGTCGTTGGCTGGCTCTGGCGCGCCGTGAATGATCCAGCTGGCGATGAAGTCGGGCTTGTCCCCGGCCAGGCTGGTCACGCCCGGTTCGGCCGCCTGGATGGCCGAGGTCTGGGGCGGCAGGGTGTAGGTGTCGCCGTCGTGCTCGCCCAGCAAGTCCAGGACGATCCCCTCGTCCTCGTCGGCGTCGATGACCACGCCGAAGAACTGCTGGCGCTCGGCCACCTCGCCGTCGTCGTCGAGGAACGTCAGGTTCATCAGCAACGTCTTGCCGATCAGCGTTTCGGCGAAGGCGGGGTCCCAATGCGGGGCAGTATGTTCGTCGGTCATTTCCCGCTCCTACCTGTGCGACACGCGGCGCACCACCGCGTCGCCGATCATCTGTAGCGCCTGGACCAGCACCAGCATCAGCACGACCGTCACGACCATCACGTCGGTCTGGAAGCGCTGATAGCCGAACCGCACCGCCAGGTCGCCCAGGCCGCCCGCGCCGACGACGCCCGCCATCGCGGTGTAGGACAGCAAGGTGACCGCGGTCACCGTCGCGGCGGCGATCAGGCCCGGCAGGGCCTCCGGCAGCAGCGCGCCCAGCACCACCTGCCGACGCTTGGCGCCCATGGCGAAACTCGCCTCGACCACGCCCTTGTCGACCTCGCGCAGGGCGGTCTCGACCAGGCGCGCGAAGAAGGGGGCCGCGCCGCCGACCAGGGGCGGAATGGCGCCGGCCACGCCCAGCGAGGTGCCGACCAGGGCCACGGTCAGCGGGATCATCACGATCAGCAGGATCACGAACGGCACCGAGCGCAGGATGTTGACCAGCAGCGACAGCACGCCGTTGGCCAGGCGGTTCTCCAGCATCTGGCCCTTGCCGGTCAGGAACAGGATCACGCCCAGCGGCAGGCCCAGCACGACAGTCAGCACCATCGAGCCGCCCAGCATGGCCAGGGTGTCCAGGGTGGCCTGGCCGATCTCGTTCCAGTCGATGTTCGAGGCGCTCATCGGGCGGTCTCCCCGTTCAGTTCGTCGACGCGGACGCCGGCCTCCTGGAACCTGGCGATCGCCGCCCCCACGTCGCCGCCGGTCAGGGCCAGGGTCAGCTGGCCGTAGGGCGTCTCGCGCAGGCGATGGATGCGCCCGCCCAGGATGGAATAGTCGACGCCCGTGGCGCGGGCCACCTCGCCCAGCACCGGCTTGTAGGTCGCCTCGCCCTTGAAGGTCAGGCGCACGACGCGGCCGCCCACGCCAGGCGCGGCCGAGACCTCGCCGTCCGCCTCCCGCACGAAGCGGCGGGCCGTGTCGCTGGCCGGATGCAGGAAGACGTCCTCCACGGCCCCCTCCTCGACCACGCGGCCGGCGTCCAGCACGGCGACGCGATCGCAGACGCGGCGGACCACGTCCATCTCGTGGGTGATCAGCACGATGGTCAGGCCCAGTTCGCGGTTCAGACCCGAGATCAGGTCGAGGATCTGCTCGGTCGTCTCCGGATCCAGCGCGCTGGTGGCCTCGTCGCACAGCAGGACCTTGGGGCCGGTCGCCAGGGCGCGGGCGACGCCGACGCGCTGCTTCTGGCCGCCCGACAGCTGGGCCGGATACTTGTCGGCGTGGGCCGAAAGGCCGACGCGCTCCAGGAGCTCGGCCGTGCGCGCCTTGACCTCGGCGGCGGGACGCCCGGCCAGCTTCAGCGGGAAGGCGATGTTCTGGGCGACCGTCCTGCCCGACAGCAGGTTGAAGTGCTGGAAGATCATCCCGACCCGGCGACGCAGGGCCCGCAGGCCCTCGACGCCCAAGGCCGCCACATCGTCGCCGTCGACGATCACGCGGCCGCCGGTCGGGGTCTCCAGGCCGTTGATCAGCCGGATCAGGGTCGACTTGCCCGCGCCCGAGGCGCCGATCACGCCGAACACCTCGCCGGCCTTCACCGACAGCGAGACCCCCGCGAGGGCGGCGTGGCCGCCTGGGCCATAGGTTTTGGAGACGTCCTGAAAGGTGATCACGCAGCCAAGTCCGAGCAGGGTTTCAGGCGGTCCAAGACCGCGAGCCGCCCGATTTAGGCGTTCAGCCGGCAAAGGTGAAGGGAAACCGCCGTCGTCAGCCCGCGCGGCGGGTGTCGGGGGCCATCACCTGGCCAATGCCGTCAAGCAGGGCCGCGACGGTGATCGGCTTGGCCACATGCAGGTCCGCCCCGGCCAGGAGCGCGTCCTGGCGATGGCCGGCCATGGCGTTGGCGCTGAGCATGATGATCGGCGTCCGGTGGCCCGGGGCCTCCTGGCCACGGATGGCCCGGGTCGCCGCCAGCCCGTCCATGACCGGCATCTGCATGTCCATCAGCACCACGTCATAGGCCTGCGCCGCCAGGGCCTCGACCGCCTGGGCCCCGTTCTCGACCACCGTCACGGTGGCGCCGCAAGGCTCGAGGATCAGTTGCACCACCCGCTGATTGATCGGGTGATCCTCCGCCAGCAGCACCCGCAGTCCGTCGGCCTGGCCGCACTGGAGGACCGGGCAGCCGTCGAGCGCCTCCGCCGCCTCGGTCCGGTCCAGCGGCAGGACGACCCGGAACAGGCTGCCGGCGCCCGGCCTGGACCTGGCCGTGATCTCGCCCCCCATCATCTCGACCAAGGCCCTGCTGATCGACAGGCCCAGGCCCGACCCGCCGAACCGGCGCGTGATCGTGCTGTCGGCCTGGCTGAAGCGCTGGAAGATCATCTCGGCCTTGGCCGCGTCGAAGCCGACGCCGGTGTCCTCGACCTCGACGCACAGGCGCGAGGTCTGGTCGGGGCCAGGGTCATCGACATCGATGCGAACGGCGACCTCGCCCCGGTCGGTGAACTTCACGGCGTTGGACAGCAGGTTGTTCAGCACCTGGCCGATCCGGACGCTATCGCCCAGGAAGACGCCCTCGGCGCTCGCGCTCCGCTCGACGCGGATATCCACGCCCTTCTCCTCCGCCCGCAACCGCGTGACGTCCAGCAAGCCGTCCAGGACCGCGCCGAGGTCGAAGGCCTGGGCCTGGATGGTCATCTGGCCCGCCTCGATCTTCGAGACGTCGAGAATGTCGGAGACGAGCCTCTCCAGGGTCTCGCCAGACCGTCGGATCAGGGCGACCATCTCGGTCTGCTGCTGCGTCAGAGAGGTTTCGCCCAGGGCCGCGGCGATGCCGATGACGCCGTTCAGCGGCGTGCGGATCTCGTGGCTCATATTGGCCAGGAAGTCGCTCTTGGCCTTGTTGGCGGCCTCCGCGGCGTGGCGGGCCTCGGCCATTTCCGCCTCGATCCGCAGGCGTTCGGTGACGTCCCGCGCCACCCCGAACACCAGGTCGCCGCACCGCCGCGCCCGCCACTCCAGCGGGCAATAGGATCCGTCGGCGCGGCGATAGCGATTGACGAAGCCGTTGACGTCGCCCTCGCTGTTGGCCCGATCCATGTTGACTTGCGTGGCCTCCACGTCGTCGGGATGCAGCAGGGACATCAGGCGCGCGCCCTCCAGCATCTCGACCGGATAGCCCAGGACCGTCTCCCAGGCCTGGTTCACCTTGACGAACCGCCCCTCCATGTCGCGGATGCAGAGCATGTCGGCCGACACGTCGAAGAAGCTCGAGAGATTCTGCGCCGTCTCCAGCGCCTGTTGGGCCGAGAGCCGGGCGCGAACCTCGCTGGCCGCCAGCTCCTCCTGGCCCCGCCGCCGATCGATGGCGATCGCCGCCAGCTCCGCGGCGGCCTCGATGAAGGCGATGTCCTCCTCGTCCGGCGCGCTGACCTCGTGATGATAGATGGCGAACGTCCCGACCACCGAGCCGTCGGCCGCCATGATGGGCTGCGACCAGCAGGAGGCCAGGCCCGCCTCGGCGGCCAGATCCCGGTAGTCCGTCCACAGCGGATCGGACTGGATGTCCTCGACCATGACCCGACGGCCAAGATAGGCGGCGGTCCCGCACGATCCGACCGAGGGGCCGATCTCGACGCCCTCTATGGCCTGGTTATAGGCGTCCGGCAGGCTGGGCGCCGCGCCCATCGTCAGACGGCGGCGATCGGCGTCGAGCAGCAGGATGCTGCAGACGATCTCCGGGTCCTCGGCCTCGACCGCCTGGACGATGGCCTTCAGCGCCATCGCCAGGGACTTGCCGCCGGCGATCAAATTCATCGTTCGCCGAAAGGCGCGGTGAGCGGACGTTCGGCTCATGATGGCGTCTCCATAAAGACAACCTTGCCATCCGACCTACATACAAGCGGTCAACGCCCGTCAACTCACCCGCCGGGTATCGCGACATATTGAAGCGGCGCCCCCTGGCTCAGAGCTTGGGCTCAGGGCTGCTTCACCGGCGCGCCGCCCTTCATCACGAACACCGGCTTTTCCAGCACCGTCACGTCGGCCAACGGATCGCCGGCCACGGCGATGATGTCACCAAAGCGCCCGACGGCCACCTGGCCGACGTCCTTGCCCTGGCCCAGGGCCTCGGCCGCCGTGATCGTCGCGGCCTGGATCGCCTGCAGGGGCGTGGCGCCATAGCGGACCATGATCGCGAACTGCTTGGCGTTGTCGCCATGCGGATAGACCCCGGCGTCTGTGGCGTAGATCATCTTCACCCCGGCCTTCAGCGCCTTCTTGAAGTTCTGGCGCTGGATCTCGCCGATGTCGCGATCCTTGCGCAGGTTGTCTTCCAGCACGCCGTTCTTCTTGCCCTCGGCCTGGGTGTAGTCGGTGTTGTAGATGTCCATCGCGAAATAGGTCCCGTGCTGGACCGCCAGCTTGATGCCCTCGTCGTCGACCAGGCTGGCGTGCTCGATGGTGTCGATGCCGGCCTTGATCGCCTCGCGGATGCCGGCCGCGCCGTGGGCGTGGGCGGCGACCTTCAGGCCCGCCATGTGGGCCTCGTCGGCCACCGCGTGCATCTCGTCATAGGTCAGTTGCTGCTGGCCCGGCTCGTCGCCGCGCGAGAACACTCCGCCGGTGGCGCAGATCTTGATCACCTGGGCGCCGTACTTCTTGAGGGTGCGGACCGCCTTCCGCGCCTCGTCGGGGCTGTCGATGTTGTAGGGCCCCTTCTCGTCCATCGAAGGCGGGAAGAAGGTCGAGTCGCAGTGACCGCCGGTCGCCCCGATCGCCCAGGTGGCCGTGACGATGCGCGGCCCCTGCACATAGCCGGCGTCGATCGCCTCGCGCAGGCCCACATCGTCGAAATCGGCCGAGCCGACGTTGCGGATGGTGGTGAAGCCCGCGTCCAGCGTCTTCCTGGCGTTGGCGACCTGCACCACGCTCCAGAAACGATCGCTGTATTCCAGACTGTTATAGCCACCGATCTCGGCCAGGGCGTCGATGTGGGTGTGCATGTCGATCAGGCCCGGCAGCAGGGTCGCGCCCGGCAGGTCGATCGTCTTGGCGCCCGCCGGAACCGCGTCACCCTTCTTGCCGACGGCGGTGATCCGACCGTCGGTGACGATCACCAGCGGGTTCTCGACGTACTTGCCGGTGGCGACGTCCAGCAGCCGGGCGGCGCTGACGGCCGAAACCTCCGCCGCGCTCGCGCCAGCCCCCCAGAGCCCCGCCAGAACACCCACCGCCGTCGCCGCGGTCCTGATCCCCTTACGCATGCTGTCCGTCCCCGTCCGATCCAAAAAGGACGGGGACGCTAGCATGCCAAGCTCTGGCGTCGAGCCTCAGTTGGGGATCGTCGGCGTCGGAGCCTGCATCGACTCCTGGGCGTGCTGGGCCACGCCGCGCTGGTTCTTGCGCTGCTCGGCCGTGGTGCAGACCTTGACCGGGAAGTGGCTGCCGGTCGGAGTCTCCTTGTGGCAGATCACGCCGTCCTTCTTCGCATTGGTCGAGGTCGCGACGGCGGCGGGCGCGCTGGCGCCGGCTTGGGCGGCCTGCCCCGCCGGTTGCTCCGACGCCGCCTGAGCGAAAACGGACGTCGCCACGGCCAGGGACAGCCCGGCGACGGACACGAAAAGACGCATAACACCCTCTGGTTAAGCTTAAAGGCCGGATAGGGCGAGGCGCCGCGTGAGGCGTCAAGTTACGACGCCTTCATCTGCGACAAAACCGGACATTGAGTCGCCGAAAGTCCAGCGAGGCCGGCGCACCGCGCCAAAACGGCGAAGCTTATCCAGATATAAGCACGACCTATAGCGGAACCAATCAAGCACTTCTTCGCTAACTTTCCAGATTTCCCCGCGTACCTTCACTGTAATTATCGCCCATACGCGAAAAATCTGGAGACTTAGCCATGACGAATAGCAAAGCTATTCTTGCGTCGATGGTTGCCGGCGCGCTTACGCTTGGGAGTTCGCACGCCGCCCTCGCACGGGTCGACGCCAGCGCTCAAGCCGACAAGGCCATGTTCGAGATGGCGCGTGGCAACAACTGGATCGCCACCAATCTGCAAAAGCGCGCGACCGCGGCCGAGCCGACGATCGAAAACCGCTTCAACCTGGCCACCGCCTATCAGCGCACAGGCCGCCTGAACACCGCAAAGACCTACTACCAGGCGCTGGCGAGCGAAGGCGAAGGCGTGCGGATGGAGCAAGGCTGGCGCGCCGACAATTTCGACGTCGCCTTGGAGTCGGCCGATCGCCTGCTCTACATCGACTGGGTGCAGAACCAAGCCGCGCGCGGCTCGGGCGCGGTGGCGGCCGATGTCGCCGGATCGAATGTCTCGGCCACGGTCGGCGGCGCCGGCGAATATGAGGTCACCGACGAGCAGGCCCGCGCCCTGGACCGCCAGGCCAAGCGCTGATCCGATCCCCCGCCCCCGTCTCGACCCCGGGCCGCCGATGGCTTATGGGGTCGGGATGACGGGGACGTGGCGGAATCGGTAGACGCGCCGGACTTAAAATCCGTTGGAGCAATCCGTGTGGGTTCGAGTCCCACCGTCCCTACCAGACCAGCCTCCCCGCCGGACGACTACCAACGGCAGAGTTGACTCACCCACTTCTCGCCCCGAGGGAATCGACACGCGGAGCGGGAATATGGATTTCTCGACGCATCGACTCCGTTCAGAATTCGCGCCGGTTTTCATGAGAGCGTTCCCGTGTCCATGCGCCGCGAGGCTGGGTTAGCCCGGCCACGAGGCCTTGGCTCGCGACCGCTTTCGGCGCGGCGCCGGACCTGATCGGTCCCGTCGTCGGGCATGACCTTCGCCCGCTCCCTGTTGCGTTCGAGTGCTTGACCCATGGCTGAAGACAAGACCCCCGATCCCGTCGACCTGCATGTCGGACGGCGCCTGCGAATGCGCCGCCGGGATCTCGGCTATTCGCAGCAGTCGCTGGCCGACGCGCTGGGCCTGACGTTCCAGCAGGTCCAGAAGTACGAGGGCGGGGCCAATCGCATCAGCGCCAGCAAGCTGCATGCGACGGCCATGTTCCTGAAGACGCCGATCGGTTTCTTCTTCGAGGGCCTGGAAGACCCGGCGGGCGCCGACAGCACCGCCGCCGATCTCGCCAACGAAATGGCCGCCTTCTGGTCCGCGCCGGGCGGCCCCGAACTGGCCCGCGCCTATATCGGCATCGACTCCTCGGGCATGCGCAAGCACCTCGTCGACCTGGCCAAGGCCATCGCCGAGGGCGAATAGGCCCCGATCAGGCGCGCCTATTCACGCCGGATCGGCCAGCAGCTCGATATTGCTCGCCCCCGCCTCGGCCAGGGCCGCCATCAGCTCGCCGACGGCCGCGTCCAGCTCCGACGGATCCCGGCTCCGCAGCACCAGATTGGCGCCATAGAGGTCCGGCGGGCTGAAGAACGGATAGCTGCCCAGGGACATGTCCGGATGGGCCTTGGCCACCGCTTCCAGCGGCGCGGCGATCGTTCCCTCGCCCGTGCCGGTGACGCGGACGGTCTTCGACAGCACCACCGCCCCGGTCCGCAGGCGGGGTCCGACGTCCTCCAGCATGCCTCGCATGATCGCCGGCACGCCGGCCAGGACGAAGACATTGTCCTTCTGGAAGCCGGGCGGCCCCTGGACGGGGTTCTTCACCAGGCTGCCGCCCTCGGGCACGTGCGCCATCCGGCGGCGGGCCGCGTTCGGCTCGCCCCAGCGCTCGCGCAGCATGGCCATGATTTCGGGATGCTCGGGCGCGGTGACCCCAAAGGCCTTGGCGATCGAGTCGGCGGTGATGTCGTCGTGGGTCGGACCTATGCCGCCGGTGGTGATCACGTAGTCGTAGCGCGTGCGCAGGGCGTTCACCGCGTCAATGATCTCCTGCTCGATGTCGGGCACCACCCGCGCCTCGCACAGGTCGACGCCGTAGGTCGCCAGATAGCGGGCGATGGCCGACAGGTTCACGTCCTGGGTGCGCCCCGAGAGGATCTCGTCCCCGATGATCATCACCGCCGCCGTCACGCGCTCGCTTTTGGTGGCCGTCATCGTCTGGATCCCCTACATCGCCGGTCGTTCTCTAGGATCGACTTAGGCCGCGCATGCTGCTCCCGCAACCGCTCGTTCATGGCCGGCTGGTCAGTCGCTACAAGCGCTTCTTCGCCGACCTCGTGCTGGACGACGGGCGGGAAATCACCGCCCACTGCCCCAATCCCGGCGCCATGCTGGGCGTGCGCGAGCCGGGACAGGGCGCCTGGGTGTCGTGGTCGGACGATCCCAAGCGCAAGCTGGCCTGGACCCTGCAACTGGTCGAGCAGGACGCCGCCCCCAAAGAAAGTGTGTTGGTCGGGATCAACACCCTGCTGCCCAACCGCCTGGTCGCCGAGGCCCTGGCGACCGGGGCCATCCCAGAACTTTCGGGCTACACGACGATCCGCCCGGAGGTGAAGTACGCGCAGGCCAGCCGCGTCGACTTCCTGCTGACCCACGAGGACCGCCCGCCCTGCTGGCTCGAGGTCAACGATTGTCCACCTAATTACAACGTGCCCGAACGTCTTTGGCTCGAAGTGAAAAACTGTCACTTCTCAAGGACTAAGGGCTTGGCCGAGTTTCCGGACTGCAAGGCCGAGCGGTCAACGCGTCACCTCGGCGATCTCGCGGCGCAGGTCGCGCAAGGAGATCGGGCGGCGGTGCTGTTTGTCGTCCAACGCGAGGACTGTGATGAGTTCAGCGCGTGTGCGGACTTGGACCCGGCCTTTGCGAAGGCTCTCGATCAAGCAGCGGACGCCGGGGTCGAGGTGTTGGTCTATGCCTGCGAAATGCGGACCGATGCGATCAGGCTTAGCCGAAAAATTAGCTGGCAAAGGTGACCCCGCCAATTCTGAAGCGGAAAGGTCATTTTGACCACGCTCCTCAGCACTGAACGGGTCGGCGGAAGTGATCAGTCAGTTGGCTTTGGGTCAGCAGGATCGCCAGCGCAACACCCGAGAAAGCAGTTAATGCGATCCATTGGTGATCATCGGGCGAAAAGAAAATTACGATCAAGAACTCGACCATTAGGATCAAGCGCAGTGGGACAAGATAGCCGCTGCCCCATTTCGCGCCTGTAAGCCCCCAATCTGGATCGCTAAACTTCAAAAGCTTCAAGCGAAATGGCTGGCCGCCTTGCATCGTCGAGTTCGCCTGCCCCATCGCATAGTGGAAGGCATGCGAAAACAAGAGCCTCAAGAAGACCAACGCCGCTACGCTTCCTGAAGAGATCGCCACTTTCCACAACAGATGCTCGGAGACAGCAAAGAAGAGCGCGAAAGGAATGATGATCGCGTCCGCCGTGGCTGTTGCCAATGCGACGATGGTGACAATCGGCTCAAGCCCATAGATGCGCTTAGCTGTACTCATCGGACCAACTTAGCTGCAGATTGCATCATTCGCCACCGGTGCACGGAACTCCCGCGAAACGCTCGGTCGCAAAGTCTCGTTCAAGAACTGCCACCTTTCCCGCACGCCGGGCCTGGCCGAATTCCCCGATTGCAAGGCCGAGCGCTCGACCCGGCACCTTGGCGACCTCGCCGCCCAGGTCCGCGAGGGCCATCGCGCCGTGGTGCTGTTCGTCGTCCAGCGCGAGGACTGCGAGACCTTCCAGGCCTGCGCCGACCTGGACCCGAAGTTCGCCGCCGGTCTCGACGCGGCGGCTCAGGCTGGTGTGGAGGTGCTGGTCTATGCGTGCGGGGTCAGCACCGAGGCGGTGCGGATCGCGCGGCGCATCCTGTGGACCAACGCTCACCTAACAGCGATTTAAGCTGCAATCGCCACGGCATCGGTTACCCCTTTCGCGGCTCGCGTATCGAGGGGATCGCATGAAGAGGACCGTCCTGGCTTTCGCCCTCGTGGCGCTGGTCTTGTCAGGCTGCGGCCGCGCCGATCCGGGCAAGCCGGAGAACGGCATGATGACCGGCCTGCGGGCGATCTTCGCGTTCAAGGCCTGCACGTCGAAGCTGGAGGACCGCTTCGGCCTGAAGGACGTCGAGGGGGTCGCCTCCGACGATATGGATCCCCAGCCCACCGGCCGCCCGGGCGAGTGGGACGTCCGGTTCACCGCCGACGTCACCGAGAAGGGCTCGGGCCGGGTGACCCGCTACAAGGGTGTCTGCCACGTGCGCCGCGACAAGCCGACCACGCTGGACGCGTCCTTCGTCAAGGAGATCCGGGCGGGCGCGGGGGTGGTGCGACGCATCGCGCCATGACTCTTGCCCCGCCGGGGTTGAAATCTGTGCTAGGATCGCGAGATACGCCTTTCCCACGACCAGATCGCCGCCCCCTCGCGGCGGCGACCGCCGAGTAGAGCATGACCTTGGACAACACCCTCGAGATCGAAGCCGAAACCCGCACGGGCCAGATCAAGATCCACAAGACCGAGGACTTCGAGGGCATGCGCAAGGCCGGCAAGCTGGCCGCCGAGTGCCTGGACATGCTGGTCCCGCACGTCCAGCCGGGCGTCTCGTCCGACGAGCTGGACCGCCTGGCCCGGGAGTTCATCCTGGACAACGGCGCCCTGCCGGCCTGCCTCTATTACCGGGGTTATCCCAAGACCGTCTGCATCTCGCGCAACCACGTGGTCTGCCATGGCATCCCGGGCGACTGGGCGCTGCGCGAGGGCGACATCGCCAATATCGACGTCACCGTCATCGTCGACGGCTGGCACGGCGACACCTCGCGCATGTACGGCGTGGGCGAGGTCGGCCCGCGCGCCCGCCGCCTGGTCGAGATCACCTACGAGGGCATGAAGCGCGGCCTGGAGGCCGTGAAGCCCGGCGCGACCCTGGGCGACATCGGCTATGCCATCCAGTCGTATGTCGAGGCCCAGCGCTGCGGCGTGGTGCGCGACTTCTGCGGCCACGGTCTGGGCAAGGTGTTCCACGACGCCCCGAACATCCTGCACTTCGGCCGCCCCGGCCAGGGCGCGGTGCTCAAGCCCGGCATGTTCTTCACCGTCGAGCCGATGGTGAACCTGGGCAAGCCGGCGGTGAAGGTGCTGCAGGACGGCTGGACCGCCGTGACCCGCGACAAGTCGCTGTCGGCCCAGTGCGAGCACTCGATCGGCGTGACGGAAGACGGCTACGAGGTCTTCACCGCCTCGCCGGCCGGGCTGTTCCAGCCGGCGATCCTGGGCGGGTGAATCCAGCAACGGCAATCCTCCCCCTAGCGGGGGAGGTGTCGGCTCGAAGAAACGACGGAGGGGGAAGAGACAAGGCGTCAAGCACCTCCCCCTCCGGTCCTTCGGACCACCTCCCCCGCTAGGGGGAGGATTTTCATATAGACAACCCTGGCGCGATAATCCCTACTGCCCCTCTCAGAGTCGAGGGCGGCATGGTCAGCGTTTCATCCCTGGTCGTATCGGACGCCATAGCGGACGAGGCGCCGGTCGCGCTCGCTTCCGCCAAGCCCTCCCGCAAGTCCGCCCACGCCCACCACCTCGGCCACCGCGAGCGGCTGCGCCAGAGGGCCAAGGTTGGCGGGCTCGTCGCCCTGCCCGACTACGAGCTGCTGGAGCTCTATCTCTTCCGCACCTTCCCACGCGGCGACATCAAGCCGCTGGCCAAGGCGCTGCTGGCCCGCTTCGGCTCGTTCGGTGGCGTTCTGGGCGCGACGATCGAGGAACTGGCCACCGTGCGCGGCGTCGGCGAAGCCGCGGCCATGGACATCAAGCTGCTGCACGAGGCGACCTTGCGGGCCGGACGCGACAAGATCGCCAAGCGGCCGGTCATCTCGTCCTGGAGCGCCCTGCTCGGCTATGTCCGCGTCGCCCTGGCCAACGAGTCGCGCGAGCAATTTCGGGTGCTCTTTCTCGACAAGAAGAACCAGCTGATCGCCGACGAAGTGATGAACCGCGGCACCGTCGACCACGCCCCGGTCTATCCGCGCGAGGTGATGCGCCGGGCGCTGGAGCTGTCCAGCAGCAACATCATCGTCGTGCACAATCACCCGTCCGGCGATCCGACGCCCTCGCGCCCCGACATCGACATGACCAAGCAGATCGTCGAGGCCGGAAAAGCCCTGAAGATCGCCGTGCATGATCACTTGGTGGTCGGTCGAGAGGGCGTGGCCAGCTTCAAGGCGCTGGGATTGATATGAACACGGAAGATGGGTTGACGGGCTGAAGTCCAGCCCCGAGCTTTGCCGCGCTCAATTGCTCCGGAGTGCTCCCATGCGTCGCCTGCTTACCGTCCTCCTCGGCTCAGCCGCCCTGCTAGGCGGCATGGCTCACGCCGCCGACAAGAAGCCCGTGGACAAGCCGGGCGATGTCCCCAAGGCGATCAAGACGCTGCACGACGGTTTCCTGATCCTCGACACCCACCTCGACACGCCCGAGCACTTCTCGCGCCCCGGCTGGTCGATGCTGGACCGCCACGCGGTCACCGAGGACGGCAGCCAGGTTGATTTGCCCCGCATGAAGGCCGGCGGCCTGGATGGCGGGTTCTTCGTGATCTACACGGGCCAGGGCGACCTGACCGCCGAGGGCTATCGCGGCGCCCGCGACTTCGCCCTGAACCGCGCGACCGAGATCCGCGAGATGGTCGCCGCCCATCCCGACCAGTTCGAGCTGGCCTACACGGCCGAGGACGCCGCGCGGATCAACAAGGCTGGCAAGGTCTTCGTCTTCCAGAGCATCGAGAACTCCTGGCCGATGGGCGAGGACCTGACGCTGATGGAGACCTTCTACAAGACCGGCGTGCGCATGGCCGGCCCGGTCCACTTCCGCAACAACCAGTTCGCCGACAGCTCGACCGACCCGAAGGGCAAGATCTGGAACGGCTTCTCGCCGCTGGGCCTGCGCTGGATCGCCGAGGCCAACCGCCTGGGCATCCTGGTCGACGTCAGCCACGCCAGCGACGATGTGGTCGATCAGGCCGTGGCCCTGTCCAAGGCCCCGATCATCGCCTCGCACTCGGGCGCCAAGGCGGTGTTCGACCACCCGCGTAACCTCGACGACGCCCACATCAAGAAGATCGCCGAGAGCGGCGGGGCGGTCTGCATCAACTCGGTCTATCTGATCGCCAACGCGCCCCCCAGCGCCGAGCGCAAGGCGGCGCTGGACGCCATTCCGCGCCCGCCGCGCGACGACGCCACCCAGGCGGACGTCAAGGCGTGGATGGCCAAGCGCGTGGCGGTCGATAAGCAGTATCCGCCGGTCCGCGCCAACTTCGACATCTTCATGGCCAGCATGCTGCACACCTTGAAGATCGCCGGTCCCAAGGGCGTCTGCGTCGGCGCCGACTGGGACGGCGGCGGCGGCGTCGAGGGCCTGGAGGACGTCGCCGACCTGCCCAAGATCACCGCCCGCCTGAAGGCCGAGGGCTACAACGACGCCGACATCCAGTCGATCTGGAGCGGCAACGTCCTGCGCCTGGTGGCCGGGGCGCAGGCCTATGCCAAGAGCGCGGCGGGGAAATAGTGTTTTCCAATCCTCCCCCTAGCGGGGGAGGTGTCGGCTCGAAGAGACGACGGAGGGGGAAGAGGCCAGGCCAGGACAACTTTCCCTTCCGGTCGCTTCGCGACCACCTCCTCCGCTAGGGGGAGGATTTCGGCGCCGACCGCCAAGCCTCCCACACCCGCCATCCCAGCAGCACCGCCAGGATTGCGC
>NZ_DATFAV010000203.1:0-15789 GCF_035254145.1 Caulobacter sp. | reverse complement strand
ATGGGGGGCGGCGGCTGATCAGCGGCGGTTGTTTTTGTGCGAGGCGGTGGACGAATGACGATGAAGGGCGGGGTGGCCAGCCAGGACTTCTCGGCGGCGATCGCGGCGGCTTGCGAGCCGGCGACGGCCGTATGGTCGAAGGTGTGCGTGGCGTTGAAACGCGAGCTGGGCGATGCGGCCTTCGGGTCATGGATCGCGCCCGCCATGCTGCGCGAGACCACCACGGGGGACATCGTGCTGGTCACGTCAACGGGCATCGCCCGCGATTGGATCCGTCGCAGCGCCTGGCGCCGGATCGGCGAGCTGTGGGCCGCGAACGACGCGACCGCGCGTCGCATCGACCTCAAGTCGCGCCTGGAGTTCGAGGCCCTGGCGGGCGCCTATGTCGAGGCCGCGCCCAAGGCCGCCGTGGCCGCCGAGCCGATCGAGATCGTCCTGCCGGTGTCGACCGACGCGCCGGGCGTGGCGCCCACCAGCGCCAAGTCTCCGCGCACCCAGGGTCTGCAGGAGCGCTTCACCTTCGACACCTTCGTGCCGGGCCCGGCCAACGAGTTCGCCCACGCCGTGGCGCGCCGGATCGCCAACTGGGCCGACGGCCACTTCAACCCCGTGCTGTTCCACGGCCCCTACGGCTTCGGCAAGACGCACCTGCTGAACGCCCTGGCCTGGGAAGCCATGCGCAACGCGCCGGAAAAGCGTGTGGTCTATTTGACCGCCGAGCGCTTCCTGTCGACCTTCGTGCGCGCCGTGATGGATCGCCAGACGGCGGCCTTCAAGGAAGAGCTGCGCGCGGCCGACCTCTTGATCATCGACGACGTGCATTTCATCGCCGGCAAGCAGTCGACCCAGGAAGAGCTGTTCCACACCCTGACCGCCCTGGTCGAGGAAGGCCGTCGCGTCGTGTTCTCGGCCGACCGTCCGCCGTCGGCCATGACCGAGATGGACGCCCATCTGCGCTCGCACCTGTCGGCGGGTCTGGTCTGCGGCCTGGAGCCGGCCGACCGCTCGCTGCGCCTGGGCATCCTGGAGCGCAAGATCCACACCCTGTCGGCCGCCCACGGCTTCGAGCCGACCATGCGCCCCGATGTCCTGCAGTTCCTGGCCGACCGCTTCACCGACAGCGTCCGCGAGCTGGAAGGCGCGCTGAACACCCTGTCGGCCCGCGCCGGCGAAGGCCTGTCGCGCATGACCCTGGACGAGGTCCAGGCGATCCTGCGCCCGCACCTGCGGTCGGGCGAAAAGCGCATCACCATCGACGACATTCAGAAGGCCACCGCCGACCATTACGGCATGAAGCAGGCCGACCTGCTCAGCGAGCGCCGCAACCGCGCCGTCGCCCGTCCGCGCCAGGCGGCCATGTGGCTGGCCAAGCAGCTGACCACGCGTTCGCTGCCGGACATCGGCCGTCGCTTCGGCGGTCGCGACCACACCACGGTGCTGCACGCCGTGCGTCGCATCGAGGCCCTGCGCGCCGAGGACAACGTCCTGAGCCAGGACCTGGAAACCATCACGCGCAAGCTGCGCGGCTAGGCTGGGCGGCGCCGGGACACCGGTTTCCGCGAAAGGCCGAAATGACAGGGGTCGCTCCGAAAGGAGCGGCCCCTTTGTCTTTGGCGCCATGACGGCCCGCGCTCGACGGCGCCGCCCTTATCCGACCTGGGCGGGTCAGCATTGGCGGGAATGCAATGGGGCGGCGGGCCGCGATTGACGCAAGACCCTTTATGGTTGAGCTTGCGTTCTCAGGTTGAAATACGCACGGGAGTCGAAGGGTGGCCAAGGGGACTAAGGTACTGGCGGTGGTGGTCGGTTTTGGACTTGTGATGGCGTCCGGCGCCCAGGCCGAAAACGCCAAGGGTGAAGCAACGCTCGCCAAGATGCTGGAGGGCCGCTCGGCTCGCGCCGGACTCCCATGCATCGAGGTGCGCAAGATCATCACCACCGACATCATCACCGGCACGGCCATCGTCTACCGGCTGCGCGGCAGCCCCACGCTGTATGTGAACAGGCCGACGGCGGGTCTGGACGATCTCAATTCGAACAACTCGCTCACGCTCAATCAGGCCGCGACCCTGTGCGAAGGCAATAACCTGCTCACCGGCGACAATGGCGGGCGTGGCGCGGGGCCGGGCTACAACGGCGGCGTCAGGCTCGGGGAGTTTATTCCCTACGTCAAAGACGAGTAGGGACCGAAGGCCGCCGCCCCGGCGCGGATCGCGTCTAACGCGCCCTCCGTAGGGTCAGATTGATCCGACCGCCGCCGGGGACCAGGCTGGACGAGCCCGGCAGGATCCGGTCGACGCCATGGAACGCCAGGCGCGCGGGTCCCGAGAGCCGGCAGACGTCGCCCGAGCTCAGCTTCAGGCTCCGCGTCGGGTCCTTGCGGCCGGTTCCGCCGATCCGGAACACCGCCGTATCGCCCAGCGAGATCGACAGGACCGGAAAGGCCGGATCGGCCTCGTCGCGATCCTGGTGCAGGCCCATGCGCGCCTCGCCGCGATAGAGGTTGATCAGGCAGGAGTCCGGCGGCGTATCGGCGTCGCCGAGCCTGGCCCACAGGTCCAGCAGGGCCTGGGGCATGGCCGGCCAGGCCGCGCCCGTACCCGGATGGCGTTCGGCGTAGCGATAGCCCGCCGGGTCGCTGGTCCAGCCCAGCGGGCCGAACGCCGTCATGGCCACGCTCATCGCCTTGCCATAGGCCGTGCCGTAGTGGGCGAAGGGCGCGAGGTCGGCCGCGGCCATGACCGCGGCGACCAGATCCGCCTGGGCCGTGGGGTCCAGAAGGCTGGGCCAGAGGTCGAAGCCGGGAAGGACGCTGAGGGGCTGTAACATTACCGATAATTAACACGCCGCTGGAGGTGGGAAGGTGTTGGTTTGCGCCGCCGGCTGAGGGGGCCGGATGAATTTTCCAATCTGGAAGCCAACATGCGTCGTCTTATGTCCTCCGCGGCCGTGGCCGTGATCCTTCTCGCCGCCGGCGGCGTCTCCGCCGCCGTTCCGGCCGCGACCACCGGCTCGAAGGGCGCCACCTTCGCCACGGTCACCAGCCAGCTGCCGCGCAACGTCCGGCCCTCGCACTATGATCTGGCGTTCACGCCCGACGCCGACAAGATGACCTTCACGGCTCAGGTGAAGATCGCCATCGAGGTGGTCGAGCCCACCGCCACCGTGACGCTGCAGGCGGCCGACCTGACCTTCTCCAAGGCCGAGATCGCTGGCCTGGGCAAGGCCAAGGTCAAGGTCGACGACGAGGCCCAGACCGCCAGCTTCACGTTCGACAAGCCCCTGGCCAAGGGCAAGTACGTCCTGTCGATCGACTACGCCGGCAAGATCTACACCCAGGCCGCCGGCCTGTTCGCCCTCGACTACGAGACCGAGGCCGGCAAGAAGCGGGCGATCTACACCCAGTTCGAGAACTCCGACGCCCGCCGCTTCATCCCCTCGTGGGACGAGCCCTTCTACAAGGCCACCTACAGCGTCGAGGCGACGATCCCGACCGGCCAGATGGCGCTCGGCAACATGCCGGTCGCCTCGTCCAAGGACCTGGGGAACGGCAAGACGGTCGTGAAGTTCGCGACCTCGCCGAAGATGTCGACCTATCTGCTGTTCTTCGGCCTGGGCGAGTTCGACCGCGCCTCGGTCAAGTCGGCTGGCGCCGACGTCGGCGTGGTCACCAAGAAAGGCGACACCGAGAAGGCCGCCTTCGCCCTGAAGTCGGCCGCCGACATCCTGCCCTGGTACAACGACTATTTCGGCACGCCCTATCCGCTGCCGGTGCTGGACAACATCGCCGCCCCTGGCCGCAGCCAGTTCTTCAGCGCCATGGAGAACTGGGGGGCGATCTTCTACTTCGAGTACGCCCTGCTGCTGGACCCGAAGATCTCGACCGAGACCGACAAGCAGAACGTCTTCACCACCGTGGCCCACGAGATGGCCCACCAGTGGTTCGGCGACCTGGTCACCATGGCTTGGTGGGACGACCTGTGGCTGAACGAAGGCTTCGCCTCGTGGATGGAGGGCCGGGCGACCGAGCACTTCCACCCCGAATGGAACGCGGCGCTGAGCGCCGTGGGCGGCCGGGAATACGCCATGAACCTGGACGCGCTGTCGACCACCCACCCGGTGGTGCAGCACGTGGAGACCGTCGAGCAGGCCAGCCAGGCCTTCGACGGCATCACCTACCAGAAGGGCGAGGCCGTGATCCGCATGTTGGAAAGCTATGTGGGCCATGACGCCTGGCGCGACGGCGTGCGCGCCTACATGAAGAAGCACGCGCACGGCAACACGGTCAGCGACGACCTGTGGCAAGCCGTCGAGGCCTCGGCCAAGAAGCCGATCACCGCGATCGCCCACGACTTCACCCTGCAGCCGGGCGTGCCGCTGATCACGGTCGACGCCGCGACCTGCACGGCCGGCAAGACCACCCTGACCCTGACCCAGGGCGAGTTCAGCAAGGACATGCCGGGCAAGAAGCCGCTGATCTGGCGCACTCCGGTGACGGTCAAGGCCCTGGGAGACGAGAAGGGCGGCGGCGGCGAGGCCAAGACCCTGGTGACCGGCGGCAAGGGCCAGGTCACGGTCGACGGCTGCGGCCCCGTCGTCGTCAACGCCGGCCAGAGCGGCTATTTCCGGGTCCAGTACGGTCCCGAGCGGTTCGCGGGCGTCGCCCGCAGCTTCGCCAAGCTGCCGGCCATCGACCAGCTGGGCGTGATGAGCGACGCTTGGTCGATGGGCCTGGCCGGCTACCAGCCCGCCACCGACTTCCTCGACCTGGCCAAGGCTACGCCCACCGACGCCGATCCGCAGGTGCTGTCGAAGGTGGCGGGCGTCTTCTCGGCCATCGACGGCTATTACGAGGGCATGCCCGCCGAGCGCGCGGCGTTCCGCAAGCTGGCTATCGCCCAGCTGCGTCCCCTGCTGGCCAAGGTCGGCTGGACCGCCAAAGCCGGCGAGGCGGACAATGTGGCCATCCTGCGCGCCGACGTGATCGGAACGCTGGGCGGGCTGGGCGACGCCGAGGTGGTGGCCGAGGCCACGCGCCGGTTCAACGCCGACAAGACCGACCCGACCGCCGTGCCCGGACCGCTGCGCAAGACCATCCTGGGCGTCGTGGCCAAGCACGCCGACCAGGCGACCTGGGACGCCATTCACGCCCAGGCCCTGGCCGAGAAGACGCCGCTGGTCCGCGCCCAGCTCTATTCGCTGTTGGCCGCGGCCGAGGACGAGGCGCTGGCCAGGAAGGCTCTCGAGCTGGCCCTGACGCCGGAGCCGGGCGAGACCCTGTCCAGCACCATGATCTCGCGCGTGGCGGGCAATCATCCGGACATGACCTTCGACTGGGCCGTGGCCAACAAGGACAAGGTCAACGAAAAGGTCGACTCCAGCTCGCGCACCCGCTTCATCCCGGGCCTGGGGGCCGGATCGTCCAATCCGGCGACGGCGGAAAAGATCAAGGCCTTCGCCGCCGCCAACCTGGCCGAAGGATCGCGCAAGGAGGCCGACAAGGCCGCGGCCGCCGTGCTGAACCGGGCCAAGATCCGTGAGCAGCGCCTGCCGGCCATCACGGCCTGGGTCGCCAAGGCCGGCTAGAGCTCCAAGCTATTATAAATATTAGTGTCCTTATGGCCGCACCCCCGGGGTGCGGCCTTTTTTCCTTGTCCGGAAGCCAGATTCCCCCTCGCCGCATGGGGTTATGGGCTTGCGCCCCGCCGCCCATCCCCCATATCCGCCTTCGAATGCGGGGTTGACGGCCTCGTCAACTTCGCACAACGCATTTTGCCCGTTCGATTTTCGTCGGCCGGGCAGGATGTGGAACGTAAACCCGAGAGAGTGCGAACCACGGGGACGGAGCGAGAAAAACCGGGGCGCTTCTGAGAAGGCCCTTGTCACCGCCGTCCGCCTAAAGGAGCGACAGGTACGAAGATGAGCAAGATTATCGGTATCGACCTTGGCACCACGAACTCGTGCGTCGCCATCATGGACGGCAAGAACCCGAAGGTGATCGAGAACGCCGAGGGCGCTCGCACCACCCCGTCGGTCGTCGCCTTCCTCGAGGACGGCGAGCGCCTGATCGGCCAGCCCGCCAAGCGCCAGGCCGTCACCAATCCGACCAACACGCTGTTCGCGATCAAGCGCCTGATTGGCCGCACCGCCAGCGACCCGGTGGTCGAAAAAGACAAGGGCATGGTGCCCTACGAGATCGTCAAGGGCCCGACCGGCGACGCCTGGGTCAAGGCGCACGGCAAGGACTACAGCCCGCAGGAAGTCTCGGCCTTCATCCTGCAGAAGATGAAGGAAGCCGCCGAGGCCCACCTCGGCGAGCCGGTGACCAAGGCGGTCATCACGGTTCCGGCCTATTTCAACGACGCTCAGCGTCAGGCCACCAAGGACGCCGGCAAGATCGCCGGCCTGGAAGTCCTGCGCATCATCAACGAGCCGACCGCGGCGGCCCTGGCCTATGGTCTGGACAAGAACGACGGCAAGAAGATCGCCGTCTACGACCTGGGCGGCGGCACCTTCGACGTCTCGATCCTGGAAATCGGCGACGGCGTCTTCGAGGTGAAGTCGACCAACGGCGACACCTTCCTGGGCGGCGAGGACTTCGACCTGCGGATCGTCGACTACCTGGCCGACGAGTTCAAGAAGGAGCAGGGCGTCGACCTGCGCAAGGACAAGCTGGCTCTGCAGCGCCTGCGTGAAGAGGCCGAAAAGGCCAAGAAGGAACTGTCCTCGACGGCCCAGTACGAAGTGAACCTGCCGTTCATCAGCATGAACGCGTCGGGCCCGCTGCACCTGAACATCAAGCTGTCGCGCGCCAAGCTGGAAGCCCTGGTCGACGACCTGATCGCCCGCACCATCGGTCCGTGCGAACAGGCCCTGAAGGACGCCGGCCTGAAGAAGAGCGACATCGACGAAGTGATCCTGGTCGGCGGCATGAGCCGCATGCCCAAGGTCCAGCAGGCGGTGCAGGACTTCTTCGGCCGCGAGCCGCATAAGGGCGTGAACCCCGACGAAGTCGTGGCGCTGGGCGCGGCCGTGCAGGCCGGCGTGCTGCAAGGCGACGTCAAGGACGTGCTGCTGCTGGACGTGACCCCGCTGACCCTGGGCATCGAGACCTTGGGCGGTGTGTTCACCCCGCTGATCGAACGCAACACCACGATCCCGACCAAGCGCTCGCAGACCTTCTCGACCGCTGACGACAACCAGTCGGCCGTGACGATCCGCGTGTTCCAGGGCGAACGCCCGATGGCCGTCGACAACAAGATCCTTGGCCAGTTCGACCTGGTCGGCATCCCGCCGGCGCCGCGCGGCGTGCCGCAGATCGAGGTCACCTTCGACATCGACGCCAACGGCATCGTCCAGGTCCACGCCAAGGACAAGGCGACCAACAAGGAGCACTCGATCCGCATCCAGGCCAATGGCGGTCTCTCGGACAGCGACATCGAGCGCATGGTCAAGGAAGCCGAGGCCAACAAGGCCGCGGACGAGAAGAAGAAGCAGCTGGTCGAGGCCAAGAACCAGGGCGAGGCGATCCTGCACTCGACCGAGAAGGCCCTGGCCGAGCACGGCGACAAGGTCGGCGCGGCCGAGAAGACCGCGATCGAGACTGGCGTCGCCGACCTGAAGTCGGTCCTGGAAGGCGAGGACGTCGAGGCCATCCAGGCCAAGACCCAGGCCCTGATCCAGGCCTCGATGAAGCTGGGCGAAGCCATGTACCAGGCCCAGCAGGGCTCGGGCGAAGGCGCTGACGGCGCCCAGGCCGCGGACGATGGCGTCGTCGACGCCGAGTTCGAGGAAGTCGACGGCAACGACAAGCCGGCGGCTTAAGCCAGCCATGCGCGCGCCGCGGAATAGTCTGCGAAAGTCTGTTCCGCGGCCGCGACCTTCTGTCTCGGGCTTTCCGAGCGCCTTGCGCCGGCCCCCGGGCTATCCCACCTCTCCCTGTATCAACGCCACTTTCGTGGGCCTTTTGGGCGCCAGACGCTGACGATGCGCGACTATTACGAAATTCTCGGCGTGACCCGGACCATCGACGAGGCTGGTCTGAAGTCCGCGTTCCGCAAACTGGCGATGGAACACCACCCCGACCGCAACGGCGGCTGCGAGAACGCGGCCGGGCGGTTCAAGGAAATCAACGAAGCCTATTCGGTCCTGTCGGACCCCCAGAAGCGCGCGGCCTATGACCGCTTTGGCCACGCGGGCGTCAACGGCGGCGGCGCCGGCGGCTTCGGCGGCCAGCAGGGCTTCGACGCCAGCGACATCTTCAACGACGTGTTCGGGGACGTCTTCGGCGAGATGTTCGGCGGCGGCCGCCGCCAGTCGAACGGCCCTCAGCGCGGCCAGGACCTGCGCTACGACCTGGAGATCTCCCTGGAGCAGGCCTATGCCGGCGCCGAGGTCGAGATCACCGTGCCCGCCGCCATGACCTGCGAGGTCTGCGAGGGCTCGGGCGCCAAGCCCGGCACCAATCCCACCGTCTGCGGCACCTGCGGCGGCGCGGGCAGGGTGCGGGCGACGCAGGGCTTCTTCGCGGTCGAGCGCGGCTGCCCGCGCTGCGGCGGCTCGGGCCGTCTGGTTCTCGATCCCTGCACGAATTGCAATGGCCACGGCCAGGTGCGCCGCGAGCGCGTGCTGTCGGTGCGCATCCCGGCCGGCGTCGACGACGGCGCCCGGATCCGCCTGGCGGGCGAGGGCGACGCGGGCGCGCGCGGCGGCCCGCGCGGCGACCTCTACATCTTCCTGTCGGTGAGCCCGCACGAGCTGTTCGAGCGCGATGGCCTGGATCTGCTGTGCACCGTGCCGGTGCCGATGACCACCGCGGCCCTCGGCGGCGACATCGACGCGCCCTGCCTGCTCGGCGGCGACAATTGCGACGGCGAGTGCAAGATCAAGGTCACGGTTCCCGAGGGCGCCCAGACCGGCAAGACCGTCCGCCTCAAGGGCAAGGGCATGCCGTCCCTGCGCAGCCGCCAGCGCGGCGACCTGGTGGTCGAACTGTTCGTCGAAACCCCGACCCACCTCTCGGCGCGCCAGAAGGAACTGATGCGCGAACTGGCCGGCCTTTGCGGCGAAAAGCAGAACCCCAAGTCGGCCAACTTCGTCGGCAAGGCCAAGAGATTCTGGGAAGAGGTCACGGGGAGCTAGGGCGCTGGCTAAAACAGTCAGCGCGAGAATCCCTCTCTCATAGAGAGAGGGAGGGGCCCGCCGCCAAAGGCGGTGGGAGGGTGAGAGGTTTCACCCTCACCGGAAAATCTTAATTCATTCCGTTGAGCGATTGCGGCGGTTGAGTCCGTGCTCAGGTCATAGACGCCATCGCCCGCCGTCTTCGTCGAGACCAGACCCTGGCCGAGAAGACGCTGTGGAATCTCGTCCGCAATCGACGGCTCAGCCGCTTCCGGTTTCTGCGGCAACACCCGATCAAATCGCTACTACGCGGACTTCGTCTGCGAGGCCGCGAAGCTTATTGTGGAGCTGGACGGCGCCCCCCCACGAGGACCGTGAGGACTATGACGCCTGCCGACCCAGACGCTGGAACTGTTCGGGTACGTCGTTCTGAGATTCCGTAACGAGCAGGCGCTGAACGATCCTGGCGGCGTGACGGACGAGCTTCTCGCGGCGCTTCGTTCGCCGAGGGTGTAACCTCTCACCCTCCCACCGCTGCGCGGCGGGCCCCTCCCTCTCTCCATGAGAGAGGGTTTCCACGCTCGGCCAGTTGTCATGGATTCCTTGACAACTGCGGGAGCTAGTAAGTTCCACTTACGCACTCAGCACCCAAGGAGAGCATTGTGCAAAAAATGCATTTGCTCTCCCCATGTGGATAACCTCTTTCCCGCCCCTTAACGCGACCCGCGACGCTCTATAGTTTCCGGGGCGATGAACGCCCGCACGACGCCTCCAGCCGCCACGCTCGACCCCACCGGCGCGACGCCGGTGATGCAGCAGTTCTTCGAGATGAAGGCGCGCCAGCCCGATGCGCTGATCTTCTTTCGCATGGGCGACTTCTACGAGTTGTTCTTCGACGACGCCTACAAGGCCGCCGCGGCCCTGGGGATCAGCCAGACGTTCCGGGGCACGCACAACGGCCAGCCGATCCCGATGGCGGGCGTGCCGCAGCACGCGGCCGAGGCCTACCTCTCCAAGCTGATCCGAATGGGCTTCAAGGTCGCCGTCTGCGAGCAGATGGAAGACCCGGCCGAGGCCAAGAAGCGCGGCTCCAAGTCGGTGGTCCGCCGCGACATCGTGCGGGTGGTGACGCCGGGCACCCTGACCGAGGACGGCTTGCTGGACGCCCGGGGCGCCAACCGTCTGGCCGCCGTCGCCCTGCGCGCGGGTCAGGCGGCGGTGGCGTCGGTGGAGCTGTCGACCGGCGAGGTCGAGGTCTTCGCCCTGGCCAAGGAGGCCGTCGCCCCGATCCTGGCGGCCCTGGCCCCGTCCGAGACCCTGGTCGCCGACCGCCTGCTGTCCGACGACAGCCTCTCTCAGACCCTGAAGATCTGCGGCGGCCTGGTGCAGCCGATGCCCTCGGCGCTGTCGGAGCCGCAGGCCTCGGAGCAACGCGTCAAGCGCCTCTACGGCGTCGACACCCTGGACGGCTTCGGCGGGCTCACGCCAGCCGAGATCGGGGCGCTGGGCCTGATCGCCGCCCACCTGGAGATGACCCAGGCCGGCAAGCTGCCGGCGCTTCGCGCCCCCCGGCGAGCCGCCGACGCCGACGTCATGGCCATCGATCCGGCCACCCGCGGCAGCCTGGAGATCGACCGCACCCAGACCGGCGACCGCAACGGCTCGCTGCTCGCCTGTATCGACCGCACCGTGACGGCGGGAGGGGCGCGGATGCTGGCCTCGCGCCTGGCCCGGCCGCTGCTGGACGTCGCGGCCATCGACCAGCGCCTGGACGCGGTGGAGTGGTTCGTCGAGCACCGCCAACTGCGCCAGCGCCTGCGCGAGGTGCTCAAGGGCGCCGGCGACATGGCCCGGGCCCTGTCCCGCCTGGCGCTCGGCCGGGGCGGTCCCCGCGATCTCGGCTGCATCCGCGACACCCTCAAGTGCGGCGAGCGCCTCGCGGGCATGGCGGGCGGCTCGCCCGACCCGCTGTCGCCGCCGCCGTTCGAGCTTGAACACGCCTTCAAGGCCCTGACCCCGTCGCTTCACGAGGGCCTCTCGCAATTCCTGAACACCCTGGAACAGGGCCTCGGCCCCGATCTGCCGGCGCTGGCCCGCGACGGCGGCTTCGTCGCCGCCGGGGTGCGGCCCGAACTGGACCAGGCCCGCTCGCTGCGCGACGATAGCCGCAAGGTCATCATCGCCCTGGAAGCCCAGCTGATGGCCGAAAGCGGCGTGCCGCTGAAGATCCGCCACAACGGCGTCCTGGGCTATTTCGTCGAGGCCACGGCCGGCAAGGCCGACCCGCTGTTCCAGCCGCCGCTGAACGCTGTCTTCATCCACCGCCAGACCCTGGCCAACCAGGTTCGCTTCACGACGGTGGAGCTGGCCGACCTCGACGCTCGCATCGCTCAGGCCGCCGAACGGGCCCTGGCCATGGAGGTCGCCGCCTTCGAGGACTGGCGTGAACAGGCCAGGGGCCTGGCCGACGCCATCCAGATCGCCGCCGAGGCCCTGGCCCGCCTGGACGTCGCTTCCGCCTTGGCCGAATGGGCCGAGGACGCCGGCGCCGTGCGGCCGATCGTCGATCGCTCCTACGCCTTCGACGCCAAGGGCGCCCGCCACCCGGTGGTGGAGGCGGCCGTCAAGAAAGCCGGCGATCCCTACACCCCCAACGACTGCTGCCTGGACGCCTCGGGCGAGGGTGGGCCGCGGCTGTCGATCGTCACCGGCCCGAACATGGCCGGTAAGTCGACCTTCCTGCGCCAGAACGCCCTGCTGGCCATCCTGGCGCAGTCGGGCTGCTACGTGCCGGCCGCCAGCTTCCGGCTGGGCGTGGTCGACCGGCTGTTCAGCCGCGTCGGGGCCGGCGACGACCTGGCCCGGGGCCGCTCGACCTTCATGATGGAGATGGTCGAGACCGCCGCCATCCTGACCCAGGCCGGTCCGCGCAGCCTGGTGATCCTCGACGAGATCGGCCGGGGCACGGCCACCTATGACGGTCTGGCCATCGCCTGGGCTTGCGCCGAGGCCCTGCACGACACCAACAAGAGCCGCGCCCTGTTCGCCACGCACTATCACGAGCTGGCGACCCTGGAGGAGCGGATGGCGCACGTCTCCAACCTCAGCCTGCGGGCCAAGGAGTGGAACGGCGATCTTGTTTTCCTGCACGAGGCCGCGCCGGGCCCCGCCGACCGCTCCTACGGCGTGCAGGTGGCCAAGCTGGCCGGCGTGCCGACGCCGGTCGTGGTCCGTGCCCGCGAGGTGCTGGACCGGCTGGAAAGCAAGGACCAGTCGCCGGCCAAGCTGGACGATCTTCCGCTGTTCGCCGTCAGCCAGGCCGCCGTGGCCCAAGCGTCCCTTGGGGCGCCCGCCAAAGCGGCGCCCAGCGCGGTCGAGACCACGCTGGAGGATCTCGACGTTGACGGCATGAGCCCGCGCGAGGCCTTGGAGGCGCTCTATCGTCTTAAGGGTCTGCTCAAGACCTAGGGTCTTTAGTGGCGGCGTGACGGTCGCCAAGGCCGGCTTCCACTTTTGGCTGTCACGCCTCTGGTAACCATATAAGTCATCATGCCCCGTCGCCTTCGCCCTACCCGCCTGGAACATGTCGTCGACGGGCACGCGCTTCGCGCCCGACTGTCGGCGGCCGCGCTCGATTCCATCGGCAACGAGGCCGAGCAGCGCTCGCGGGCCATCGAGATTCTCAAACAGGCGCTGTTTCGCGGCCGGATGATCGCCAAGGAGCGGCTGGAGAACGGGGCCAGCGGCGTCGAGACCGCCCGCCTGATCAGCGGCGTCACCGACGAGGTGATCACCGCCCTCTACGATTTCACGACGGTCCACGTGTTCCGGGCCCGCAACCCGACCGAGGGCGAGCGCCTGTGCCTGATGGCGGTCGGCGGCTATGGCCGGGGGACGCTGGCGCCGTTCAGCGACATCGATCTCTTGTTCCTGCGCCCCTACAAGCAGACGCCGCACGCCGAGAGCGTGATCGAGTTCATGCTCTACGCGCTCTGGGACCTGGGCTTCAAGGTCGGCCACGCCTCGCGCACGATCGAGGAGTGCGTGCGCCTGTCGCGCGAGGACTACACGATCCGCACCTCGATCCTGGAGGCCCGCCGCCTGACCGGCGACGAGCGCCTGGCCGAGGATCTCAAGCGCCGCTTCCGCGACGAGGTGATGAAGGGCACCGGCGCCCAGTTCGTCGCCGCCAAGCTGAAGGAGCGCGACGACCGACAGGCCCGGGCCGGGACCAGCCGCTACATGGTCGAGCCCAACGTCAAGGAGGGGAAGGGGGGGCTGCGCGACCTGCACACCCTGATGTGGATCGCCGAGTACCTGCATCCCGTCGACCGGCCCGAGGACGTCTTCAAGATGGAGGTGTTCTCCAGCCGCGAGACCAAGGCCTTCATCCGCGCCTTCGACTTCCTGCACGCGGTGCGGGCCCATCTGCACTTCACGACGGGCCGGCCGGAAGAACGCCTGACCTTCGACCTGCAGCCCGAGATCGCCCGCCGCATGGGCTATGGCGACCGGGGCGACGCGCCGGCGGTCGAGCGGTTCATGCGCCGCTACTTCCTGATCGCCAAGGAGGTCGGGGCCCTGACCCGCGCCTTCTCGGCCAAGCTGGAAGCCGAGCATTTCAAGAACGAGCCCAAGGGCATCTCGCGCTTCCTTCCCGGCGCGCGGCCCAAGCGCAAGGCGCTGGAGGTCAAGGGCTTCTTCGAGGACAACGGCCGCCTGAACATCGAAGGTCCGGAGATCTTCGAGGCCGATCCGGTCAACCTGATCCGCCTGTTCAAGATCGCCGACGAGCGCGACCTCGACCTGCACCCCGACGCCTTCACGGCGGTGACCCGCAGCCTGGCGCTGATCACCTCGAAGGTGCGCCGCGACCCCGACGCGTGCCGGGCTTTCCTGGACCTCCTGGCGCGGGGCAAGCGCAGCTACCGCACCCTGACCCTGATGAACGACGCCGGGGTGCTGGGCCGCTTCATCCCGGAGTTCGGCCGGGTCGTGGCCCAGATGCAGTTCAACATGTACCACTCCTACACGGTGGACGAGCACACCTTGCGGGCCGTGGGCGTGATCGGCGACATGGCGGCCGGCCGGCTGGTCGAGGACCACCCCCTGGCCGTCTCGATCATGCCGTTGATCGAGGACCGCGAGGCCCTGTTCCTGGCCATGCTGCTGCACGACACCGGCAAGGGCGGGGTCGGGGGTCAGGAGAAGGCCGGAGCACGCTCGGCTCGCAGCGCCTGCGAGCGCCTGGGCCTGGAGCGGGTCAAGGTCGAGCTGGTCGCCTGGCTGGTCGAGAACCACCTGGTCATGAGCGACTTCGCCCAGAAGCGCGACGTCTCCGACCCCGGGACCGTCGCGGCCTTCGCGCGCATCGTCGAAAATCCGGAGCGCCTGCGCCTGCTGCTGGTCATCACCGTGGCGGATATCCGGGCGGTGGGTCCGGGCGTCTGGAACGGCTGGAAGGGCCAGTTGCTGCGCGAGCTCTACAACGCCACCGAGGCGGTGTTCCGGGGCGGACGCGGCAGCGACGCGGCCGCCAATGTCCAACGCCACCACGAGGCCGCCGCCGAGGCCGCCCGGGCGGCCCTGCTGGAGACCGACCCAGCCGCCATGGGCTGGGCGACGGCGATGGAAAACGCCTATTTCAGCGCCTTCAGCCAAGAGGACCTGTTCGAGCACGCCGCCCTGGCGCGCCGGGCGGCGGCCCAGGGCGGCGCCGCGGCCGAGGGCCGGGTGCGTCCTGGCCAGAACGCGGCCGAGATCGTGGTCGCGGCCAAGGACCGTCGCGGTCTTTTCGCCGATCTCGCCCTGACCATCTCGTCCCTGGGCGGCAATGTCGTCGGGGCGCGGGTCTTCACCTCGCGCCAGGGCCAGGCGCTGGACGTGTTCTATGTGCAGGACGTGACCGGCGCGCCGCTGGGCTGTGAGAACCCTCGCGCCCTGCGCCGCCTGGCCGACGCCCTGGAGGCGGCCGGCAAGGGCGAGACCCTGGCCATGGAGCCGCGCCGGGGTTCGGAGCAATCGCGCGCCGCCGCCTTCTCGATCGCCCCGACGGTGGTGGTCGACAACGACGCCTCCAACGACGCCACGGTGGTCGAGGCCTCGGGCCGCGACCGTCCGGGCCTGCTGCACGCCCTGGCCAAGACGCTCGCCGACAGCGGCCTGTCGATCCAGTCGGCCCATATCGACGGCTATGGCGAACGTGCCGTCGACGCCTTCTATGTCCAGACGGCCCAGGGCGAGAAGATCACCGAGACCCGCAAGGTCAATGCGCTCAAGGCGGACCTGCTGGCGGCGCTGGAGCAGAACGAGGCCACGGCCCCGGCGGCCCGCTCAGGCCTGCCCCGGGCGCGAGCCAGCGTGGCGCGGTAGGGCGGATCAACATTCAAAGCGGCGCCTGAAGTCAATAACTCGCCTTCCTGGGCCTTGTGCCCAGGACCCATGCTGACGGCATGGTTGGCATTTTGAAGTGGGGCGAGGCTGAGCGGCCCAGGGCGCTGGTCAAACACAGCAGTCGCGGAACGATGGGTCCTGGGCACAAGGCCCAGGAAGGCAAGAATGTTCGACGCTTTGAATGTCGATCGGCTCTAGCGCGACAGTCGAAGGTATGAGCGGGTTCTGCGCCTGCCACGCTCTCAATGTTTGAATGGCCCTATTTCGCCGCCGCGT
>NZ_DATFAV010000202.1:0-7917 GCF_035254145.1 Caulobacter sp. | reverse complement strand
GGAGGCTTACGAAAGATTTGGCGCAAGCTGAGCAACCCTAACTAAACACCGCTCATCCCCGCTTTCGCGGGGATGAGCGGATGGTGGGGCAGGTCATGGGCCTAGCATAATCGGGCGTGGCTATGCTCAATCCCTCCATGACCGTTCTCGACGCGCCCGCCCCCCGCTTTTCCGTCAGCCCCAACGCCCTGATCCTGATCGCCGCCTGCGTGGGCCTGGGCTGGGCCGTGGCCAGCCAGGTTCCGCCCGCCGGGGTGATCACCTTCGCCTTCGTCGCCGCGGCCTGGGTGCTCAGCGTCGGGATCCATGAGTTCGGCCACGCCTTCGTCGCCCACAAGGCTGGCGACACCACGATCGTCGAGAAGGGCTACCTGACGCTCGATCCGCTGAAATATTCGGACATGGCCACCACCGTGATCTTCCCGCTGATCGCCCTGGCCCTGGGCGGGATCGGCTTTCCGGGCGGGGCGGTCTATCTGCGCGAGGACCTGATGCGCTCGGCGGGCTGGCGGTCGCTGGCCTCGCTGGCCGGGCCGCTGGGGACGCTGGTGGTGCTGGTCGTCCTCGCGATCGCCCTGCCGGCCGTGGCCTCCGCGCCGCTGCGCGAGGCCCTGTCCCTGCTGGCCTTCCTCCAGGCTAGCGCGCTCGTTTTGAACCTACTGCCGATCCCGGGGCTGGACGGCTATGGCGTGATCCGGCCGTTCCTGCCGGACGGGGCCCGCGCGGCCATGGTCAAGGTCGAGCGGGTCGGGTTCCTGATCCTGTTCGCCCTGATCTTCTGGGTTCCGGGCGTCAGCGAAATGATCTTCGCCGCGGCGCTGACGATCACCGACCTGCTGGGCGTTTCGCGGCCGGCGATCGCCGGGGGCTGGCAGGCCTTCCACTTCTGGGGCTCTTGACCTTCCGCGCCTGAACCCCTCTCCTTCAAACAAGCGTTCAAGATCAGGAAGGGGAGGTCGCCATGGCCTATGCGCCGTTCAACCTGTCGGGCAAGGTCGCTCTCGTCACCGGCGGCAATCGCGGCATTGGCCTTGGCATGGCCAAGGCGATGGCCCAGGCCGGCGCCGACATCGTGATCTGGGGCTCCAACCCCGAGCGCAACCAGGCCGCCGAGCAGCAGCTGACCGCCCTGGGCGTGCGGGTGAAGGCCCAGACCGTCGACGTCTCCGACGAGGCCCAGGTCGCCGAGGGCATGGAAGAGGCCGTGGCCGCCATGGGCCGGGTCGACTCCGTCTTCGCCAATGCGGGCATCGGCTATGGCTCGCCCTCGTTCGTCGACATGAAGACCGAGGTCTATCGCAAGGTGCTGTCGGTCAATCTGGACGGCGTCTTCTTCACCCTGCGCGAGGCCTGCCGCCACATGGTCGAGCGGGCCAAGATGGGCGACGCGGGCGGCTCGCTGGTCGGGATCGCCTCCCTGGCCGCCATCGAGGGCGCGGCCCGCAACGAGGCCTACGCCGCCACCAAGGGCGCGGTGATCTCGATGATCAAGTCCGTGGCCGTCGAGCACGCCCGCTACGGCGTCCGCGCCAACGCCATCCTGCCGGGCTGGATCGCCACCGACATGACCGCCGGCGCCCAGGGCAATTCGGCCTTCGCCGAAAAGGTCATTCCGCGCGTCCCCGCCCGCCGCTGGGGCGAGCCGGAGGACTTCGGCGGCATGGCCGTCTATCTGGCCTCGGACGCCTCGAGCTACCACTCCGGGACCACGATCGTCATCGACGGCGGATACTCGATCTTCTAGTCCGCGATTATTGGACTCTGAAGTCCAATAAAACCCTATTGAAAACAGGGTCTTGCGGAACTGCCTTGACGATGAGAAGCTTTCTTCAAGGCAGCCCGAACATCAGATTTGGGCGCCGGCGAGGAAACGAAAGAGATGACGCCCCAAGACGTTGTCAGCCTGGCGCCGCCACGCGGCTTCCTGACGCTGATCGCCCTGGTCCTGACGGCCATGGCCAGCTGCTTCTGGACGTGCGAGTCGGACGTCGAGGCCGAGCTGACCCGACGCCACTGAGTTTCCGCGGGGCGTGGGCGCCCTCGCGGAACACTTGCCGGCCCGGCCTGGCCCCCTGATCCTCCCACGAAACAATGGGAGGAACGGTCATGGGTCTGCGCACGCCGCTTTGCGATCTTCTGCATATCGAGCATCCGATCCTGCTGGCCGGCATGGGCGGCGTCTCCTACGCGCCCTTGGCGGCGGCGGTGTCGAACGCCGGCGGCTACGGCGTGCTGGGCATGGCCGGAACCACGCCCGACTTCATCCGCGCCCAGATGCGCGAGGTCAAAAGCCTCACCGACAAGCCGTTCGGCGTCGACCTGCTGGCCGCCACGCCCGACGCCCTGACCGCCAGCGTCGAGGTCATCATCGAGGAAGGCGCCAGTTCGTTCATCGCGGGCCTGGGCGTTCCCCTGCCGATCATCGCGCGGCTGAAGGCGGCGGGGCTGAAGGTCATGGTCGTCTGCGGGGCGGTCAAGCATGCGGTCAAGGCCGAACAGGCCGGCTGCGACGCGGTGATCTGCCAGGGCGGCGAGGGCGGCGGCCACACGGGCCTCGTCGGCACCCTGCCCCTGGTCGCCCAGGCGGTCGAGGCGGTGAAGATCCCGGTGGTCGCCGCCGGCGGTCTCTATGATGGCCGGGGCCTGGCCGCGTCGCTGGCGCTCGGCGCCCAAGGCGTCTGGATGGGCACCCGCTTCATCGCCTCGCTCGAGGCGCACGCGGGCGAGCTGTATCGCCAGGCGGTGGTTCAGGCCTCCGACGAGGACACGGTCCGCACCCGCTGCTATTCGGGCAAGCCGATGCGGGTGAAGAAGAACCCCTATGTCGAGGACTGGGAGGCGCGGCCGGCCGACATCCAGGCGTTCCCGCAGCAGGCGATGGTCTCGATCCGCAACGGCGCCATGGGCGGCATCGGTGGTCAGATCGAGGGCCTGGATCCCGACAAGTCGTGCTTCGCCATGGGCCAAAGCGCCGGCGGCGTCCACGACGTCCCGCCCGCCGGCGAGATCGTCGCGCGCCTGGTGGCCGAGGCCGAGGCGGCGTTGGCGAAGGCGAACGCCTATCGCGTCTGACAACCTCCCCGGTGAGGGGGCAAGCCGAACGCACTCTTCGTCTCTCCTCGAACTGGGGCCTCCCCGCCTGGGGAGGATCTCCTAGTCCGCGATCTTCGGCAGGATCTTGCGGAAGTGCGCCTCGACCGCGCCGTGGCACTCGCAGGCGCGTTTCTCCAGGGCGGGGCGATCGAGCACCTCCACCCGCCCGCGGCCGATGTGAATGATCCCGGCGTCCTGGAGGCCGCGGGCCACGGCGCTGATCGTCGTGCGCTGCACGCCCAGCAGCTGGGCCAGGGTCTCCTGGGTCAGGCGGATCGGGACGTCGCCCGAGCGGTCGTGGGCGAACAATAGCCAGCGGCAGGCGCGCTGCTCGATCGGGTGCAGGGCGTTGCAGGCGACCACCTGCATCATCTGGGCGACGAAGACGTCGGCGTAGCGGTCGAACAGGTCGGCCACGACCGGCGAGCGGGTCTTGATCTCCTCGAGGCGGCTGGTCGGCAGGCAGAAGGCGTGTCCGGCCACGCGCACCACGGCCCGTCCGTAGGCGGGCTTGAAGCCGGCGCTGACCATGCCCCCGACCGCGCCCTCGAAGCCGATGCTGGCCGCCTCGATTTCCTGCCCGTCCGAGGTGACCACGAGCAGCGACACCTGGGTGGGGCCACAGGGCAGATAGGTGTGCTCGACATCGTCGCCGACATCGAACAGCACGGCGTCCTGGGGCAGGTCGACCAGGACGAGGTGGGGCGAAAGCTCGGCCAGGGCGTCGGGCCGCAAGGCCGCCAGAAGCCGGTTGGCGATGGGGGACGGGGCCGCGGCGCCTTCCACGGCGCTGCGGACGATGCGGGCGATAGCGGTCATGCGAACCTCCCGTGACGCTTCGCATGCTTAAGCGCGCGGCGAACGGCTTAGTTTCCAGCGACCCTGGAGAGTCTTTCGAAGCGGCGACCAAACGCCTCCGCCCAATGGGGCCTAGCTGAGCAGGGTGGGCCGCGACAGGACCCAATCGTCCTCTTGCTCGTGCAGCATGACGGACAGGCCAAGGCCGGCGGGATGCTCCGCCAGGCGAAGGGCGGCGGCGCGGGCCGCGTCGCGCGTCTCATAGGCGCCGAAGCGCAGGTTGTCGCCGATGATCGACCAGCGATCGCCGACCCGTACAACGCCGTAATGCACCTCAGTCATGGCTAGACCTCCTTGCAGTATCCACAGGGAACGCCCGATCGCGGTCGACCGCAAGGTCTTTATCGTCAAAGCTTTTTTGACAGCGATGGACACCTTATCCCCAAGGTGGCCCCCAAAGGTGGCCCATAAGGGGCGGGGTCGCCTCGTCGAGGCGGAGCGGCGCGTGACAGGGCCCCGCGCATTGGCGATAACAGCGGGCATGTCCGGTCCGTTTCTTTCCGGCGCCGTCATGGGCGTTGTTCTCGCCGCCGGGGCGGCGGGCGGTGTGGCGCTCGGCCAGGAGCGCTCGCCCGACGAGCGCCAGCGTCTGTCGGACCTGGCCTATGTGCTGGGTGAAAGCCACGCGCTGCGCCAGGCCTGCGAAGGCGAGGACGATCAGTACTGGCGCGCCCGCATGATGCGCCTCGCCGAGGTGGAGAAGGGGAGCGAGACCCTCGAGGCCCAGTTGCGCGAGCGCTTCAACGCCGGCTTCGTCTCGCGCCGTGGCGAGTATCCGGTCTGCGACGACGCCAGCCGGAAGGCCGAGGCGCGGGCCGCCCGCCGGGGCCAGGCCCTGGCGCTGAAGCTGGCCCAGTCGATGGTCCAGGTCCGCCGCGTCGAGCCGGCGCCGGATTCCGTGGCGGAAGGCGAAGCGGCGCGCTAACCTCAACCGGAAGGTTGTGAGGGAGGGGTGTCTTGGGCGTCTCGATTGTCGTTCTGATCCTGCTGGTCCTGGCGTTCGTCCTGGTCGCCAGCGTGATCAAGATCGTGCCGCAGGGGCGCGAATTCACCGTGGAGCGGTTCGGCCGCTACACCCGCACCTTGAAGCCCGGCATCAGCATCCTGACCCCGTTCGTCGAGACGATCGGGCGCAAGGTCAACATGATGGAACAGGTGCTGGACGTTCCGCAGCAGGAAGTCATCACCAAGGACAACGTCTCGGTGAAGGTCGACGCCATCGTCTTCATCCAGGTGATGGACGCCGCCGCGGCCGCCTATCGGGTCGACAACCTGATCTACGCCATCACCCAGCTGGCCCAGACCAACCTGCGCACCGTGGTCGGCTCGATGGAGCTGGACGAGGTGCTGAGCCAGCGCGACGCGATCAACACCCGGCTGCTGTCGACCATCGACCACGCCACCGGCCCGTGGGGCGTGAAGGTGGCGCGCATCGAGATCAAGGACCTGACCCCACCGCCGGACATCACCAACGCCATGGCTCGCCAGATGAAGGCCGAGCGCGAGAAGCGCGCGGTGATCACCGAGGCGGAAGGCGAAAAGCAGTCCCAGATCGCCCGCGCCGAGGGCCAGAAGCAGTCGGCCATCCTGCAGGCCGAGGGCCGCCGCGAGGCCGCCTTCCGCGACGCCGAGGCTCGTGAGCGCGAAGCCGAGGCCGAGGCCAAGGCGACCGCCTTCGTGTCGGAAGCGATCTCCAAGGGCGACGTCAACGCGATCAACTACTTCATCGCCCAGAAATACGTCGAGGCGTTCGGCGAGCTGGCGCGCAGCCCGCAGCAGAAGACGGTGATCGTGCCGGCCGACTTCGCCGGCCTGACCGGGACCGTCGCGGGGGTCAGCGAGTTGATCAAGAGCCTGGGCGCCGACGCGCCGCGTTCGCCGACGCCGTCGCGCGCGGCCTCCACCGCCGCCCCCACCGGCGGCAAGCGCGGAGACTGACGTCATGGACGCCCTGGGAAGCCTCTACGCGACGCACCCCTTCTGGCCGTGGCTGGCGGTGGCGGCGCTGTTCCTGGCGATCGAGGTGGCGACCGGCACGGGATGGCTGCTGTGGCCGGCCGCCAGCGCCTTCGTCGTCGGCTTGCTCGCCGAGGCCGTCAGGCCCGGCCTGGCGGTCGAGATCGGCCTGTTCGCGGTCCTGACCATCGCCTCGACCTATGTGGCGCGCAGGTTCCTGCGGCCGGTGCTGGAGCCCACCAGTCCGGATCTCAACGACCCCATGCGGCGCCTGGTCGGCCAGCACGGCCAGGTGATGGCGCCGTTTGACCAGGGCCGGGGGCGGGTGTTCGTCGACGGCAAGGACTGGGCGGCCGAGAGCGACGAGCCCGCGCCGACGGTGGACCAGACCGTGGTCGTCACGGGCGTCGACGGGGCGGTGCTGAAGGTGCGCGTCCTGCCGTCCTGACGCGGACTGCTGACAAAAGGCGGCGAGACCCCTGTTATCTGCGCGCGGCCGCACCATCTGTGGCCGCGAACGCCGGCCTGGACGGCGTCTTCATCATCACGCTCAAAGGGAGATGGCGTGACCCCCATTATATCGGTATCGGGTCTGAACAAGACCTATGCGTCTGGCCATCAGGCCCTGAAGACGATCGACCTGGACATCCGCAAGGGCGAGATCTTCGCCCTGCTGGGCCCTAACGGGGCCGGCAAGACCACGCTGATCAGCATCATCTGCGGCATCGTCAATCCCAGCAAGGGAACGGTGACAGCCGACGGCCACGACGTGGTGCGCGACTATCGCGCCGCCCGCACCAAGATCGGCCTGGTACCGCAGGAGCTGCATACCGACGCCTTCGAGACGGTCTGGGCCACGGTCAGCTTCTCGCGCGGCCTGTTCGGCAAGCCGCGCAACGACGCCCTGATCGAGAAGATCCTTCGCGACCTGTCCCTGTGGGACAAGAAGGACAGCAAGATCATGGCGCTGTCGGGCGGCATGAAGCGCAGGGTGATGATCGCCAAGGCGCTGAGTCACGAGCCGACCATCCTGTTCCTGGACGAGCCCACCGCCGGCGTCGACGTCGAGTTGCGCCGCGACATGTGGGAGATGGTCCGAAAGCTCCGTGAAAGCGGCGTGACCATCATCCTGACCACCCACTACATCGAAGAGGCCGAGGAGATGGCCGACCGGATCGGGGTGATCAACAAGGGCGAGATCATCCTGGTCGAGGACAAGACCGTGCTGATGCGCAAGCTGGGCAAGAAGCAGCTGACCGTGCACTTGAAGGAACCGCTGGCGACCCTGCCGGCCGGTCTGGCCGATCCCTCGCTGAGCCTCGCCAACGAGGGCGCCGACCTGGTCTACATCTTCGACGGCCAGGCCGAGGACACCGGCGTCGCCGACCTGCTCAAGCGCCTGGCCGAGCAGGGCGTCGAGTTCAAGGATCTGAAGACCGACCAGAGCTCGCTGGAAGACATCTTCGTCAGCCTGGTGAGGGCCCCGCAATGAACCTCTACGCGATCAAGGCCATCTACCGCTTCGAGATGGCGCGGTGGTTCCGCACCCTGCTGCAGAGCATCCTGGCGCCGGTCATTTCGACCTCGCTGTATTTCGTGGTGTTCGGCTCGGCGATCGGCTCGCGCATGCAGGCCATCGACGGGGTCAGCTACGGCGCCTTCATCATCCCGGGCCTGATCATGCTGTCGCTGCTCAGCGAGAGCATCTCCAACGCCTCGTTCGGGATCTACATGCCCAAATGGGCCGGCACGATCTATGAGCTGCTGTCGGCTCCGGTCGCCTGGTTCGAGGCGGTCACCGGCTATGTCGGGGCGGCGGCGACCAAGTCGATCTGCCTGGGCCTGCTGATCCTGGCCACGGCGCGGATCTTCGTGCCGTTCGAGATCGCTCACCCGTTCGTGATGGTGCTGTTCCTGGTCCTGACCTCGCTGACCTTCAGCCTGTTCGGCTTCATCATCGGCGTCTGGGCCGACAACGTCCAGAAGCTGCAGATCGTGCCGGCGCTGATC
>NZ_DATFAV010000201.1:0-6851 GCF_035254145.1 Caulobacter sp. | reverse complement strand
GACGCCCTGGGCAAGTTCCTGCCCGACAGCGACCGGCCCAACGAGGGCGTCTTCGCGCTGCAGGACGACGACGACCAGTGGATGGCGCTGCGCTACGACCTGACCGCGCCGCTGGCGCGGTTCGCCGCCCAGAACTGGGAGACCCTGCCCAAGCCGTTCCGCCGCTACGCCTTCGGGCCGGTGTGGCGCAACGAGAAGCCGGGGCCGGGGCGCTTCCGCCAGTTCATCCAGTGCGACGCCGACACGGTGGGCTCGGCCCGTCCGGAGGCCGACGCCGAGATCATCGCCATGGCCGTCGAGGGGCTGGAGGCCGCGGGCCTGCCGCGCGGGGCGGCGGTGCTGAAGATCAACAATCGCAAGCTGCTCAACGGCCTCCTGACCGCCGCCGGGGCCGACAGCGCCGGCCAGAAGCTGGCCGTGCTGCGCGCGGTCGACAAGCTGGACCGCCTGGGCGTCGACGGGGTGCGGCTGCTGCTGGGCGAGGGGCGCCTCGACGAGAGCGGCGACTTCACCAAGGGCGCGGGCCTGAAGGGGGCGGCGGTCGACCAGGTGCTGGACTTCGTCCAGGCCGGGGCCTTTGGCGCGGGGGGCGGCCGTTCGGCGACGCTGGATAATATCGCCAAGGTGATCGGCGGCTCGGCCGAGGGCGACGAGGGCCTGCTGGAGCTGTCGCGGATCGACGCGGCCCTGACCAGCCTGGGGATCGCCGACGACCAGGCCTTCATCGATCCGTCGATCGTCCGGGGGCTGGAATACTACACCGGCGCGGTGTTCGAGGCCGAACTGCTGCTGTCGACCACGGACGAGAAGGGGAACAAGGTCACCTTCGGCTCGATCGGCGGCGGCGGGCGCTATGACGACCTGGTGGCGCGGTTCACCGGCAATGTCACGCCGGCGACGGGCTTCTCGTTCGGGGTGTCGCGCCTGGCGGCGGCGCTGCGGGCGGCCGGGCGCGAGCCGGGCGGGCAGGCGAGGGGGCCGGTGGTGGTCATCGCCTTCGACGACGCTCACATGCCCGAGTACTTCTCCGTGGTCGGAGAATTGCGCGCGGCGGGGATTCCGGCCGAGGTCTATCTGGGGACCTCGGGCATGCGGCCGCAGATGAAGTACGCCGACCGGCGCCTGTCGCCCGCGGCCATCATGCTGGGCGGCGACGAGATCGCGGCGGGGACCGTGACGATCAAGGACCTGGACCTCGGCCGCGAGCTGGCCTCGGGCGTGGCCGACAACGCCGCCTGGAAGGCCGAGCGTCCCGGCCAGCAGACCATTCCGCGCGGCGAGCTCGTCGCCGCGGTGCGCAAGATCATTGGGGGCTAGTTCGTGAGGCTCGAGCGTTCCATTCCGGCGGAGGCGCTCGACGCCATCCGCGCTCCCCTGCTGGGCGCCGGCGCGACGCCGACCGACGCGCCGGTGCTGCAGCCCCTGGGCCTGCTGCTCGACCTGGCCGGCGAGGCCATGCGCTCGCGGCTGTTCGTCGTCTCCGGCGACAGCGGCGAGGAGGCGGCCCTGCGTCCCGACTTCACCGTCGCCGTGGCGCGCCAGCACTTCGCAAATGGCGGAGGGGCTGGTCGCTACCGCTATGAAGGCAAGGCGTTCCGCGTCGCGCCGCGCGGCAGCGACCGGGCCGAGGAGTTCCTGCAGATCGGCGTCGAGGCCTTCGAGGCGGGCGATCCCGTGGACGCCGACGCCGAGATCGCCGCCCTGGCCTGGGCCAGCTCGGCGGCGGGCGGGCGCGGGGACCTCTCCCTGGTGCTGGGCGACGTGTCGCTGTTTACCGCCTTCGTCGACAGCCTGGACCTGGCCGCGCCCCTGGCCGCCCGGCTCAAGCGCGCCTTCGCCAAGCCGCGTCAGCTGAAGGCCGAGCTGGACGGGGACGTGGCGGCGCCGGACGCGGAGAAAAGCCGCATCGCCTCGCTGCTGGCCGGCCTGCCCGAGGCCGAGGCCTCCGCCGTGCTGCAGGAGCTGTGGTCCCTGGCGGGGATCGAGCCCGTCGGCGGCCGCCGCCCGGCCGAGATCGCCCGCCGCCTGGTCGAGAAGGCCGAGGCCGCCCAGGCCGGCCGCCTCGACCCCGATCAGGCCGCCAAGATCCGCGCCTTCCTGGCGGTGTCGGATCGTCCGGAAACGGCGCTGAACATCATCGCCTCCCTGGCGGGCCGCAACGACGCGGCGCTGAAGGCCGCCATCGCCGGCTGGCGCGCGCGGCTGTCGAGCATGGCCGCGCGCGGCGTCCCGCTGGAGAAGGCCAGCCTGGCGGCCGCCTTCGGCCGGGCCTTCGGCTATTACGACGGCTATCTGTTCGAGGTGCGCTCGCAGGCGCTGGGCGCTGAGCGGCCGCTGGCCGCTGGCGGCCGCTATGACGGCCTGCCTCTCAAGCTCGGGATAGGCGAGCGGGGCGCGCAAACCAATACCGGCGCGGTGGGCTTCATGGTCCGGCCCGCGCGCGCCTATGCGGGAGGCGGCGAATGACCGTTGTTGCTCCGATGATCTTCGCCATCCCCTCCAAGGGGCGCCTGAAGGACCAGGTCGAGGCCTGGCTGGCCGACTGTGGCTTCAAGCTGGAAATGACCGGCGGCGCGCGCGGCTATTCGGCCGAGCTGTCGGGCCTGCCGGGCGTGTCGGTGCGCCTGCTGTCGGCCGGCGATATCGCCGCGGGCCTCGATAGCGGCGACCTGCACCTGGGCGTCACCGGCGAGGACCTGCTGCGCGAGCGCGGCGACGACATGGACAGCCGGGTCGTGCTGCTGCGGGCCCTGGGCTTCGGTCGCGCCGACCTGGTGGTGACCGCGCCCAAGAGCTGGCTGGACGTCGACACCATGGCCGACATCGACGCGGTCGGCCACGCGCACCTGGCCAAGACGGGCCGCCGCCTGCGGGTGGCCACCAAGTACGTGACCCAGACCCGCGCCTTCTTCGCCCGTCACGGCGTCGCCGACTACCGCATCGTCGAGAGCAGCGGCGCGACCGAGGGCGCGCCCGCCGCCGGCGCGGCCGAGCTGGTGGTGGACATCACCACCACCGGGGCGACCCTGGCCGCCAACGGCCTGAAGATCCTGTCCGACGGCGTGATCCTGAAGAGCCAGGCCCAGCTGACCGCCTCGCTGCTGGTCGGCTGGAACGGCGAGCAGCTGGACAGCCTGCGCCGGCTGCTGTCGGTGGTCGAGGCCAAGGGCCGGGCGGGCAAGCTGGCGACCCTGGTCTGGCCGGCCGAGCAGGACCGCGCGGCCCAGGACGCGGTGGCCGGCTTCGTCGCCCGGGGCGGGTCGCGCCGGGCCAATGGCGCGCTGCTGGCGACCGCCGACCTGTTCGACGCCGCCGCCGCCCTGGCCGAGGCCGGGGTGCAGCCGGTCACGGTCTCGCGCCCGGACTACGTGTTCGAGTCGCGTTCGGCCGTGCTGGACCGTTTCGCCGCCGCCCTGGGAAGGTAAGCCGCCTGGAAAAGTAAGTTTTGACTCACTTGTCAAAAATGACGCCGGAAATCGGGGGTAAAATCGACTTTCCGGTCCAAACTACGCCGCGGGCGTCAAAAATTCGTCCAAACCTTTGCAGAAAACGGATTTGACGCGTTGACTCCGTCACGAATTTGACGTCTCTAGACACTGCAAGGACGAAACGAGCCCAACAGAGAGCTCCCGTTCTTCGGCGTTTCGGGGAGGAAACGCCCGCCTAGATCGAATGATCGAGAAAATAGCCAGCCCGTCGCGATTATCCCCCGCGGCGGGTTTGGTGTATCTGGGCCCTGGTTGGATTTTTCGACAAAAGAGTCAAAAAGACGCGCGGCTCAAAAAAGGCCTGGCGCGTGGCCTCGGTTTCGCCGTGCGCGAACTTGCGCTCGGTCAAGGCGGGCGGGGGTTTTCCGGGCCATTGTTTCCGGGCCATTGTCAGCGAATGTTCAAGGCCGGTGACGACTGGCGGGTATCCTGCGTCCTCGGGCCGCAGGGCGCGCTCGGCGTTTTCAGGACAATCTCCCCCTGGGTAAGGCTCAGGGAGGACGGCCAATGGACGAGTTCATCCGTAGGAAGAATATCGAGCTGTTCCGGGCGAAGCTGAAGCGCGAATGCGATCCCGAACTGCGCGAGACGCTCGAGCAGCTCCTCAAGGAATACGAGGCCTTGCCGCGGGAAGGCGGCCATCCGCTGATCGCGGCCTAAAGCCGCGGGCTTCGATCGGGCTCAAGCTCAACAAACACGCCCGTCATTCCGGCCACAAGGGCGGGGTGGTCCGACATCGACAATGCTCGCCGTGACGATCTAAGCAGCCCTACGCAATGCCTGCGAAGGGTGGAGCGGACAGTCGCATTCTGGCCGAAAGCAGGCGTCAACCGCGGCGCGTCGACATCAGGCGCTTGTCCACGCCCAACCACTCAGGAAAGCGCGTGGACTACGGCCAACGATCAGACGGTCGGGACCGTCCCACCGTCGATGACGAACTCGGCCCCGTGGATCGCGGCGGCGCGATCCGAGGCCAGGAAGGCGATAAGGTCGGCGACTTCGGATGGCTCGGCGGCCCGTCCGATCGGGATCCCGCCGATCCAGGCCATGACGGCTTGCCGCGCCTCCTCGAACGTGCCGCCGTTGGCGGCCTGCATATTGTTCACCAGATCGACGGCGCCCTCGGTCATGATCCAGCCGGGACAGACGATGTTGATCCGGACACCCTTTGGACCCAGTTCCTTCGAAATGGACTTGCTGTAGGTGCGCAGCGCCGCCTTGGCGGCCGCATAGGCGGTGGTCGACTCGGGCAGGGGCAGCACCGACTGGGTCGAGGTGACGTGGACGACCGCGCCATCGCCCCGCTCGATCATCTGGGGGATCAGGAGGCGATCAAGACGAACCGTCGCCAGAAGGTTCAAGTTCAGCTCCGAGAGCCAGAGGTCGTCTGTCAGCGCCGCGAAGCCGCCGGGCGGCATGGCCGACCCTCCGAGGTTGTGAGCCAGGATGTCGATCCCGCCGAAGCGCGCGAGCGCCGCCTTGGCCAGCGCCTCTCCGCCTTCCGCCGTGGTCAGGTCCGCCTCCACGAATTCGACGCCCTCGATGGGCTGCACCGCCGCGCGGGCGGCGGTGATGACGCGGGCGCCGCCGGCCACGAACCGTTCGACGGTGGCGCGGCCCAGACCCTTGGTGCCGCCGCTGACGAGCACGCGCTTGCCGGCGAACTCGGTCGGATCAACCTTGCTCGTCATCCCGTGATCTCCACGGCCTTGATGGCGTCATCTTCGAGCGTGAAGCGGTAGGTGAAGCGGATCGGGCTTCCGGGAAACTCGCCATGGGCGGGACCTTCGACGACGATCCGGCCGTCCTCCTGGCGCAGACCATCCGGCGTGAAGATCGCTTTCACGGGAACGACGGCTTCTTCGAGAAGGCGACGGATTTCAGCGTGGCCGCTGAAGACCTTGCCGTTGTCGCGGAGGACGGCGTCCGCCGCGAACGGCTGGAGCATGGCGTCGACATCGAGCCGGGCGTTGGCGGCCACATAGGCCGCGATCGGAGAAGGGAGTTCGAGTGGCATGGGTCATGTCCTGCTTGCTGTGCTCCAGCAAAATTAGGCGTGGACATGCCCCGGCATAATCGGGACAAAACGGAACGAGCTATCACGAAAATCGGGACAATGGCGCAGCATAATCTGACCGAACTGGATGCTGTCCTCATGGTCGCGCGGCGGGGAAAATTCCGCGCGGCGGCAATTGAGCTCGGGGTTTCCACCACGGCGCTCAGCAACGCGGTCGGAAAGCTGGAGCGGGCGCTCGGCGTGCGGCTTTTCAACCGCACCACCCGGAGCGTCTCTCTCACCGAGGCCGGCCAACGCTTCGTCGACCAGGTCGCGCCCGCTGTTCGAGAGATTCATGAGGCGATGGAGGCCGCGCGCTCCCAGCAGGCTACGCCGTCGGGCACCTTGCGCATAAACGCCTTTCCGACGGCGGCGCGCGAGATCTTCGCCTCGCTCGTCCTGCCGTTTCAGCGGCTGCACCCCCAGGTCCACATCGACATCGTGACGGAAGGTCGTCTGGTCGACATCGTCGCCGGCGGTTTCGATCTTGGCGTGCGCAGCGCCGACCGGGTGCCGGTGGACATGATCGCCGTGCCGCTCGGCGGCGCTAGGCGCAATGTGGTGGTTGGCGCGCCGAGCTATCTGGACGCGCGCGGGACGCCCAAGATCCCGCAGGACCTCGCCGCCCACGCCTGCCTGCGCGTCCGCCTTCCAAACGGCGCCATCCACCGCTGGTCGTTCGAGAAAGATGGACACGCGGTCCATGTCGACGTTGACGGAAGCCTGACCCTCGACGAAGCGAGCCTGGCTCGCACCGCGGCTCTGGCGTCCGTCGGCCTCATCTTGGCGATGGAGTCCGATGTGCGAGACGACATTGAGGCCGGTCGACTCGTCTCCGTGCTGGACGACTGGACACCCGCGCTGCCGCCCTTGAGCCTCTACTATCCGAGCCGGCGCAATCCGACCGCCGCGTTCAAGGCGTTCATCGACTTCGTACGTCGGCAAGGCGGACCGACGAGCGGCGGGTAGCTTCACCGAATGCCTGGATCAGCGGTCGGCGGTCGATGGATTTACGGCCTGAAAGCAGACCATTCACGCCTCCGACATGGGTCGTAAGCGGTCAAGGGGGTGGGGCGAACGAATGTCGGACCACTCTAGAACCGTACGCCCGGCGTCCACAGGCTCGCGACCAGGCCCGCGAAGACGATCAGGCCGGCCAAGGCGTTGGACTTGAAGAGCTTCAACGCGCCCGGGCCGTCGTCCAGCCGCACGGCGGCGGCCTGGCGCGACAGGTGTGCGGCGAAGGCGCCGGCGAAGGGCAGGAACAGCGGGCCGACGCCCCCGACCCAGCCGGCCGCGACCACCAG
>NZ_DATFAV010000200.1:0-5455 GCF_035254145.1 Caulobacter sp. | reverse complement strand
GTCACACCTTCGCCGCCGTCGATCGCTCGCACGATGGGCTCTACCCGCACCGCCTGGCCAATCTCGACGGCCACCTGTGGGACGTGCAGGTCGAGTGGGAGGACGGCACGCGCGGCCGGCCCTACTGCCTGGCGGTCCAGGACATCGCCTCGGGCTTCCCGCTGGCCGTCCGCTTCGACCGGACCCTGAACCACCACATCGTTCGCCTGGCCCTGGGCGACACCTTCCGTGACTTCGGCCTGGTCGAGCGCCTGCTGATGGACAATGGCACCGAAAACCAGGCCAAGGAAATCTCGGGCGGCATCCCGCGCATGCGCGGCAAGGCGGTCGAGGAAGAGTACGACGGCCTGCTGAAAACGCTGGGCGTCGAGGCGATCTTCGCCACGCCCTACTGGGGCCAGGCCAAGCCGGTCGAGCGGATGTTCCGCAACTGGGCGCACGACATCGCCAAGTCGTCGGTCTTCGCCGGCGCCTACACCGGCCACAACGCGATGGTGAAGCCGGAGAACCACCGGTCGCGGGCCATCCCGATCGCCGAGTTCGAGGCCGTCATCCGGCAGGAGCTGGAATACTACCGCGACCAGAAGGGCCGCCAGGGCGTCGGCATGAACGGCCGCTCGTTCCGCCAGGTCTACCTGGAGGGCGTGGCCGCCCATCAACCGCGGCGCCTTTCGGCCGAGCAACTGCGCCTGTGCATGCTGGCCTCCGAGCCCCGGCCGATGGACCGCGTATCGGGCGCCGTGCGCTTGCTGGGCAACCTCTACTGGTCGCCCGAGCTGGCCGCCCTCAAGCGCCAGAAGGTCCGGGTGCGGTTCGACCCGGCCGACCTCTCCAAGCCCGTCTACCTCTACAGCCTGGACAACCGCTTCCTGCTGGAAGTCCGGCGCCACCTGGACGGCGGCTTCGAGAGCGTCGCCCAGGCCCGGAAGATCACCAAGGCCCGCGCCGACTACGTCAAGGCCACCAAGGCCCAGGGCCAGGCGCTCAAGCGCATGGGCGTGGAAGAGCTGGCCGCGCAGCTGGCGGCGGTGGCGCCGCGCCCTGAGACCCCAGCCATTCCGGCCGACACGACCAACGTCGTGGTCCCCGCCTTCGGCGTCGCCAAGACCGCCAAGGCCGCCGGCTCCAACACCTTCACCGACGACTGGGAGGCCGGCGTCGCCAGCCTTTTCGGTCGGAAATGAAACGGCCCGCCGGGGCGGCAACCCCGACGAGCCAGCAGTCCAACAACACGGGAGACCTAACATGATCCTCAACCCCGGCAAGACCGAGTTCGACGACCAGGACCACGCGCAGATCGTGGCCGGCGTAAAGGCGGCCATCGCCTCGGACGGCCTGACCCAGGCCGACATCTCACGGCTCACCGAGGTCTCGGCGACAACGCTGAGCACCTATCTGCGCAACGAGTACACCGGTGACCGGAACGCGCCGGCCACCAAGCTCAACAAGTGGCTGGAGAACCGCAAGCGCGCCGCCGCGCACAAGCAACGCCTGCCGGTCCAGGCCTCGTTCGTCCTGACCCAGGACGCCAAGCGGATGATGCAGCGGTTCGACTACGCCCTGAACATGGGTCGCATGATCCTGGTCGGCGGCCAGCCGGGCCTGGGCAAGTCGGTGACCTGCCGCCAGTACGCGGCCGACGACAACCGCCGCTGGCTGGCCACGATGGACAAGACCATCAACAGCGTGCCGGCCATGCTGATCGAGATCCTGGAGGCCATGGGCGAGGCCAACCCTCGCGGCGTGCCCCGCGATCTGCACCGCAAAATCGTCAAGAAGGCGATCGAGGCGCCGGGCCTGATCATCATCGACGAAGCCCAGCACCTGAACGACGCCTCGATCGAGGCCCTGCGGGCGATCAACGACAGCACGCGCCAGGCCGGTCGCGGCGTCGGCATCGCCATCGTCGGCAACGATGGCGTCTACGCCCGCGTCGGCTCGACGGGGACCAAGGCCGAGTTCGCCCAGGTGTCCAGCCGGTTCGCCGCCCGCACCTGGCTGCAGGAGCCGGACCCCCGCGACGTGATCGCGATCAGCCAGGCCATCGCCGACGCCAACCGGGAGATCATTGGCAAGGCCGAGCTGGACTACCTGAAGAACGTAGCCGCCCGGCCAGGCGGACTTCGCAACGTCGAGATGACGTTCGAGGGCGCCCTGCTGGTGGCGATCGGCACCAACCAGCCGCTCGCCCTAGAGCACCTGCAGGGCGCGTTCCACGCGCTCTCCGGCATCCATCAGGCCGCGTGAAGGGAACCGCACCATGCTGCTGAAGCACACCTCGACCATGGACCTCGGCGTTGTCCGCGACGGCCGTAAGGCGGTCTCCGACCTCAAGGTCCGGATCCGCTACAACACCCTGACCCAGGCAGATTTCGACCGCCTGGTCGCCCGCATCCAGGCCGCGTTCGACGAGCTGGATGAGCTGGTCGACGAGAGCCCCGACCCGAGCCGGGCGCTCCTCTATTTGATCGCGGGAGGCGCCCGTGGCTGACGTCGTCGTAACCCCCGTCGTCGCCGACGCCCCGATCTGCGAGCGGATCAACCAGCTGGGTGACGAGATCATCGCCGCCGGTCGGACGATCTCGGTCCAGATGCACATGGAGGGCGACACCGCAGAGACCTATCAGATCGGTGGCGTTTCCCACGCGCTGCAGACGGTCCTTCAGCAGGCGCACCGCTCGGGCATGACTGACCACGCCCTATTCGTCGCCTTCGCGACGGCTGTTGGCTACTTCGCCAACGCGCAGGCGCTTGGGCCGATTGAAACGGTCTGCCAGCAACTCGGGATCAAGGGCGCCAAGGCCGCCCGTGCGGCCCAGGCCAGCCTTGCGGCGGGCTTCCCGACCAGGGGGAGCGCATGAACCGCGACTGGACCATCGCCGGCCTCGCGGCCGTCTACGCCCTATCGGCCGCCAGCGTGAGCCTGGGCGACATCGCAGAGGCGGTCGGCCGCAGCCGTGGCGAGGTCGACCTGGCGCTCTGGTACCTGATTGGCCGCACGCCCGAGCAGGCCCTGTGTCTGCTTGCCAGGGAGCCCAAGGCCGCCAGCACTCCGACTGATCGCCCGCCGGCGAAGAACTCGCCGCTGGGGCGCTTCATCCGGGAGACGCTGCCGTGATCGCGGGTCTCCGTCACCTTCTGGCGTGGCTCGCACCGCGCCGCACGGTGCTCCACCGCTTCGATCCGGCCGAGTGCCGCGAGCGTCAGAGATGGGCCGCCGTCGCCGCCTCCTTTTCCCCTCAAGTCCCGCCGGAACCACGCCGGCTTTCCGCACAGGACGGTTTCCAATGAACGCCTTCACCGAACCCCAAGCTATCGCCGCCTCCGAGGAAGTCGGAGCTAACTCAGCCGCGCATCCGCTGTTCCGTAAGGTTTCCGACGGGGTCATCGACGTCGGCGGCGTCGACTATATGCGGGCCGGAGACGGCAGCTTGATGCCCGTCGCCAACATGCGCGCCCAGGACAGGCTGCAGGACGAGTTGGTCCGTAAGATCCTGGGCTTCGCCCTACCGCTTTCCGAGACCATCGCCCGCTTCGTTCAGCACACGTTCGACGATGCTGACGACTTGGTCGACCTGCTGGACCAACAGTACGGTGTCAAGCGGGGCGGCAAAGCCGGGAACCTGACCTTCACCACTTTCGACCAGCTCATGAAGGTCGAGGTGACGCGAGCCAAGATCATCGACTTCGGCCCCGAGTTGACCCAGGCGAAGGCCTTGGTCGACCAGGTCGTCGCGGACCTTGCCGTTAACGCCGACGCTCTCCTGAAGGGCTTGGTCACCCGAGCCTTTAACATCGAGAACGGCGGGCTGACCAACCGGGCCGCGCTGCTGCAGCTGCTGCGCTGGGAAATGCCAGACGAGCGCTGGCGCCGGGCGATGGACGCGATCCGCGACGCTATCCAGGTCAAGGGCACGAAGCGGTACGTCCGCATCTATCACCGGCCGTCTATCGACGATCAGTGGACCCCTGTCAGCCTCGATGCGGCGAGGGCGTGATGTACATCCGCCTCACCCCAGAGCGTGAATTCACGCTGCGGCTGGCCACGCGGCTGCTGCCCTTCTTCAGCGACGCTCTCTCCTACTTTGAGCGCCAGCTGACCGCCGAGATCGTCGGTCGGTATCTTTCCCAAGATCACGACCTCCCGCCGATCACCGATGCGGAATGGCCGGTCCTAGAGGATGCGGCTCAGGCGATGGCTGAAGCGAGCGCCCGCAAATGGAGGGCCGCATGAAGGACGTCGTCACCGTCGAGCCTTGCTATGGCGTGGGCCGCACCGGCCGGCCCGAGGGCTATGTGATCATCTGTGTACCGGCGGTAGGGGCGGCGCTGTCGATCGAGGCGTCGCGCCAACTCCGCACCGAGCTGGAGCAAGCCGAGAACGCGCTGCTCCAAGCCATGCCGGCGAACGGGACGGCCTGATGCGCCCGCGCCTCACCGTGATCCTGGCGATGTCGCCCATCGCCCAGGCGAAGTTCTGGGCAGAGGTCGAGGACGAGCTGTTGCTCGACATCGACCTGGGGATCGGTTGCGGCGTCACTGAAAGCGACCCGGTCCGCATCGAGGCGGCTTGCCGCCTGGAGCGGGCCGGGATCGTCGTCGTCAAGCCAGTTGGGCCGGGCGGCGCGCCCACCCGGGTCACCGTCAACCGCGTCTTTCCACTCAGTCCCGCCAAGCGGCGTGGCTCCTCGCCCCTAGCGCTGGAGGCAAAGTCGTGACTGTTCAAACCGACTTCCAAGGGCGTCCGGTTGACCTTCGCAAGGTCCGTCGCCGGGCCATCGTCACCGACCACGCCCTGCTGCGCCACATCGAGCGCGTGCTGCGGATCCCGGTCGAGGAAATCCGCGCGGCCATGCTGACCGACAACGTGCTGCTGGCCATGGCGCTCAAAGCCCCGTCCGTCCGCGCTCACGATCACCAGATCGTCTTCGCCCACGACAACCCGTTCGTCATCGTCACCGTCCTGACGCCCTCGATGCGCGTCCGCCGCCCGCGTCGGCGGAAGGCCCGGTGGCAAGCGCTGCAGGAGGAGCGCTGATGGGGGACAGCTCGTTGACGCCGCTGGAATGGCTCGGCTTTGAGGAGCTGGCCTGCCGTGTGCTTCAAGTTCATAGCAAGCGTGGTGTGGGTCGGCTCCTGCGGGTGTTCATTCAGCATCCGGGCCAAACTTTGACGCTCGATCGTCTCGCCGCCCTCTGCGCAAAGACCGGCTTCGTAAGCGTCCACCAGGTCAGCGCGAAGTCCTACATCAGCTGGCTGCGCCACGCCCTTCATGACCTCGGCCTGGGCTACGGCGTCGAGACGGTGCGGGGCGCTGGCTATCGCATCCCGGTCACGGACGCGGTGCGCATCAGGGCATTCGTCCTGTCGGAGCTTCGCTGATGGCCGAGCCCCGTACCTCCTGCGCCGTTCCTTTTTGCACCCGCTCAAAACGTGGTCGGTGGGCCTGGTGGCT
>NZ_DATFAV010000199.1:0-4770 GCF_035254145.1 Caulobacter sp. | reverse complement strand
GATCCGTCGGGCACCGGTCGTGGCGGTTCGGACAAGCCGGACATCAAGGCCGAGTTCAGCAAGGAGCCGCACGTGCGCGGCGTCTGCTCGATGGCCCGCACGCCCGATCCGAACTCGGCCAATAGCCAGTTCTTCATCGTGTTCGACGACGCGACTTTCCTCGACGGTCAGTACACCGTGTGGGGCCAGGTGACCGAAGGCATGGACCACGTCGACGCCCTGCCCAAGGGCGAGCCGCCCAAAGAGCCGGGCAAGATCGTCAGCGCCAAGATCGCGGCCGACGCCTAATCGGCCGATCCGTCGATTTTCACGGCTCCGGACCTCGTGTCCGGAGCCGTTTCTATTTGGGCGTGCGCCGCAGGGTGACGACGACCGGCCGGTGGTCCGAACCGATGGCCGGACCACGCTCGACCTTGATCGCCCGCCATTCGTCGCCGGCATAGACGTGATCGATCGGCAGGAAGGGCGCGGGGGCGGCGGCGATGCGCGAAAACTGACCCGACGGCCACGAGGGCAGGGCGCGCGTCCAGCGCCGAAGACCCAGGGCCTTATCCTGGCGTTTGAGCGTGAACGACCAGGGCGTGGAGTTGAAGTCGCCAGCCAGGATGAGGCTGCGGCGATCGAGGGACTTCAGGCCATCGACCAGCTTTCGCGATTGCGCTTGCTGACGGCCGGCGGGCGCTGGCCAATAGAGATGCACGCCAACGACGGTGAAGGGGCCGCCCGGATCTTCGAGGGTCGCCCAGCCGGCGGCCAAGCGCTTTGTTCCAATCGGGATCGTTCCGTCAGCGACTATCCGCCGACGAGAGAATATCCAAGGTTCGCAAAGTCCCGCCCTGGAGCAGGAGGCGTAGTTATACGTCTTAACGAGCGCTTTGAGCACGGCTCTGTTGCCCCCGCCGCCTTCTTCCACGATCACCACGTCCGCGTTCTGGGCCAGAATCCAGGCCACGCTTTTCTCGGGCGAGGGGTTTTCGTACCAGGCGTTAAACTGGATGACCTTCAGGTCGCCTGGGGCGATGGCGGCGGGCTTGAAGCGCCAGGCGGCTGACATTTCCGGCCCCATCAGGACTGCGCAGGCACAGATCGCGACGAGGCCCAGCACGATCATCACCCAGCGCTCGGCTTGGCGGGCGAACAAGCCTCCTAGAACGACCGCGCCCACGCCCATGGCAAGCCATAGCGGCGCGGCGTGGGTGAGAGCGTCGAAACGGTCGCTGAACGCCCCGCCCAGGCTAGCTAACGCCAGACCGGCGCCGACCAGGCCCAGCATCAGGGCGGTGCCGCGGACGAAGAGGCTCAGCAACTGGACGACGAGACGCATGAGTCGCCCTTAGCATGACGCGATGACGATTGGCGCGCGCCAGTTCCGCCCGTCCACGTTCGTCAACGCATGCCGCCGAGGCGAGCGAGAACCGCCTGTCTCTTGACCTTCGCGGCCCATCGTGCGCTTGAAGCGCGCCCATGCGCCTCTCCGATTTCGACTTCGATCTGCCCGAGGACCGGATCGCCCTGCGGCCGGCCGAACCGCGCGACGCAGCGCGCCTGCTGGTCGTGCGTCCGGGCCAGTCGCTCGCCGACCACGTCGTTCGGCACCTGCCCGATTTCCTACGGCCTGGCGACGCTATGGTGTTCAACGACACCCGCGTCATTCCCGCCCGCTTGTCTGGCCTGCGCGAAGGCCGCACGACCGGAGGCGCGGACGGCACGCCCGTCGCCGTCGAGGCCACGCTGCACCGCCGTCTCTCGCCCAGCCGCTGGAGCGCCTTCATGCGCCCGGGCAAGCGTCTGAAGGTCGGCGACCGCGTCGCGTTCGGGGCGCGCGACGATCGCGCCTGCGAACTGGACCGGCTGGACGCCGTCGTCGCCGAGAAGCACGAGGGGGGCGAAGTTGTGCTGGCCTTCGACCTTTCCGGGCCGGACCTGGACATCGGCATCGCCCGTCACGGCGACATGCCGCTTCCGCCCTATATCGCCGCCAAGCGCGGCGAGGACGAGCGCGACCGCGCCGACTACCAGACCGTCTACGCCCGCGAAGAGGGCTCGGTCGCGGCGCCGACCGCGGGCCTGCACTTCACGCCGGAATTACTGGAGCGGTTGAAGGCCGAAGGGGTCTCGACCCACTTCGTGACCTTGCACGTCGGGGCGGGCACCTTCCTGCCCGTGAAGACCGACGAGGTCTCCGAGCACAGGATGCACGCCGAGTACGGCGAGGTGACGCGCGATGTGGCCGACGCTCTAAACGACGTACGCGCCGCTGGCGGTCGGATCATCTGCGTCGGCACCACCAGCCTGCGCCTGCTGGAGAGCGCCACGGGCGAAGATGGCGTGGTGCGCCCCTTCGCCGACGAAACCGCGATCTTCATCACGCCCGGCTACCGCTTCCGCGCCGCCGACGTGCTGATGACCAACTTCCACCTGCCCAAGTCGACACTGTTCATGCTGGTCAGCGCCTTCGCCGGCCAGGCGACGATGCGCGCGGCCTATGAGCACGCCATCGCGACGGGCTATCGCTTCTATTCCTATGGCGACGGCAGCCTGCTGTTCCGCGCCGAGACCGAGAGCCGCTGATGGCCGCGTTCCCCTTCGAGATCAAAGCCATCGACGGCAAGGCGCGCACCGGGGTGCTGAAGACCCCGCGCGGCGACATCCGCACGCCGGCCTTCATGCCGGTGGGCACGGCGGCGACCGTGAAGGCGCTGACCGTCGATCAGGTCAAGGACACCGGCGCGGACATCATCCTTGGCAACACCTATCACCTGATGCTGCGTCCCTCGGCCGAGCGGGTGGCGCGCCTGGGCGGCCTTCACAAGTTCATGCGCTGGGATAAACCGATCCTGACCGACAGCGGCGGCTTCCAGGTCATGAGCCTGTCAGGCATCAGCAAACTGACCGAGGAGGCGGTGACCTTCTCCAGCCACGTCGACGGCTCCAAGCACGTGCTGACGCCCGAACGGTCGATCGAGATCCAGGCCGACCTCTTGGGCAGCGACATCGTCATGCAACTGGACGAGTGCGTGGCCTGGCCGGCCGAGGAAGCGAGGGCGCGCAAGGGCATGGAGCTTTCCGCGCGCTGGGCCAAGCGATCCAAGGACGCCTTCGGGACCCGCGACAGCCAGGTGCTGTTCGGCATCCAGCAGGGGTCGACCTTCGAGAACCTGCGTCGCGAGTCCTCCGAACGCCTGCGCGAGATCGGCTTCGACGGCTACGCCATCGGCGGCCTGGCCGTCGGCGAGGGGCATGAGGCGATGTGCGAGGTTCTGGACTACGCGCCGGGCCTGCTGCCGGAAGATCGCCCACGCTACCTGATGGGCGTGGGCAAGCCGATCGATCTGGTGGAGGCCGTGGCGCGGGGCGTCGACATGTTCGACTGCGTGCTGCCCACGCGCTCGGGCCGCCACGGTCAGGCCTGGACCTGGGACGGGCCTATCAACCTGAAGAACGCCAAGTACGCCGAGGACGAGACGCCGCTGGATCCGACCAGCGACTGCCCCGCCAGCCGCGACTATTCGAAGGCCTATCTTCGCCATTTGTTCAAGGCCGAGGAGATCCTGGGCCAAGTGCTGCTATCCTGGCATAACATCGCCTTCTTCCAGGCCCTGACGGCGGCCATGCGCGCGGCGATCGCCGAGGAGCGCTTCGAGCAGTTCCGCCGCGATTTCGCCGCGCGGCACTTGCCTCAGTAGGCGGGGCCCTTCGGCACGGTTGGCGCTTCCTCCTTGCGGATCGGAAAGCGCGGCTTGCGCGGCCCGTAGGGGTCGGGCGGCGGCGGCATGCCCGGGTCGACGACCGGCGTCGGCGTCGGAGGCTTGTGCTGCGGCGTGGCCGGCGGATTGCAGCCGCGCGACTCGCCCAGGCCTTTCAGATAGGCGCGCCGGACGGCGCCCGAGGCGATGGCGCTCTGCACCAGGCGGTCGTGCCGCTCCGCGCCGGTCAACTTCCGTACCCAGCCGCGCATCGGGATCATGTCCTGCGCCGCGCTGGCCACCGCGCCCAGCGCCGCTTCTCCTGCGGCCTTGCGACCGCGATCCATCAGGTCTTCGTCCTCGGTCGGCGGATTGCTGTCGATGTCCTCGCCCAGGGCGGCGTCCAACGGCTGGATGAGGGCGATCAGGTTCGCGCAATCGGCCTTGTTCGGCCGCTTGTAGGGATCGTCCATCGCCTCGAGCAGGATGCGGGGGATCTTGGTGCGGATGACGTTCACGTCGCGCAGCGGCGCGGTCATGGCGCCCGTGATTCCCTCCTTGTTGGCCTCGGAGGTCGACTTGATCCGCTCATCCGGCTCGGAAACGGGGGGAGGGTTCTGTTGGCGCGCCATGGCCACGTTCGCCGCCGCCACGGTCATCACGACCGCCAAAAGCAAGGTTCTACGCATGACTCACCCCAACCCGCTCACAGCTTTACCACTGTCGGCCGGAAAAACGGCGAAACCATGCTTGCGAGCCCAACGACCCCCGACTATGGTCCGCGCCGCTTCCACCGGTCCCCGCCGGATCGTGAGCGGGCCGGTAGCTCAGTGGTAGAGCATTCGACTTTTAATCGAATGGTCGTGGGTTCGAACCCCACCCGGCCTACCAATTCAAATCCTTGATCCGTATAGGCTCTGCGGCGATGGCTTCGACCAGCCATCCGCTTCCTTCGCCGACGCCCGCCAGCAGGCCTTCGAGGTTTGGCCTATCGGCGTCGACCAGTTTTTCTCCATCCCCGGCCGGGCTTTTCTCGTTTGCCCCATTGTCGTGGTAGAGATTTAAGCGGCTCAGTTTTCACGAC
>NZ_DATFAV010000198.1:0-2547 GCF_035254145.1 Caulobacter sp. | reverse complement strand
GGCGTTCAAGGAAAGGCCGAACGACGACGCGACCAGGTTCACCGCTTCGGTGGCGCTCTTGGTCCAGACGACTTCGTCGCGATCGGCGTTGATGAACTTGGCGACGGTTTCCCGCGCCTTTTCATAGGCTTCCGTCGTTTCGTTCGCCAGGGTGTGCAGGCCGCGATGGACGTTGGCGTAGGAGGTGCGCGCCAGATCCGTCATGGCGTCCAGCACCACGTCCGGCTTCTGGGCGCTGGCGGCGCTGTCCAGATAGACGAGCGGCTTGCCGTGCACGGTGCGCTGCAGGATCGGGAACTGCGCGCGGATCGCGGCGACGTCGAAGGGCGCGTCGAAGGCCACTATTCGGCGCTCCCCAGCTTGCGGGCGACCCAGGCGGCGGCGATCTCGCGCGCGCCTTCGTGCTCGATGCGATCAACGACCTCGCCGACGAAGGCGAGCGTCAGCATGGCCTTGGCCTCGGCTTGCGGGATGCCGCGCTGCTCGGCGTAGAACAGGGCGTTCTCGTCGAGGGCGCCGATCGTATTGCCATGGGCGCAGGAGACGTCGTCGGCGAAGATCAAGAGCTCTGGCTTGGCGTCGACCTCGGCCTTGTCCGACAGGATCAGGGCGTGGTGGCCCATGCGCGCGTCGGTCTGGTCGGCGCCGGGCGAGACGACGATCCGCCCCTGGAACACGCCGCGCGCCTGATCAGTCACCATGCCCTTGGTCAGCTGGCTGGTGACGCCGTCGACGCCGGCGTGGGTGACGATCGTGGTCAGGTCGGCGTGGCGCTGGCCGTCGAGCAGATAGACGCCGTCGAGCCGCGCCTGGGCGTGAGCGCCAGGATGGCTCACCCGCGTCTCGAGGCGCTGACGCCGCGCGCCGGAGGTCAGGACGGTCTGGTTGAACGTCGCGCCGGGGGCCAGGGAGACCTCGGCGGTGCTGACGGTCACGGCGTCGGCGAGGTCGTCGACCAGCACGATGCGTTCGAGACGCGCCCCTTCGCCGACCGAGAAGTCGAGCCCGATATTGGTGAGGTACCCGCCCAAGCCCTGCCCCTCGTAGCTCTCCAGCACGGTCAGGGTCTGGCCGGGGGCGACGGTCACGGCGAAGTCGGCGTCATGGGCCGTCGCGTCGGCATGGGAGACGAAACGCAGCGCCAGCACGCCGGTCTCCGGCGCGGGCTCGCCTTCACGCACCCAGCCGTTGACGATCACCACCGAGCCATCGGCCAGGGCGTCGAAGGGCCCCGCGCCGACATCGCCGACAAAGGCCGGGGATTCAGGCGGGATGGCGCGGATCAGGCCGCGCAGATCCGTCCAGCGCCAGTCCTCGTCGCGACGCGACGGCAGGCGGCTGGGATCGCCGGTCTTGAGGGCCAGGGCCAGGCTCATGCCGCGACGCCCGCATACTTGTCGTAGCCCTCGGCTTCCAGCTGCAGGGCCAGTTCCGGGCCGCCCGAGGCGACGATGCGGCCGGCGGCCAGCACGTGCACCTTGTCGGGTTTGATGTAGTCCAGCAGGCGCTGGTAGTGGGTGATGACCAGCATGCCGCGCTCGGGCGAGCGCAGGGCGTTGACGCCTTCGGAGACGATCTTCAGCGCGTCGATGTCGAGGCCGGAGTCGGTCTCGTCGAGGATGAGGAACCTCGGCGAAAGCATTGACATCTGGAAGATTTCCATCCGTTTCTTCTCACCGCCCGAAAAGCCGACGTTCAGGCCGCGCTTGAGCATGTCGAAGTCGATCTTCAGCGCGGCCGCCTTCTCCTTGGCCAGCTTCAGGAAGGCGGGGGCGGCGATCTCGTCCTCGCCCCGCGCGCGGCGCTGGGCGTTGAGGGCGGTGCGGATGAAGGTCAGGGCCGGAACGCCCGGAATTTCCAGCGGATATTGGAACGACAGGAACAGGCCCTTGGCCGCCCGCTCGTTGGGCTCGAGCGCCAGCAGGTCCTCGCCGTCGAGCGTCGCCGAGCCTTCGGTGACCTCATAGCCGTCGCGGCCGGTCAGCACGTAGGACAGGGTCGACTTGCCGGCCCCGTTCGGACCCATGATCGCGTGGACCTCGCCGGCCGGCACGTCCAGCGTGACGCCCTTCAGGATCGGCTTGTCCTCGACGCGGGCGTGAAGGTTCTTGATGGAGAGCATGACGTCCTAACGCGATAGAAAGCAGCCCACCACGTCACCACGGACATGGCAGTCGTAGAGTTTATTGTTCTCGCGAAGAAGGAGAGCGAACTCACCTTCCTCGCAGGGGGCGTAGGCGACCAACGAACCCTCGCCGTCATCCGCCACGACCAAGACATCGCGCTCTGCCCATTCCAGAGAGATCGGATATGGCTCGACTAGCGAGGCTCGCATCTTGTTCAGGTTTTCGACGAACCATTCTGGCGGGAGCGGTGTACCTAGAGCTCGCGGGTCATGTTCTGGAATCCCGTAACCTTCCAGCTCTTCCCTCACGCGAGTAGCCAGGGCTCCAATATCGACTGTCACCCCACGCTCCCTTCCAGGCTGATCGCCACGAGCTTCTGGGCCTCGACGGCGAATTCCATGGGCAGTTGCTGCAGCACGTC
>NZ_DATFAV010000197.1:0-34769 GCF_035254145.1 Caulobacter sp. | reverse complement strand
CGGAACTGGTCCACCGCCCCCTGCCCTCCGACGATCCGCGCCAGCGCCAGCCCGACATCACCCTGGCCAGGCAGCACCTGGACTGGACCCCGACCGCGCCGCTGAAGGTCGGACTGATGAAGACCATCGAGTACTTCGACGACCTGCTGAAAGCAGCTTGAGCGGATCCCTCGGACGGCGCGGCGATGACGCTTGTCCGGGCGGCCGCGCCAGCCTAACAGGCCGCTCCATGACGCGACCCGCCATCCGGCTCTTTCTGGCCCTCGCCGCCGTCTTCGCACCGACGGCCGTTCGCGCCCAGGCGGTCGAGGCGATCTCGGTCTGGGGTCGCCGCGCCAATGACCTGGGCCGCGCGACCTCGGCCAGCGAAGGCAAGATCAGCTACGCCGACTTCGCGGTGCGCCCGCTCCTGCGGCCCGGCGAGCTGATCGAGGCGGTGCCCGGCCTGGCGGCCACCCAACACTCGGGCGCGGGCAAGGCCAACCAGTACTTCCTGCGCGGCTTCAACCTGGATCACGGCACGGACCTGGCCGCGTCGCTTGACGGCGTGCCGTTGAACCTGCCCTCGCACGGCCATGGCCAGGGCTATCTGGACCTGAACCTTCTGACGCCGGAGTTCGTCCACGACATCGGCTTCAAAAAGGGGCCCTACGCCGCCGAGAACGGCGACTTCGCCACGGCGGGCGCGGTGGCGTTCGAGACCGCCGACCATCTGCACGGCGACGGCGCGCAGGCCTGGATCGGCGAGAACCAATATTATCGCGCGGTCGGCTCCAAGGCCCTGACCGGCGACGTCCTGGTCGCCGCGGACATCTCGACCGCGCGCGGCGCCTGGACGACGCCCGAGGACCTCAAGAAGATCAACCTCTTGGGCCGCGCCCTGGTCGGCGGCTGGTCGATCACCGCCCTCGCCTACGACGCCCGCTGGAACGCCACCGACCAGATACCGCGCCGAGCGGTCGAGGCCGGAACCCTTGGACGGCTGGACGCGGTCGATCCGACTGACGGCGGGGAGACCTCGCGCTTCATCCTGTCGGCCCGGCGCCGCGACCTGATGCGGGGGGTCGACGCCGTCGTCTACGCGCAACGCTACCGGCTCGATCTGTGGTCGAACTTCACCTATTTCCTCGACGATCCGGTCAATGGCGACCAGTTCGAGCAGGTCGACCAGCGCTGGGTCTATGGCGGTTCGGTAAGCAAGCGCTGGACCCCGACCGGCGGATGGACCTTGCGAACCGGCGCCTCGGCCAGGGTCGACGACATCGGCAAGGTGGGCCTCTACCGCACCACCGCGCGCCTGCGCCGCGCCACCGTGCGCCAGGACGCCCTGACGGAATGGTCGGCGGCCTTGTGGGGCGAGGCCTCCCGCCGCCTTGGCAAGCTGGACGCCACGCTCGGACTGCGCGCCGACGCCATGGGCGCGAAGGTTTCGGCCGGAGACCCGCGCAACAGCGGCGACGTCGCCGACCTGCTGGTCAGCCCCAAGCTGGCCCTTGCCTGGCGCGCCTCCAGGACGTTCGAGCTCTACGCCGACGCCGGACGAGGCTTCCACTCCAACGATGCGCGCGGCGCGGTGATCTCGGTCGATCCCGTGACCGGCGAACCCGCCGCTCGGGCGCCACTGCTCTCCCCATCCGATGGGGCGGAGCTTGGTCTGCGCTGGAAGCGCGAGAGCCTGACCCTGACGGCGGCCGCCTGGGCGCTGCATGTCGATTCCGAGTTGGTCTATGTCGGTGACGCCGGCTTCACCGAAGCCAGCGGCGCCACCAGGCGCGCGGGGCTGGAGCTGTTGGCCGACTGGCGGCCGACCGCGCGGCTGAACCTGACCGCCGCCTACGCCGCCACCCACGCTCGCTTCGCCGGCGATCCGCCGGGAGGCGATCGCATCCCCAACGCCGTAAGCTCGGTGCTGAGCGCCGGCGCGAGCTGGAGGCTGGGCCAGGCCTCGACCCTGTCGCTGACCTGGCGTCGCCTCGGCGCCGCGCCGCTGATCGAAGACAATTCCGTGCGCTCGCGCCCCACAAGCCTGATCAATGCGCTCCTGGCCCAGGACCTCGGCCGCGCCAGCCTGATGATCGAGATCCTGAACCTGACCAACGGCAAGAAGGACGATATCGCCTATTTCTACGCCTCGCGGCTGCAAGGAGAGCGCTCGGAAGGCGTGGACGACGTGCATTTCCACCCGGTGGAGCCGCGCACCGTCCGGGCCGGCCTGAAGATTAATTTCTGAACCGATCGCACGAAAATGGGATGATTTTTCCCTTCTCCCTGGCCAAGTTCCAGGTGGGGTTTTTGTCAGGGTTCTGAGCTGAGGGGCTGAACTTGTCCAATCGTTCCATTCGCTACGCCGTTTCCGGCGTGATCGCGGCCGCGCTCACCGCCGCCTTCGTCTCCGGCGCGCACGCCGACACCATCAAGCAGACCAAGGCGCCGTTCGAGGACAAGTTCCGTCAGCTGGAAGGCGAGGACTGGCCGTCGCCGACGGACTATCGCAACGCCTCCGGCGCTCCGGGCTATCGCTACTGGCAGCAGAAGGTCGACTACGACATCTCGGCCAAGCTGGACGAACCGACCAAGTCGATCATCGGCAAGGAGTCGGTCACCTACCGCAACAACTCGCCCGACGACCTGCCTTATCTGTGGCTGATGCTGGACCAGAACGACTTCAAGCGTTCGTCCATCAGCCACCTGACCGAGACCGTCTCGGGCGACGGTCTCACCCTGGGCCAGGTCCGCCGCGCCCAACGCTTCCAGGATTGGGAAGGCGGCATGACCATCAAGTCGGTCAAGGACGCCCAGGGCCGGCCGCTGAAGTTCACGGTGGTCGACACCATGCTGCGCATCGAGATGCCGGCGGCCGTTAGGGCCAATGGCGGCGAGGCGAGGTTCTCGATCGAATGGTCGTTCCCGATGATCGAGACCAAGGTGGTGGGCGGGCGCAGCGGCTACGAGTGCTTCACCCAGAAGGGCGACGACGGCAACTGCATCTTCGAGGTCGCCCAGTGGTTCCCGCGCCTGGCCGTCTATTCGGACTACGAGGGCTGGCACAACAAGAGCTTCCTCTCGAGCGGCGAGTTCACCCTGGAGTTCGGCGACTACAACGTGGCCCTGACCGTGCCGAACGACCACGTCGTCTCGGCCACCGGCGAGCTGCAGAACGCCGCCCAGATCCTCACCGCCGCCCAACGCGATCGCCTGGCCAAGGCCCGCACCGCCAGTGAGCCGGTCTATGTGGTGACCCCGCAGGAGGCCGCCGCCGCCGAGACCGGCAAGCCGACCGGCGAGAAGACCTGGGTGTTCAAGGCCGCCAACGTCCGCGACTTCGGCTGGGCGACCTCGCGCAAGTTCATCTGGGACGCCATGGGCGTGAAGCAGGCCGACCCGTCGGCCAAGCATCCGCTGGTGATGGCCATGTCGTTCTTCCCCAAGGAAGCCCGGCCCCTGTGGGACGCCTATTCGACCAAGTCGATCGCCCACACCCTGAAGGTCTATTCCAGCTTCACCTTCCCCTACCCCTATCCGATCGCCCAGTCGGTGAACGGCCCGCAGGGCGGGATGGAATATCCGATGATCAGCTTCAACGGCCCCCGGCCGGTGAAGGACAAGAAGACCGGCGCCCTGACCTATACCGAGCGCGCCAAGTACGGCCTGGTCGGCGTGGTGATCCACGAGGTCGGCCACAACTACTTCCCGATGATCGTCAATTCGGACGAGCGCCAGTGGACCTGGATGGACGAGGGCCTGAACAGCTTCCTCGAATTCCAGGCCGAGGTGCAGTGGGACAAGAAGTTCCCCTCCCGCCGCGGCGAGCCCAAGGACATCGTCGAGTACATGGTCAGCCAGGACCAGGTGCCGATGATGACCCAGTCGGATTCGGTGATCCAGTTCGGCCCCAACGGCTATTCCAAGCCGGCCACGGCGCTGGTCATCCTGCGCGAGACGGTGATAGGGCGCGAGCTCTTCGACCGCGCCTTCAAGGAGTACGCCAATCGCTGGCGCTTCAAGCATCCCACGCCCTATGACTTCTTCCGGACGATGGAGGAATCCTCGGGCATCGACCTCGACTGGTTCTGGCGGGGTTGGTTCTATTCGACCGACCATGTCGACATCGCCTTGGACAAGATCGTGCAGGGTCGCCTCGACAGCGGCGATCCCGACGTCGAGGCCGGCGTCCGCAAGGCCCAGCGGGCCAAGGAGCCCGGCTCTCTGACCGCCGCGCGCAACACCGACAAGACCGTGGTCGAGCTGGATCCCAAGACCCGCGACTTCTACGACCAGACCGACGAGTTCAGCGTCTTCGACAGCGCCCGCAAGAAGGCCAAGTCGGCGCGCGAGGACCTGACGCCCGAGGAGGCCGCGGCCCAGGACTTCAAGGGCAACTTCTATCGCTTCACCTTCCGCAATATCGGCGGGCTGGTGATGCCGGTGATCCTGAAGATGGACTTCGCCGACGGCACGACCGAGACCGTCCGCATCCCCGCCGAGATCTGGCGCAAGAGCTCCAAGCAGGTCACCTGGCAGTATGTCTCGACCAAGCAGCTGAAGGGCGCCGAGATCGACCCGCTCTGGGAGACCGCCGACGCCGATCGCGGCAACAACGTCTACGAGGGCGCGATCATGCCCACGACGCTGAAGATCACCAAGCCGCCGGAGGCTTCGAGCCGCATGAAGGACGCCAATCTGAAGGTCGATCCCGACAGTCTGGCCACCCAGGCGGTTCCGGAAACCAAGCCTGAAACCAAGAAGGACGACGGCCCCAAGTGATCGCCCGCGCGACCGCCTTGATCCTGGCGGCGAGCCTCATGCTCGCCCCGCTTCCGGCGGTCGCGCATCGCGGCCATGGCGCCCTGAGCGTCGTGGAGATCAACGCCAAGACCGGGACGGTCACGGTCAGCCATCGGGTCCCGGCGCACGACGCCGAGCCCGCCCTGGCGGTGATCGCTCCAGACGCCCAAACCAGCCTCGACGACCCGGACGCGATCGAGGCGCTGAAGGCTTATATGCTCAAGCAGTTCTGCGTGGCGGTGGACGGCAAGATCGTGGAGCTGACCCTGAAGGACCTGACGCTGGGCGCCGACGAGGTCCGCTTCGAATATGTCGGCAAGATCGCGCCCAGCGACGCCACCGCCGCCATCGGGGTCAAGGCGGCGATGTTCTCGGATATCTATGGCGACGAGGTGAACCAGGTGAACATTCGCCGGTTCGGCGTGACCCGCACCCTGGTCTTCACCGGCGCCGAGGCCGTGGTCGGCCAATATCTTGAACCGGTTGACGCGACCAAGCCCTGATTCGCAGGTGACAAACGTCACCTCGAGGGCGTGACCCCAGGCACTGCAACGCTTCGAGCCGATCCGGCAGGTTCCTCGCAACAGAGGAGACCTTCCATGACCTTCCCGACGCGCCGCGCCGCCCTGATGGCCGCCACGGGTCTGGCCGCGATCAGTGGCGCCGCCTTGGCCCAGACCGCGCCGGCTCCAGCCAAGAAGGACCAGCCCAACCAAGTCCAGGGCGTAACGATCACCGCGCCATCGTCGCAGGACATCAAGACCTCGATCGACCGGCGCAGCTACAGCCTGGGCAAGGACCTGCAGGCCACGACGGGCTCGGTCGCCGACGTGCTGCGCAACGTGCCCTCGGTGCAGGTGGACGTGCAGGGCAATGTCAGCCTGCGCGGCGATAGCAACGTCACCATCATGATCGACGGCAAGCCGTCGGGCATGTTCAAGGGCGAGAACCGCGGCCAGGTGCTGCAACAAATTCCCGCCAGCCAGTTCGAGCGGGTCGAGGTGATGACCAATCCGTCGGCCGCCTTCAGCCCCGAGGGCACAGCCGGGATCATCAACCTGATCACCAAGCAGCAGCGCGGGGTCGGGACCACCGGCTCGGTTCGCGTCAACGCTGGCACGGAGGGCCGTAAGAACGCCAGCGTCAGCCTGGCGCGCAATACCAAGCGCCTGACGCTGTCGGCCGACGGCGGCTGGCGGCGCGACAAGGCCAAGGGCGAGATCGTCGACGATCGCGAACGGCTGGACACGGCGACCGGCAAGTACGCGACCAGCCACCAGAAGATCGGCTTCGTCAGCCGGGGCCAGTCGCATAACGCTCGCGGCGGGGTCGACTACGACCTCGACAAGCAGACCCGCCTCAGCGCCGAGGCGCGCTACAACGACATGACCTACAGGTCGAAGTCGGGCTCGGACTATGATGGTCGCGATCCGGCCGGCGCTCCCATCGTTCGCTACCAGCGTCGCAGCGACGGCGAGATGAAGCGCTCGGTGACCGGCCTATCCGGCGATCTGCGCCGCAAGCTCTCCGGCGACGACCACGAGTTCACGGTCCACACCAGTGTGGAGCGCACCCGCGACCGCCAGACCACCCTGGCCGACGCGTTCAACCAGCTGCCGACCGCCTCGAACTTCATCGAGCGAGTGCGTATCGGCGACGAGCTGGTCCAGACGCGCCTGAAGGCGGAGTATAAGCGCCCCTTGCCGGGCGGCGCCAAGCTGGTGGCGGGCTACGAACTGCAGGTCGACGACAACGACTACGACAACTACGGCGCCCGGGGTCCGAACGCCGGGAGCCTGACGGTCACCCCGTCGCTGACCAATCAGTTCCGCTACGACCAGGCGGTCCACGCCCTCTACGCCACCTACAGCCGGCCGATCGGCGACTGGACGGTGATGCCAGGCCTGCGTCTGGAAGAGGTCAAGATCGACACCAATCAGGTCACCTCGAACCTGAAGGACAGCTACGACTACCTGCGGGCCTATCCGTCGCTGCACGTGCAGTACAAGGTCGACGACACCCGCCAGGTCAACGCCAGCTATAGCCGGCGCATCCAGCGCCCGACGGCCCAGGATCTCAACCCTTACCGCATCTATCAGGACCCCTACAGCTACCGTCAGGGCGACCCGCGCCTGAAGCCGCAGGTGACGGACTCATTCGAGGTCGCCTACCAGATGCGCAAGGGCTTCAACTACTATCTGGGCACGCTCTACTGGCGCCAGGCCCGCGACGGGGTCACCGACGTGGTCCGCGACATCGGCGACGGCGTGCTGCTGACCACCAAGGCCAATCTGGCCAAGAGCCGCAGCGGAGGGCTCGAGCTGGTCGCCAACGCCCGCCTCACGCCCAAGGTCTCGTACACGATCAGCGGCAATGCGGCGTGGAACGAGATCGGGGCCACGGAGCTGGGTTTCCCCGACAAGCGCTCGGCCTTCACCGTCTCGGGCTACGCGGCGCTGAACGTCCAGGCCACGCCCAAGGACTTCTTCCAGGTCAGCGGCTTCGCGATCGGCAAGCGCTTGACGCCGCAGGGCTATCGGGAGCCGACCGGCATGCTGAACCTGGGCTATCGCCACAAGTTCAACGATCGCCTGTCGGGCGTGGTGACGGTCCAGGACTCGCTGAAGACATTCGGCGACAAGCTGGTCATCAACACCGCGGCCCTCAAGGATCGCCGCGCCATGGATCTGGATCTGCGGGCGGTGTTCGTCGGCTTCACCTACGGTTTCGGCGGCCAGGGCGCGCCGAACCCGCGTCGTCCGCGTGAGCCGGCCTTCGACTTCCAGACGACACCGGGCGGCGTCGGTCCGATGTAGGGAACCCGCGCGGACGGCGGCGCATTGTCGCCCCGCCATCCGCCCAAACTCCCACCATCCGCAAGACGTCGCCGCCGCCCCACGGCGCGACAGATCGCGCCTCGCGCGTGGCCAAGGTTGTGCGTCCTCAACGACCGGGGCCGACCTTGGCCTAGCGTGCTGCCGGGGCCGCGGTTGGCCCTGGAGATGCGTCGATGGCGTGCGTTCTAGCCCTTCTCGCCCAGGCCCGGGCCACTCCCTACGGACCCCTACTTAGGCAAAGACCTGAAATGGCGGCGGTCGCTCTTCGCTCTAGGGTGCCCTCACGATCGTGAACCACAAGGAGGGAGCGCACGACGCCGCGTCTTCGACACGCCCGTCGCCCGCATCGCCCTCTGGATAACGCTCTCGACTTCGAAAACAGAACGACAGGTCGGTCGGGGCGTCGCCCTTTCCGGCAGGGGAACACTGCAATGATCCGCACCGCTTCCGTCACCGCTTCGGTTTCTTGGCTTGCTCTGGCCGCGGCGATGACCGCCTTCCCGGCCGCTGCCCAGACCAGCATCCAGCTGCGCGATGTGGATGTGCAGACCGCGCCCTCGGCTCAGGACCAGGGCGCCGCCCTCGCCTCGGGGCAGAGCCTCGACCGCCCGACCCTGCGCCGCGAGGCCCGCCGTTCCAGCGACGTCGCCGAGATCCTGCGCGCGATGCCGGGCGTCGCCGCGCAAGGCGGCGGCGGGTTCGCCAGCCTGCCCGCGCTGCGTGGCCTGGGCGAGGACCATGTCGCCGTGACCGTGGACGGCGCGCCGATCGACATGGCCTGCCCCAACTTCATGAACCCGCCCCTCTCCTACGTCGATCCGCAGACGCTCGACGCGGTTCTGGTGATGAAGGGCGTGTCGCCGGTCAGCTTCGGCGGCGACAACATCGGCGGGATCATCGCCGCCCGGTCGGCCGATCCGCAGTTCGCCGAGCCCGGCAAGACCCTGGTCACCGGCGAGGCGTCGGCCTTCTATCGCGGCAACGACGACGCGGTCGGCGGCGGCGTGCAGGCGACCTGGGCGGACGATCGCTGGAGCGCGACCTACGCCGCTTCGGCGGCGCGCGCCGACAACTACAAGGGCGGCGACGGCGATGGCCGGGTGCGCTCGACCGAATACGCCAAGACCAGCCAGGCCCTGACCGTCGCCCGGCGCACGGCCGTGGGCCTGTTCACGGTCAAGGGGACCCTGGACTACTCTCCGTACGAAGGCTTTCCGAACCAGTGGATGGATATGACGCTGAACCGGTCGTGGTCGCTCAACGGCCGCTATCAGGGCGCGTTCAACTGGGGCTCGGTCGACGTCACCGCCTATCACCGCGACGTCCGCCACAAGATGAACTTCCTGGACGACAAGGGCGGCGACGCCGACGGCGGCATGCCGATGAACACCCGCGTCAAGTCCAGCGGTTATGTCGCCAAGGCCGAGATCGCGCTGGACGCCCGCCAGACCCTGCGGGTGGGCAACGAGTTCCACCACCAGGCGGTCGACGACACCTGGCCGCCGGTCGCCGGCAGCGCGATGATGGGCCCCAACACCTATCTGAACATCAACGACGGTCACCGCGATCGCTTCGGCCTGTTCGCCGAGCTGGACTCCCGCTGGTCCGATACGCTCTCCAGCGTCGTCGGCCTGCGCCATGACGCCGTGTCGATGAACACCGGCGCGGCCCAGCCCTACTCGACCGGCATGATGAGCATGAAGGACGCCATGGCGGCGACCGCCTTCAACGCCGCCGATCACAAGCACGACGACAGCAACTGGGGCGCCGCGGCGCTGCTGCGCTATGCGCCTCGTCCCGGCGTGACGCTGGAACTGGGCTATGCGCGCAAGACGCAATCGCCCAATGTCTACGAGCTCTACGCCTGGGGGCGTGGCGCGATGTCCAGCCAGATGATCGGCTGGTACGGCGACGGCAACGGCTATGTCGGCAACCTGGCGCTGAAGCCGGAAAAGGCCGACACGATCAGCGCCGCGGCGCGCTTCTCCGGCGGCGGCGAGGAGGGTTGGCGTCTGACGGTCGAGCCCTTCTACACCGAGGTCGAGGACTTCATCGACGCGCGCAAGATCGCCGACCTGACCAACAGGGCGGGCCAGCCCAACGGGTTCGTCCAGATGCAATTCACCAACGTCGACGCCCGCTTCCACGGCGTGGACGTCTCGGCCGAGGCGCCGCTGTGGTCCAGCCCCGTGGTGGGCAAGATCCGGGCGAAGGCCGCTCTCAGCGCCCTGCGCGGCGAGAACCGCACCACCGGCGGCGACCTCTATCGGCAGATGCCGCTGAACGGGCGCGTCACGCTGGAGCACGCGCGCGGCCCCTGGACCAACGCGCTGGAAGTCGAGCTCGTGGCCGACAAGAGCCACGTCGACACCGCGCGCAACGAACGCAAGACGTCGGCCTATCAGCTGGTGAACCTGCGCACGGCCTATCAGTGGAAGACGATGACGTTCAGCCTGGCGGTCCAGAACCTGGCCAACCGCAGCTACGACCTGCCCCTGGGCGGCGTCTCCCTGGGCGACTACGGGGTCACTGGCGCGCTGCGCCAAGCTCCAGGCCGCGGCCGCTCGATCGATCTTGGACTGACGGCGAGATTCTGAGCCATGGCCTCGCCGCTCTCCCTGGCCGCCGGTCAAGGCGGCGTCCAGCAGTGGTGCCGTCAGGTGCTGCTGCCCAAGGGCCTCGCCTTCGTGTCGTCCTGTGGCATCGTGGCGGCCCAGTTGGCCCTCGTCACACTGGAGCCGTTCCAGCGTCCGGTCGCCCCGACGCCGCCGGACATCGTGGTGTCGCTGGTCTCGTTCGACGACATGCCGAGGGTGCGCCCGCCCGTTCTAAAGCCGACGCCTTCGCCGGAGCGTAAGCCCCGCCCCGTCGCCGAGACCACTCAGTCCGCGAAGCCGGATCGGGCCAAGGCCGCAAGCGCCGTGCTTCCGTCCAGCGCCACTCCGAGCCAGGCCGAGCCGACGACCGCCGCCAGTGCGCCGCAACCGCGCCCCGCGGCGGATCCCTCGCCCCCTCCGGCCGCCGCTCTGGCCGTTCGCGCCCCGACCCGGGACGACGCGCTGTGCCACTATCAGGAGCACATCTGGCGCATGATCATGGCGCGCCGGCCGGCCGGCGTTCACCTGCGCGGCCAAGCCCAGCTCGGCTTCCGCCTCACGCGAGACGGGACGCCGCTGGACGTGAAGGTGATCCGCACGAGCGGCGATCCGATGCTGGACCGGCTGGCCATCGACACCGTCAAGCGCGCGGCCCCATTCCCCGAACCGCCCACCGGCGTCGCGAGCGACACCATCTTCGAGATCCGCTTCCAGTTCAAATAGGCGGCGGGGGCGAGATGCGACATCCTGCCACATCGCCAACGGCGCGGCTTCGTCCATCAGCAGGGGCATGACAAGCTCTGCTGTATCCAGCGCCGAACGGCTTTCGCCGCCGTCTCCCGAAGCACGTTTGTCGAGCGGGATCGCCGCTCTTATCGCCGCCGATTTCCTGCTCGATCAATTGGTCACGAGCCTGGCCGCCCACGATGGCGATCTCCTGACGACGCTGGTGATGGCGGCCTTGGGATCCGGCAACTGCGCCCATTTGCCCGTCGACCGTTTCACCGCGCTGAACGATGCGCCGCCCAACCACGAGCGGCGCCCCCTGACCGTCCGCCAGATCGCCGACTCCCTGAGCCAACCCTACGAAACCGTGCGCCGACGCTTCGTGACGCTGGAGGCGGCGGGTCTGATCGCGCGACGCGGCCGTCATGGCTTCATCGTTCTGGAGGCCAGCGATCGCACGCCCGAACGACTTGATGCGATCAGGCGCACGCACGGCAAGATTCAGCGCATGGTCAAGGCGCTACAGGCGCTCGACAGGCGATGAGACCTTAGCTGGCGCGGGAAGGCGCGTAGGCTTTCACGTCGACGCCCCGGTCGACCAGGTCGCTGGGAACCGCTCCGCCCGCCACCAGGGCCGCCGCCAACCGGCCCATGGCCGGCGCGGTCTGGATTCCGAAGCCGCCCAGTCCCGCCAGCCAGAAAAAGCCCGGCGTGTCCCGCGACCACCCGATAATCGGCGCTCGGTCGGAAGCGAACGTCCGCAGTCCCGCCCATCGCGCGGCAAGACCGCGGACGGGATGGTCGGCGACCGCTTCGAACCGAGCCATGCCCTCGGCGATGTCCATCTCCTCGGGCGCGGCGTCGCATGGCGGACTAGGCGTCTCGTCGGCCGGCGTGATCAGAAGCCGGCCGCCATAGGGGCGGAAATAGAAGCGCTCGTCGATGTCCTTGACCACCGGCCAGCTCGCGAAATCGGGCATGTTCGGAGCCTGGACCAAGATCACGGTGCGGCGCATCGGCGTAAGTCCCTGGACCTCCACGCCAGCGTCCGCCGCCAGCTCGTCCGCCCAAGCCCCCGCGGCGTTGACCAGGACCGGCGCGACAAGATCGAGATCCGCGCCTCGCAGGCGCCAATCGGCGCCGCGCCGTTCGATCACGCATCGCCCGGCGCCAGTTCGGATCACCGCGCCAGCTTCCTTGGCTTGGCGAAGAAAGCCCTGATGCAGCCGGCCGACGTCGAGGTCGCCGCAATTGCGTTCGATCAGGGCGGCGTCAACGGCTTGCGGACGCAGGATCGACGGCGCGGCGGCGCGGGCCGCCTCGCCCTCCAGGCGCACGAAGCGATCGTTTTTCGCGGCGAGGATTTCCAGACGGTCGCGGCGCGCCTCGTCGGCGATGTGCATCACCGGACGCGGCGAAAGCAATGGCGGGCCGAAACCCGACGGCGGCGAGACGAAGAAGCTCCGGCTGGCGACGGTCAGACCCTGGATCGTCGTCGAACCGTAGGAGGGGATGTACATCGCCGCGGAGCGGCCAGTGGTGTGCAGTCCGAGCGCGGCTTCGCGTTCCACGACCGCCACGCGTACGCCGTCGCTCAGGCGAGCCGCCAGAGCGGCCCCGGCGATGCCCCCGCCCAGAATGACGACGTCGAACGTCCGAACCTCGGCGCCCTGCTCCACGCTGTCTCCCGTTCGCATGAGATGCGGGAAACGAAAGCGCCGCCCCCGAGAGGACGGCGCTGTCATTCGATGGCCTATTTCAGCGCCGCCATGTCGGCGGTCAGGCGCTTCTTGGCCGCGCCGGGCGCGGCGGCCGCGGCGGCCGCGGCGGCGTCGGCGTTCGGCTTGCCGTCACCGACCTTGGCGACGAAGGTCATGCCAAAGCCCCAGTGCGGCATGCACTTGAAGCCGTAGTAGCCGGGCTTGGTAAGCTTCACGAGCACTTCCTTGCCAAGCGCGCCCTTCACCAGCTCCGCGCCGGGCGGCAGCATTTCCTTGATGGACTCAACGTTGTGGCCCGGATCGGTCGGCACGAAGCGGACGGTGTCGCCCACCTTCAGCTTGGCGGTCGCGGGTTCGAAGACCATCATGCCCTGCGTACCCTGGTTCAGCATCTTCACTTGCAGTTCAGTCGCGCCGGCTTGACCCGCCAGAACAACGACGCCGGCCAGCGCGCCGACCGCGAGAATGGACTTCAGCATCTCACTACCCTTGAAACTTCCTCGAACGAGATCGTTCTTGATGGGATGGTTTTAGCCTCCTGACGGCGCGTGACTTTGCTCGGGAACAAGTCCGCGTATTTCTTCTCGCAGACGCGGAAAAAGCACTCTGTCCTCCAGCCGCATGTGCTCGCGCAGTTCGCCGTCGTACTTTCGGCACAGCGCATAGAGACCGCGCCAGTCGGCGTCGGCCTCGGACGGCGGCAGATAGTCGCCGGTCAGCCGGACCAGACGCTCCAGGTGTTCCTGCATCAGGTCGTGATCGACATCCAGCAGGTCGGTCGCGTGGGCCGCTCCCACCCCGGTTTCGACGAAGGACGAAAGCCAGGCCTCCTCTCGAGCCTGGTGAGCGCGCGTATCGGCCAGCAGCGCCGAGAGCCGGCGCGTCAACCCTGGCGGAAAGCTCGAAACCGCGCCCTGCCGTTCCTCTACGCGCGCGGACAGCGCCAGGGCCGCCTCCAGATCGGCGATGTGGGCCCGATGGTAGCTCAGGATTTCCTCGATCAGCGCGGCGTCGCCGCGAGCATTCATTGAGGTCATGGCGGTCTCCTTCCCAGGAGATGGCTAACCGAGCGGCGGACCGGGGTCCTTGTCGCCCAACAAGCTCCCGATTTGACGACCCGCCGTTTGCGCGGGAACAACGTCGCCCCCGGGGAGCGCCCTAGGTTGGCCCATCACATCGAAGCGCCGCATGTTCATCCTTCACGCGACCACGCCCAATCCGGAGGCCATGAAGTTCATGCCGCACGTGCGGCTGACCTCCGGCGCGCCGCGCGCCATCGCTCGTGACGCGGGCGAAGCCTCCACAAACCCTCTCGCGGTCGCCCTTTTCGCGCTGGATGACGTCGCCGGCCTGTTGATCGGCGAAGACTTCGTCACCGTGACCCGCCGAGCCGAAGGCGCGCCTTGGGCCGTCCTGCGCCCCCAGGTGGTCTTCGCCCTAGGCGAATATCTGGCGACGCCACGGACTGTGACGGTGGCCGAGGACGAGGCCGAAACGCCAGAGCCCGACACCGTCGAGAGCGAGATTCGCCAAGTTCTGGGCCTCTATGTCCGCCCCGCCGCCCAGAGCGACGGCGGAGACATCGTCTTCGACCGCTTCGATCACGCCGAGGGCGTGCTGTGGATACGGATGGAGGGCGCCTGCGGCGGCTGTCCGTCGTCGCAGCTGACCCTCAAGGCGGGGGTCGAGCGCACGGTTCGCCGCTATGTCCCGGAGGTGCTTCGGGTGGAGGTCATAGAGGAGCGGCGAAAGACCGCCGAGCCCGCATGGAAGCGGTGGCTGGCCGGCGCGAAGACCGATCAGGCGCCGCGCCGTCCCCTCTTCCAGCACAGGGGCAAGGTCTATCGCGGGGAGGAAGAAGTCTAGATGGCGACGCCGCCGCCGTGCATGCGCTCATCGTGCTCGCGGTGCCAACGCCACGCCGAAGACAGGATCGCGTCGAAGTCCCGCGTCGGAACCCAGTTCAAGTCCCTTCGGGCCTTGGCGTTGTCACCGACCAGGATTGGAGCGTCGCCCGATCGCCGCGGCGCGACCTCCACCGGTAGCGGCCGGCCCGCCACGCGGCCGACGCCGTCGACGAGTTGACGCACCGTCGTACCGGTTCCAGAGCCCAGGTTGTAGGCGTCCGAGCCCCCGCCTTCCAACAGTCGTCGCAAGGCCGCCACGTGCGCGTCCGCCAGATCCAGCACATGGACGTAGTCGCGCATCGCCGTGCCGTCGGGGGTCGGATAGTCGTCGCCAAGGATCGTGAAGTGCGAGCGCCGCCCCAGGGCGACCTGGATCGCCAGCGGGATGGCGTGGGTCTCGGGCTCGTGCCACTCGCCGATGCGGCCTTCCGGATCGGCGCCGGCGGCGTTGAAATAGCGCATCACGGCGCTTCTGAATCCGACATATCGGCCATAGTCGGCCAGCATCTGCTCCACCATCAGCTTGCTGCGCCCATAGGGGTTCAGCGGCGCCTGCGGGTGGGTTTCGTCCATCGGCAGCACGACGGGATCTCCGAACGTCGCGCAGGTCGAGGAGAACACCATGGCGTCCACGCCGGCGCGGCGCGTCGCCTCGATGAGGGTGATCGTGCCGCCGACATTGGTGTCGAAGAAGGCGCCGGGATCCTTCACCGACTCCCCGACCTCGATACGGGCGGCGAAGTGCAGGACCGCCACGGGCCGATGCGCGGCGAACACCGCGTCCAGACGGGTGCCGTCGCGGATGTCGCCGACTTCGAGCGGCCCCCACCGCACATGCTCGCGGTGACCGTTCGAGAGATCATCGAACGCGACCGGCAGGAAGCCACCCTGCGCCAGGGCAAGGCATGTGTGGGACCCCACGAAGCCGGCGCCGCCGGTGACAAGAACAGTTGGCGTCGACACCCAAGGCCCCCAGGTTGCACGCCGCCGCGCCGGCGATCGTGTTTGACGGGAGCCAACCTAGCACAGGGCCGCGCCGAAACGCTCGCCGCCATGCGAGCTCGCGGGGGCGGCCGCCAGTCCGACGACCGCCCCCGCGCTGCAGGACCTCAGAAGAAGGTCACGTCGTCCAGTTCGAACCACAGCTTGCGGCCGGCGGGGCGCGAGCCGCCGACGCCCACCTCCAGCAGATCCGCGCCGGTCCAGGCGCCTTCGCCCTTGCCCGCGCGGGCGAAGGCCGAGAACGGCACGGTGACCTTGCTCCAGGTCGGCTGGGCGGTGACCTTGGCGGTCCACGGGCCGGAGACGGTGTTGATCGTCACCACATAGGCGCCGCCGTCGCCGCGGATGTCGAAAGTGAGACCCTTGAAGGCGGTGGCGTCGACCGGTTCGACCGAGCCCCGGCTCAGAGGCAGCAGCACGCCGGCGTCGGGTTCGGCCTTGATCGCCATCTTGGCGGCGACGCTGAGAACCAGATCCCCGTCCCCCTTGTCCAGCACCTGGGAGACTTCCATGCTGCGGTCGCGGCCGCCGTCGAAGTCGTTGAGGCGCAGGGTGTCGAGGCTGGTGCGGCCGTCGGCGCGCTGGAAGTCGTCGATCAGCGCCTTGGCCTTCAGGGCCGGCATGGTCAGGCGATCATTGGCGGGCGCACGCGTCGCCCCCTTTCCGAAAGCGGCGCGGCCATCGATATAGACGCGGTCGACCTTGCGAACGTCCTCGATGCTCGTCCAGGGCTGGCCGGCGATCAGGACGAAGTCGGCGCGCTTGCCCTTTTCCAGGGTGCCGCGATCGGCCAGCAGGTTCATGGCCCGGGCGCTGGTGGCGGTGCCGGCGACCAGTGCTTCAGAGGGCGTCAGCCCCGCCTGAACCAAAAGCTCCATCTCGCGCAGGGTCGAGACGCCGTGCAGCGTGCCGGGCATGCCGGCGTCGGTGCCCAGGGCGATCGGCACGCCGGCGTCCTTCAGGGTCTTCACATTGGCCAGGGCGTAGCCGAACTTGCGCGCGGCCTGCTTGGCGCGCGGGCTGTCGGCGTCGGCCGGCGGCTTCTGGCCCGGCTTGACCGGCTCGTAGACCGCTAGGGTCGGCGCATAGAAGGTGCCGTTGGCCTTGAGCTTGGCGACCGTCTCGGCGTCGATCGGACGATCCTGCAGGCTGTGGGCGATGATGTCGACGCCGGAGTCCGACGCCACGGCGCCCCGCTCCACCGTCACGGTGTGCGAGAGAACCTTCAGGTTCTGCTTGTGAGCCGCGTCGGTGAGAGCTTTCAGCGTCCAGCCGTCCATGCTGGTGTTGTCCGGGGCCGAGCCATAGCGCCAGCCATCGGTGAAGGCCTTGATCGCGTCGGGCCGGTATGGCGCAAGCCCTTCGACGGCGGCCTTGGCCCCTTCCGGCGTGTCGACCCAGCGGGTCGTGGCCTCGTCCGCCCAGTCGGCGCCGTGGCCGCCCGGCGTGCTGATGCGGGCGACGAAGTTGACGTGCGGCGCGGTCAGGGTCGACAGCCACTGGCGGCGGGGCGCGAACGACTCCGGCTGCTGGTGGAAGTCGTTCACCGTCGTCACGCCCGAGGCGACATAGGCGTCGGCGATCTTCGGCGTGATCGCGGGCGAACCCGCCGGCGTCCAGTGGGTATGCACGTCGAAGAAGCCCGGCACCAGGGCCTCGCCCTTGGCGTCGACGACCTGGGCCCCCTTGGGCGCGCGGACATCCGGACCCACGGCGGCGATACGCCCGTCCTGGACCACCAGGGTCCCGCGATAAGGCGCCGCCCCGGTGCCGTCGAAGATCTGCGCGTTGACGATCGCCAGGCTCGGCGTCGCGGCGTAGGTCGCGCCAAACGGCAGCAGGACACCGGCGGCTAGGCTGACGATCAGCGCGCGCCGCGTGGCCTTCGGCGGCTGGAGATTGGGGGCGATCATGGACGGCTTCCTTCTTCGGTAGGCATTACAGGTTCGGGCCCGGCGTGCAGAACCAGCAGTCCTCGCCGCCAATCGGCATGCCAGGCGGCAAGGTCTCGACCGCGCCCGATCGCGGCGCGGCCAGGGACTGGCGGGCCGACAGGTCGTCGCTGAGCAGGGCGCGCGCCAGAACCGACGCCTGGTCGGCCTCCGCGCCCTCCCCCTGATAGGCGGCCAGCGACTTGCCGAAACTCCGCAGCGCCGCATCGATCTGGGCGGCGGCGGTCGGTGACAGGGTCTTGTCGTCGAGAACCTCGACCAGATCGCCGATGACGCGGGCCCGGATCCGCCGACGCAGATCGCCAAGCCGGCCTTCGGCCTGCGCCCCGCCGGGCGCCACCGTCGCCAGCAGGCGGCCGGTCAGTTCGGCGACGCCGAGTTGGGCCGGGTCGCGACGGTTCTGCTCGGCGACGCGGTTCAGGCGCGCGGGATTGAGCAGCAGCGAAACGGTCTGGTCCGCGGCCATCTCGGCCGCCGTCGGCAGGTCGAAGACCGAGGTCCCGGCGGTCGGGAAGATCTCGATGTCATAAGCTCTGTCGCGCGCGCCCGACTGGCCGGACGAGAGCAGGTTCAGAAGGCTGTCCGGCAGATCCAGGGTCGCCGGGTCGGTGGTCCGCAGCAGGGCGTCCAAGGCTCGTCGCTGGGCCGCGGACGCGGTGATCGAAGCAAGCTCGTGACCGTCGCCGCGAACCGCGTAGCCATAGTCGACGCCGCCGATCAGCTTGACCGCCGCCTCGACCTGATAGCGATGGAACAGATAGATCGGCGCCAGCACGCGCTTGAGGTCGGCGGCCGGCGCGCCCTTGGGCAGGTTCGCCAGGCCAAAGCGGCCAAGCGCGATCTTGCGCACCGCCAGGACGCGGTCGAGTTCGGCCACCGCATCGGGCCCATTGTCCCACAGCGCCCCATAGGGCTGGCCCGTGGCGCCGCCGCGCGAGTCGGCGTCGGTGACGAAGCGCATGCCCTTGGCCTGGGCCTCGCGGGCCAGGCGGTCCAGCCGCGCGGCTTCGTTGGAGCCCGGCGCGCCCTGCGAATAGAGCCAGTTGATCGCGAAACGGTCCCAGGCCCCCACGCCCTTGGCGTAGGCGTCGGAGAGATCCAGGCGATCCCCCTCGATCTTCACCTGCGGCGCGGGATAGTCCATCACCGAGGCCCGGCCATAGGTGCTGCCCGCGAAGTTGTGGGCCAGCCCCAGGGCGTGGCCGATCTCGTGGACCGACAACTGGCGGATCCGCGACAGCGAGACGTTGATGGGATCGTCCGCCCCGCCCTTCCCCGTCTTGTCGGCGCCGACCAGGCCTTCGAAGATCATGCGATCCTGGCGGACCCGCAGCGACCCCAACTGCACCACGCCGCGAACGATCTCGCCGGTGCGGGGGTCGACCACCGTCGTGCCGGTCGACCAGCCCCGCGTCTGGCGGTGGATCCAGTTGACCACGTTGTAGCGCGCGTCCATCGGATCGACGCCCTCGGGCAGCAACTCCACCCGGAAGGCGTCGATGAAGCCGGCGTCGTCGAAGGCCTTGGCCCACCAGCGGCCGCCCTCGATCAGAGCGCCGCGCATCGGTTCGGGCGCGCCGCGGTCGACATAGAAGACGATCGGCTTCTTGACCCGCGAGCGAGCCGCGCTCGGATCGGTCTTCTCCAGGCGGAAGCGGCGCACCAGGCGCTGGACCGTCGGCTGGTCGAGCGGCGCGGCGTAGTCGGCGAACAGGACCTGGGCCGAGGTGCCGGTGCGCGGATCGTGCGCCCGCGAGACGAAGCCCGGCCCCGGCAGCCGGATGAAGCTGTGATGGATGCCGAACGTCACCGCGCGCGCGTCGGGAACGATGCTGTTGACCTCTGGTCCCGGTTCGTCGGCGGTGTAGGTCTGCCGCGTCTCGAACTCCAGATTGTCGGGGAAGATCCCGACCGCCGAGAGATCCACGTAGCTCAGGCCCGGCGCGGCCTTGAACGCGCCCTGCTTGCCCCGCTTGAGCGCGGCGGTGATGTCGAAGGCGTCGCGCAGCAGGAAGGAGGCGATGTCGACGGAGACGCCGCCATCGGGCGTCTCGGCGACGACGTCGCCCGACCAGACCACCGAGGCGGGGAAGCTGTCCTGGACGGTTCGGACCTCCTCCGGGCCGCCGCCGACGGCGCGGAATCCGTAGTTTTCGAAGGCGATCAGCACCTTCTTGCCCACGCGCCGGAAGACCAGCACCTGAGTGTCGCCCGAGGCGGCGCGGTCCAGCCCGACCGGCGTCGAGCCCAGACCGCCGCTGATGCTGGGCTGGTAGAGGAAGCGTCCCGACACCCCGTCGGCGCCAGGCGCCGGCAGGGTGACGATGACCGCGCCCTTGGCCGCGTCGGTCTTGACCGGCAACAGCCCCACGGACGCGGGTTGGGAGGCGGACGACGGGGCTGACGCGCCCGTCGCTTGAGCCGCGAAGGCGGCCGGCGCGGCGACGAGGCCGAGCGCGACGAGCGCGCCCGAAACCCGCCAACGCGCCCTGTAGGCGCTGAGCCTTGTCATCACGTCGTCCGCCCTTCGACTAGAACTGCTTCTTGATGCTGACGTACCAGTAGCGGGCGTAGGGCGAATACAGCGTCCCGTCGTAACCCGTCGACGTGAGCGGCGGGTCCTTGTCGGTGATGTTGCGCACGCCCAGGCGCAGCGTGGTGGCCGCCGAGGCGATGTCATATTCGCCGTAGAGGTTGGCCGTCAGTTGAGAGTCGACGGCCCAAGGCACGCCGGCCGCATCGATCAGGTCGGTGTCATCATAGCCGCCGATGTACTGGGTGAAGCCGCCCACGGTCAGTTGCTTGTAGCGCCAGGTCAGCGAGGCCGAGCCCTTCCACTCGGGCTTGCCGTTCTGGCTCAGCAGATTGCCGCCGCCGTTGATCGTCGTGCCGATATTGATCTTGCCGTCGGCCCGGGCCTTCAGCAGTTCGGCGATGCCCGGCGAGGGCGACTGGTAATACTTGAGCAGGTGCGCGGCGTTCAGGTTGAGGTCGAAGTCGCCGAAGCGGTCGGTCTTGAGGCGCCACATCAGGCCCAGGTCCAGCCCTTCCACGTCCTGCGGCTGCAGGTTGGTGTACTTGTCGTTGACGTAGAGCACCTGGCCGGCGGCCGTCAGGCCCGTGTCCTTGAAGGCGGCGATGTCGTCGGCCGTCGGCGCGGCCCGCACGACGTTCGGATTGCTCGAACCGGACTGACGCAGCAGGTAGTCCAGGATCATGGCGTTGCCTTCGCCGAACACCCCGATCAGGCCCTTCTGCTTCACTTTCCAGTAGTCGACGGTGAAGGTGAAGCGACCGAAGTTCTCGGGAATGAAGCGCGGTTCGAAGACCACGCCGTACGAGAGGGTCTCCGACTCTTCGGGGTTCAGGTCGGGATTGCCCGCCCGGCGCGCCGTGGTCAGCAGAGTGCGCGAGCAACCCGAGAAGGCGGTGATGCGCTTGGCGCGCAGGTCGGCCTCGCAGAAGGCGTAGTCCGTGCGATTGTTGGAGCGCGAGACCACGGTGGCGTTGATCTGCTCCAGGTTCGGCGCTCGGAAGCCCTGGGCCCAGGAACCACGAATGCGGAAGCCGTCGACCAGGTCCCAGGCCCCGGCCACCTTGGGTTTCGCGGTGCTGCCGAAGTCGCTGTAGTGCTCGTACCGGCCGGCCAGCTGCAGGTCCAGGCGATGGACCAGCGGGATCGACATCTCGGGCGACACCAGCGGAACGGCGAACTCGAGATAGGTCGAGGCGACCGTCCGATGACCCTTGGTGTCGGGGTTCATGCTGGAATTGATCAGGTCGCTCAGCACCACGCCACTGATGGGATCGGTGAAGGTGACCGTGCCGTCGATGCGGCTGTCGCGGTCGTCCAGCTGGGTCTCGCGGCGAAGCTCCGCGCCCGAGGCCACGCCGACGTCACCGGCCGGCAAGGCGAAGAGATCCGGCTTGGAGACCTTGAAGTCCCACGAGGCCAGGGTGCTCTTGGTGCGGCGCTTGATCTTGACCTTGATGGCGTCGATCGCGGCCTGGCTGTTGCCCGTCGTGTCCGCGCCGCTGGGGCTGTTGATGTTGGAGCCGTTGAAGACGTTGTAGGCGTCAGGCGTCGACAGGGCCAGTTGGGCGTACAACTTGGTGTTGGAGATGTTGTCGCTGATGTCGTCGGCGGTCGCTTCCGAATAGACCAGCGCCGACTCCCAGTCGAAGCCGAACTTCTTGCCGCGCACGCCGCCGAGGACCCGGTACTGGTCGTTGGTGACGTCGACCTCGGACGGGCCCAGGTCGGCGAAGGTGTAGCCCCGCAGGATGACCGGCAAGCCCGCGGCCGGAACGTTGAGGTTGGGCAGCCGGTTGGGGTTGGCCGCGCCGTTGGCGAAGGTCACCGGACCGAAGGGGTTCCAGTAGTTGCTGGCCGGGATGGTGATCACGCCCGAAGACAGGGTCGAGATCGGCGCCTGCTGGGCGTTGGTCTTGGCGTGATAGAAACCCAGCTCGCCGAAGACGGTGACGTCGTCGGTGATGTCATAGTGGCCGGTCAGGAACACGTTGGAGCGCTTGACCGACGGAATGACCGTCGTGTTGAGGGCGGCGGAATCGAAGCGCAGGTCACGATCCGCCGCGGACGTCGCCAGGGCGCCGTCGTCGATGCAGATTCCGCCGGCCACGTTCAGCTGGCAGCCCGCGAAGGTCGACGGCTGGAAGTGGAAATAGCCGGCGCTGCTGGTCAGGGCCGTCGTGCCCTGGCGCACCGTGCCGAAGCTTTGCGGTGTCTGCAGATAGGCCCAGGGCGTGGTGGTGCTGCGGTTGTCCAGGGTGGTGGCGCCGTCGAAGCGGGAGCCGGCGAACAGCGGCCGGCGGTCCAGCGAGGCCGTGTAGGTCTGATCCTGCGAACGCAGGTGCGAGCGAGCGTCGTACGACACGAACGCGCTGACATTGCCGCGCCCGTCCGCGAAGTTCTTCCCGCCAAAGGCGTTGAAATTGTAGTCGCGAAGGTTCGTGCCCTCGGCGATCCCGTACTGGGCCGAGGCCGTCAGGCCTTCGACGTCGTCGCGCAGCACGGTGTTGATCACCCCGGCCACCGCGTCGGCGCCGTAGATGGCCGCCGCGCCGTCGCGCAGCACTTCCAGGCGCTTGAGGCCCGTCACCGGAATGGCGTTGCTGTTATAGGTCAGGACCGGCACCAGGTTGTCGTTGGCCTGGCTGGTCGGGTGGGTCACGACCCGGCGGCCGTTCAGCAGCACCAGGGTGTTGCCGATGCCGAGATTGCGCAGGTTCACCGAGCCGATATCGCCGCGGGCGCTGTTGCTGGTGGTCGGGAGATATTGCGAGTTGAAGTTGACGTCGCCCATCTGCGGGATGGTGCGGAAGAGGTCATCGCCCGACACCGCGCCGGAGGCCCGGATCTGGTCTTCGCCCACCAGGGTCACCGGCAGGGCGGCATTGACCTTGGCGCCCTTGATCTGCGAGCCGACGACGACCACGGCCTCGACCTCGGTCACGGCCGGGCCGGCGGGCGTGGGTTCGGTCTGGGCCCAAGCATGGGCGGCGAAACTGGCGGCGCACAGCGCCGTGGTCGCAAGCACGAGCTTGCGGTGATTGATCGTCATGAGAGCCCCTCCGAGATAACTCATGCGCGAGCCGCTCCCCGTCCTGCTTCACCGACGAAGCAGAACGCGGCTCCCGCCATTCATCCGCTCCAGTGGATCGGACGAAAGATATTCCAATCAAATTGATGGGGTTTGAAAGAGCAGTTTTTCTAACGATCATCACAGCAATCGTCACAGAAACGAGCTGGAAGAGTGGAAGTTGCTCAAAGTAAAAGCAGGTCAAACCAGTGATTTATGGATTGACACGGCACGAAACAGCGCCATCAAAACCTCTGCTTTACCTTAAATTTCTTTAGGTATTTGACAACTTTTCGGAGAAAAACGCCCTGAGTTATCGCGAATATAGAGAACGCCAGTATCTTGTAAATCAAGACCTGTGACCGGTCCCAGGATGGCCGGCTCAAATAGAAACGGCGGACGGGCCGAAGGCCCGCCCGCCGCTGGAGACTAGAAGCGCTTGCGGACCTGGAAGCCGGCCGTGCGCGGATTGATGCTGACGACTTGCTGCTTGTTGTTCACAGCCGAGGTCACGCTCATCCGCCCGACTTCGTCGGTGACGTTGTTGACGAACAGGTACGCGCCCCAGTCGGAGCCTTCGACGCCCGCCCGGATGTTGGCGTAGCCGTAGTCGCCCTGCTTCTCGTAGTAGACGTAGGTCGGACGGAACTGCGAGGCGGACTCGCCGACATAGGCGTAGTCGGCGCGAACCAGACCGTTCAGGTCGCCCTTCAGCGGCCAGGTATATTCGGCCGAGGCCGAACCGCTGTACTTGGCCACGTTCGGGAACTCGTCGCCGCGCAGGCCGGTCGAACCGGTGATCAGGATCGTCGAGTTGGCCTGGTCTTCCGTCAGCTTGGCGTCGACGATGGCGGCGGTGCCGCTGATCGTCAGGCCGCGGATCGGACGGGCGACGGCTTCGATTTCAAAGCCCTTGATCTTCGCCTTACCGGCGTTGGTCAGGTAGCTGAAGGCCCCGTTGGCGCTGGTGGCCGAGATCTGCATGTTCGACCAGTCGATCTGGTAGACGGCGGCGTTCAGGGTCAGGCGGCGGTCGAACCACTGGCTCTTGATGCCGCCTTCGTAGTTCCACAGGCTGTCAGGCTGGTAGGCGAGCAGCGCGCTGGCCAGGCCTGGCACGTTGTTGGCGCCACCCGGACGGAAGCCCTTGGCCGCCACGGCGTAGACCATGACGTCGGACGTGACCTGGTAGGAGGCGTTCAGCTTGCTGACCCAACCGTCTGCGCTGGCGTCGACCTGGGCGGCCGGACCAACGTAGGACTGGGTGATGAAGTTGCTGATCAGGACCTGGCCCGAGACCGTCTTGTCGTACTTGAAGCGACGCACGCCGCCGGTCAGGGTCAGCTTCTCGATCGGCTTGTAGGACACTTCACCGAAGAAGGCGGTCTGCTTGGTGTCGGTGCCCACGTGGCGCCAGGCGGTCAGGTCGTTGGGGTTGATGACGCCGGTGGCGGCGTCGCCCTTGGCGACCTTGCTTTCGATATAGTCCTCGCGCTTTTCGAGGTAGGCGCCGGCGGTCCAGTTGACCTTGTCGTCGAACAGCGAACCAGTCATGCGCAGCTCGTGGTTCCACGAGGTCAGGCCCATAGGCTGGTACAGCGCGCCGGGGGTCCGGCTGTCGGCATAGGCGGTGTAGGCCGTCAGCTGTGTGGCCGTGCAGGCCGGGTTGGTCGAACCTGTCGCGGCGGGGCCGCCGGCGACCCAATTGCGGCACGAGGTGGCGTTGGTGCGGCTGCCCGAAAGGGTCGGGCTGTAGTCGGAGTTCCGCAGCAGCGTCCACTTGTAATAGGACGAGGTCGCCGTGACCGTGGCGAAGCTCAGGTCCCACTTGCCCGTGACGTTGTACATCCGCAGGTTATCGCTGGTCGGCGCGATGACGCGGGCGTTGGTCTTGTACTCCCCGCCCAGCGCCGGGTACCAGATGTTCTGGCCGTCCAGGGTGGTCTTCTGATAGAGGCCCGAGGCGTTGATCGTCAGGTTCTCGGTGGGCGTGAAGCCCAGCATCAGGCGACCGCCGCTGGAGTGCTGGTCGTTGATGTCCTTCTTGTTCAGCAGGACGTCGTCGACATAGCCGCCGCCTTCGGTCTTGTAGAGCACCAGGCGCGCGGCCAGCTTGTCCTCGATCAGCGGCACGTTGATCATGCCCTTCACCGAGTAGCCGTTGCTGCCACCCTTGACGCTGGTCCCTTGAGCCTCGACCGCGCCGGCGTAGCGGCTGCTGTCGGGCTTGTTGAGGATCACGCGCAGCGTGCCGCCCATCGAACCCGAGCCGTAGAGCGTGCCCTGCGGGCCGCGCAGCACCTCGACGCGCTCGGCGTCGAACAGGTTGACGTCGGCGCTGGTCGAGCTGGCGTCGGCGGTCGTGCCAGCCGGGCCCGTCAGCGGGGTTTCGTCGTAGTAGAGGCCGACCGTGGCTTCACCGGCGCTGCGCACCCCGCGCAGGGTCAGGCGACGGCTGGTCGGCGAATTGCCGTCGACCTGCAGGTTCGGAACCGTGCGGAAATAGTCCTGGATGCCCGAGGCGCCCAGCGCCTGCAGGGACTTCTCGGTGACCGCGCTGACGCTGATCGGGGTGGTCTGGACGGTGGTCGAGCGCTTCAGCGCGGTGACCACAACTTCCTCGATCATGCCGGCGTCGGCGGGTTGGCTGGTCGCTTGCTGGGCGAAAGCGTGGCCAGCGGCCAGGCTCGTCAGGGCGCTGGCGCCCATGGCCAAGGCCCGAAGACCTCCAAACTGCAGTCTCATTTTGATCCCCTCTTTGCAGTCCGCTCGACGGCGGCTTGTAGGATCAGACGCAAGTCCGCGCCCCGCCCTCATCCCGCATTGCAAAAAAGACGGGTGGATCAGAAGCGTCGCTCGAGGACCAGGCGAAGGGTGCGCGGGGCGACGCCGAAATATTCGACGGGGCCCGCCGTGTTGCGGCTGGCCGACGCCCTCCCCGCCCGATCCAAAAGGTTGTCGACGGTCAGGTCGGCGCTCCAGGCCTTGGACTGCAGGCCGATGGTCGCGCCAAAGACGGCGTAGCCGCCCATCTTCAGATAGTCGGGATTGTCGGCGTTGAACGCCGATCGCGACGTCCCGGCGTAGGACGCGTCCAACCGCAAGGTGGCCTTCAGATCGTCGCCCAACGCCCAACCACGCTCCAGTGATCCCGCCGCGGCGATCCGAGGCACGGTGGGAAGGCGATCGCCCTTCAAGCCAAGACCGATGGAGGTGTTGTTGACCTGGTCGGCCGTCAGCCGCGCATCGGTGAGCGTGAGGCTGGCGGCGAGGTCCCAGCCCGCCAGGCGCCGCGCGGCCACCTCGGCCTCCAGGCCGTCGATCCGGCTGGCGCCGATGTTGGCCAGGTACGAGAAAGCCCGGTTCTGGGTCTGGGCGCCGTACTGCATGTCCCGCCAGTCGATGCTGTAGAGCGCGAGGTTGGCGCTCAGACGCTGGCTGGCCGGATAGACCTTCAAGCCCAGTTCGTAGTTCGTCAGGCGGTCCGAGCGATAGCCGGCGAGGCTGTCGGGCAAGCCGGGAATGACGTTGACGCCGCCAGGCCGGAAGCCCTGCGAGACCTGCGCGTAGGCGAACAGTCCTGACTTGAACTCGTGGCTGGCCAAGGCCTTCAGGCTCCAGCCCCGCTCCTGGGTGCGCGCGTCGATCGCGTACCCCGCCCAGGTGCCGGACACGACATTGGGCACCTGCACCCGGCCGCTATCGCGCTTGACGTAGTCGAAGCGTCGAGCGCCGAGGGTGAGCTGCGTCCCAGGCCGGACCAGATAGGACGCCTCGCCAAACAGCGCGCTCTGGCGCAGTCGATTGTCGATGTCGCGTCGACCGATCATCACCGCCGGCTCGATCAGCTCGCCGCTGGCGGGATCGACGTGCCGAACCTGGCTGTCGATATGGTCGCGCCGCGCCTCGTTATAGGCGCCGAGCGTCCAGCTGAACCGCCCCTGGCCCGTCGACGCGATCCGGATCTCGTGGATCTGCGCTTCCAGATTGGCGGGCTGGTTGAGAATGGCGGGATAGACGCTGTCGACATAGGCGCCGTAGCGCCGCATCTGGCCGTCGTCGCACGCGAGCGATGTCGAGAAGTAGCGCATGCAGGCGGCCGTGCTGGCCCGCTCTCCCAGGAGAACGCCGCTGTAGTCGGAGCGACGGGTCAACCTCCAGCGATACCAGGACGACGCCGCCGTCACCTCGACCGCATCGCCTCGCCATCGCAAGGTCGAGGCGGCCAGGTCGATATCGCCGTCGAACGGCGCCCGACCCGCGTGGATCGTGCGCCACGGCCCGGCCACGTCGTTCCACGCCGGGATGTCGTCGCGACGGCTATTCTGATGGGTGACCGAGACCAGCGCCGAGACCCTTTCGCTCCCCTCCCAAAACGCCGCCAGGCGCACTCCCTTGACGCGGGTGGCGTCGATGTCGGCAAGACCGAGCCGAACATTGTCGATCACGCCGGGCTGGCGTTGGTCATAGGCGGTGAGACGAACGGCCAGGACCTGCGGCACGACCACCGCATTGGCCACGCCGGTCAGGCCGCCTTCCCGTCCGCCGTGCGCGGCCTCGATCAGGCTGGCGCCAACCGCGGCGGAATCCTCTTCGAGATCGGGGTGCTTGAACAGCACGCGCAAGGCCCCGCCCATGGCGCCGGACCCGTACAGGGTGCCCTGGGGTCCGCGCAGGAGCTCGATACGATCGACGTCGACCAAGGCCAACTCGGGGATCATCACGCCCGGGTCGGCCGTGGTGCCGACCGGCCCCGTCACCGACGTCTCGTCGTAATAGAGACCCGTGGTCGCCTCTCCCGCGCCATAGACGCCACGCAGCACCAGTCGCCGGCCGAAAGCTGTCGAAACAAGCTTCAGACCCGGCAGCAGGGGCGAGGCCTGCTCCAGATCCACCATGCCTAGTCGCGAGAGTTGCTCGCCGGAGACGACCGACATGCTGATCGGCGTCTGCTGCATCAGGCTCGAGCGTTTCATGGCCGTGACGACCACGGTGTCGAGCGAGATCGGCGACGGCGCCGCCGGGGCCGGCGCGGCATTGGCGGACGATGGAACCTTGGGCGCGGGCACGACCAGAAAGCTGCGCCCTTCGAGCCGAACCTCGAGACCGGAACCGGCCAGCAAAAGAGCCAGCGCCTCCTCGGCCGTGAAGACGCCGCTCACGGGCGGGCTGCGCCGCCCTCGCGTAAGAGCGGGCGAAAACAGGATTTCTCGATCGCTGCGCACGGCCAGCCGATTCAGCGCTTGGCTCAGCGGCTGAGAAGGAATGTCGAAACGGAACGTCGCCGCCGGCCGCCCGGGAGCGGCGACAGCAACGCCCGGCCCCGCCACACCCAGGGTCGCTGCGCAAAGCAAGACCAAGGCGGCGCCGCGCCTCATCGACGCTCCCGCCTCTCTGGACCTGGACACAACGACTCCCAACCTCCCCCGATGGCCCAGAACGCGCGCCGTCGAGGGCGCGAACCATGCCTCATTTCACCGGACGATCGTTCTTTGTCTTGTGCGCCGGCCCCACAAGATCGCCTGTTGCATAGGTAATAGGCAACTGGCGATCAGTTGCGTCTCATCAGATCGTGCGCCTGCGGCCAAGCTTGACAGGAGCCAAACGGCGTTCTCAGTTCAAGATCGTGATGTCGGGGCGTACACAGTGATTTGGGGCGGTCGACCGCCCAAGCCTGCGGAGCAGGATCGCGGCCTAGCCGACAGCGGCGTACGCTTCACCCCCGCGTTGCGGGCTTTCTTCTCGCGCCGCGCCCACCCCAACGATGTCGAGGACCTCGTGCAGGAGGTTCTGCTGCGCATCCAGAAGCGTCAGCCCGCCGCGGTCGTCGCCAATGTCGAGGGCTATCTTTTCGAGGTGGCGGCCAATGTGCTGATCGATCGCGGCCGCCGCGATCGCACCCGCCGCAGGTCCGATCACTGCGAACTGCAAGAAATTCATCACCCCGTTGATGAAATGTCGCCCGAGCGCGTCTTACAGGGACGAGAGCGAATGGCGCGCGCCATGGCGGCCCTGAATGAGCTGCCGGAACGCACGCGACGGGTTTTCATCCTCGTGCGCTTTGAGGAGATGAGCTACAAGCTCGTCGCCCAGCGCCTGGGGGTCTCTGTCAGCGCTGTCGAGAAACATGTGATGAAGGCGCTGCGGCATTTGCACGAGCGTCTGCGGGACCAGGATGACGTCGACAACGTCGGGCAGAGAGATACACGACGACCCGGCTAACACAGCCGCGGCCTGGTTCGCGCGCCTGCAGAGCGACGACGTGTCTCCCCAAGATCGGCAGGACTTCCAGCGCTGGCTGACCGCCGACGCGGCCCACGCCTTGGCTTGGAACGACGTGCGCGCCACGTGGGACGACCTGTCGGCGCTCGAACGCGCTCCGGCGCTGGCCGCTCTACGGGCCGACGCGCTCTCCGCCGCCAATACCCGACCACACCGCCTGGATCGGCGAACCCTGGGCCTGGCCGCCGCCAGCCTGGTGGCCGTTGTCGGCGGGTCGATCCTCGGACGACGCTGGCTCGGCGACGACAAGGCCCCGTCGCAGGTCCCGGACGAGCCCGTATTCACCACGGCCGTCGGCGAACGCTCGACCTTCCGCCTCGCCGACAATTCCGTGGTGACGCTGAGCACCGACTCCGCCGTGCGGGTCAATCACTGGGGCCAGGAACGGCGGTTGACCCTGCTGCGCGGCCAGGCCTTCTTCCAGGTCGCCAAGGATCCATCGCGTCCGTTCGTCGTCGCCGCCGGCGACAAGCGGGTGACGGCGGTGGGCACGGCCTTCGACGTCCGCATGGAGCCGGGCAAGCTGTCGGTCACGCTGGTCGAAGGCCGCGTCCGGATCGCTGGCGTCTCGCCCGACGGCGAGCGCCGGGTGGAAATGTCGGCCGGCTCGCGCTTCGTCGCCGCCGATCCGGCTGCCTGGGCGATCTCGACCATCGACACCGCCAAGGAGGCCGCCTGGCTGCAGGGCCGCCTGGTCTTCGATGGCGAGCCCCTGTCGGCCGTGGTCGCCGAGATGAACCGCTTCTCCGAACGCAAACTGTCGCTGGCCGACCCGGCGCTGGGCGCCACCCCGGTCAGCGGGGTCTTCAAGACCGGTCAGGTCGACGCCTTCGTGGCCGCGCTGAAGACCTATGGCCTGGCCGATGTCGGCCGCGCCGACGACAAGCACGTCGAACTGGTCCGTCCCCGCGTCTAAATCGGCCTCGTCCGACCCGCCGGCGGCGACGCGAAAAAATTCTGCCGCCGGGGTGAGGTTTGGGCGCCGCCACGCGTCGTAGAAATAGACGCTTCCGGATCTGACTGGCGGCGCTGTCTTTCGCTTTCTCGGGGAAACCGTCCATGAAGCTCTCCGCCTTGAAGCTCGCACTCCTGTCCGCCAGCATGGCGACCGGGATGCTTGCGCCGCAGGCTTTCGCCAAGCCGATCACCGAGGCGGATCGCACCCAGATCCTCAAGGCCGTCGACGCCGACGCCCCTCAGATCCAGGACGCCGCCCTGAAGATCTGGAGCTTCGCCGAGGTCGGCTACCAGGAAACCAAGAGCACCGCCCTGCTCCAGGGCCAGCTCAAGGCCGCGGGCTTCGACATCAAGGCCGGCGTCGCGGGCGAGCCCACCGCCTTCGTGGCCAGCTACAAGAACGGCGCGGGTCCGGTGGTCGCCATCCTGGCCGAGTTCGACGCCTTGCCCGGTCTGGCCCAGACCGCCGATCCGGTGAAGACGCCGGTTCCCGGCCAGATCGCCGGCCATGGCTGCGGCCACAACCTGTTCGGCGCGGCCTCGGTCGGCGCGGCGGTCGCTCTGAAGGAGTGGATGGTCAAGAACAACGTCAAGGGCGAGCTGCGCGTCTACGGCACCCCGGCCGAAGAAGGCGGCTCCGGCAAGGTCTATTTCGTGCGCGACGGCCTGTTCAACGACGTCGATGTCACGCTCCATTGGCATCCGGCCAACGTCAACAGCGCCGTCCAGGGCGTCTCGATGGCCAACATCAGCGGCAAGTTCCGCTTCCACGGCGTCTCGGCGCACGCGGCCGGCGCGCCTGAAAAGGGCCGTTCGGCTCTGGACGGCGTCGAGGTCATGGACGTGGCCACCAACTTCCTGCGCGAGCACACGCCCGACAAGACCCGCATCCACTACGTGATCACCTCGGGCGGCTCGGCGCCGAACGTCGTGCCCGACTTCGCCGAGGTCTACTATTACGTCCGCCATCCCGATCCCGCCGTGGTCAAGGACGTCTGGTCGCGGGTCGAGAAGGCCGCCGACGGCGCGGCCCTGGCCACCGGCACCACCGTCGACAAGGAAATCACCGGCGGCGTCTACGCCCTTCTCCCCAACGACACCCTTGGCCGCGTGATGGACGCCAACCTGCGCAAGGTCGGCGGTATCACCTGGACGCCCGAGGAGGTCGCCTTCGCCAAGAAGCTCCAGACCTCGCTGGTCAAGCCGCCGTCGATCGACTCGGTCAAGACGATCGAGCCCTACAAGATCGAGCTGGAAGGCGGCGGCGGTTCGACCGACGTCTCCGACATCAGCTGGGTGACCCCGACCGTGGGCCTGGGCACGGCGACCTTCGTGCCGGGTTCGGCCGGCCACAGCTGGCAGAACGTCGCGGCGGCCGGCATGTCGATCGGCGTCAAGGGCGCGGTCAACGCAGCCAAGACCCTGGCCCTAACCGGCGCCGACCTCTTCGCCAACCCGGATATCGTCAAGAAGGCCAAGGCCGAGCTGGACCAGCGGCGCGGCGCCGACTTCACCTACAAGGCCATGCTGGGCGATCGCCCGCCGGCCCTCGACTACCGTAAGCCGGCCGCGGCCGGACGCGAATAACGATCGCCTCCCCTGCGATCGTCCGCGGCCGGCGCCGTCTCCCCCCTTGAGCGCCGGCCGCAACCCTATGCACTGTTTCAGGAGTTAGCCGTGGCAGAGACCGTCACCATCAGTCAGGATCGGTTCGAGGCGCTCAAGGGCGCCCTGCCGGCTGTGACCCGCGAACATCTGTTCAGCCTCTACGGCATCAGCGAAACGACCTGGAACAAGCTGCGGAAAGGCGAGCCAATCAAGCTCGGCACGTGGCAGCGGATCGTGGCCCGTATCGAGCGGCGATCGGATACGACGGCGTTCGCCTAGAACCAGTCCGGTTTTCAGCGAGGCCTTGGGCGATGACAAGAGCGCCGAGCGGCGGCGCTTGTACGCTATGGTCCTCTTCGATCCGATCGATCGCATTCATCGCCCGGCGGAAAATGCCTGGCCACCGCGCCCCCAGAAACCTAGACACGGCCCGGACGTCCCTGAACCTGCGCCGCGTTTAGCGGACGCTCGCTTCGCGGCCGACGAACTGCACGCCAACGCCCCAAACTGACGAAAACCCTTCGTGCCCGCCGCCTTTGCCTTTAAGCAGCTTTCGCGATAACGCCCTGTCAGGGGCGAAGACTGGAATGTGTGGGGATTAGGTCTTGGTTGCGATCTATCCTGTGATCCTGTGCGGCGGCTCGGGCACGCGCCTGTGGCCGGCCTCGCGAAGCGACCAGCCTAAGCAATTCCTGAAGCTCGTAGGCGACCGCTCCTCGTTTCAGGAGACGGTGCTACGGGTGAAGGACATCCCCGGCGTGGCCGAGGTCGTGGTGGTGACAGGCGAGGCCATGGTCGGTTTCGTCGCCGAGCAGACCGCCGAGATCGGGGCCTGGACGACGATCCTGGTAGAGCCCGAGGCCCGCGACAGCGCCCCCGCCGTGGCCGCGGCGGCCGCCTATGTCGAGCGCCAGGATCCGGACGGCGTCGTGCTGATGCTGGCCGCCGATCATCACATTTCCGAGCCCGAGGTCTTCCAACAGGCGGCCCTGGCCGCCGCCGAGGCCGCCGAGCAGGGCCTGATCGTCACCTTCGGCGTGCAGCCGACCGTGCCGGCCACCGGCTTTGGCTATATCCGTCCGGGCGCGCCGCTTCTGGACGGCTCGGTGCGCGAGGTCGCCGCCTTCGTCGAGAAGCCCGACCAGGCGACCGCCGAGCGCTATCTGCTTGAAGGCTATCTCTGGAACAGCGGCAATTTCGCGTTCAAGGCCGCCACGCTGCTCGCCGAGTTCGAGGCGTTCGAGCCGACCGTCGCCGCCGCCGCCAAGGCCTGCGCCGCCCGGCTCGAGTTGGAGGCCGGCATTGGCCGCCTCGACCGCGAGGCCTTCGCTCAGGCCAAGAAGATCTCGCTGGACTATGCGGTGATGGAGCGAACCACGAAAGCCGCCGTGGTTCCGGCCGCCTTCGCCTGGTCGGACCTCGGCGCCTGGGACGCGATCTGGGAAGCTTCGGCGCGCGACGGCGATGGCAACGCTTGGGACGGTGATGTGGACCTGCACGACGCGTCGGGCGTCCTGGTGCGCACCACCGGCCCCTATGTTGGCGTGATCGGCGTCAGCGACATCGTCGTGGTGGCCGAGCCGGATGCGGTCCTGGTCTGCCGCCGCAAGGACAGTCAGGCCGTGAAATCCCTGGTCGACAGCCTCAAGGCCAAGGGGCGCTCGATCGCCTCTCGCAAGAGCGCCCAACCGAACGGAACCGAGACCCTGGTTTCGACCGATGGCTTCGACGTGGAACTGCGTCGCGCGTCGGCCGGCGAGACCATCGCCTTGCCGGCGTCGACCGTGCAACTGCTGGAGGGCGTGCTGGAGATGGACGGCGATGTCTACGCCGCAGGCGCGCTCATTCGCCTGGAGGCCGAGGCGCAAATTCGGGCGATCGGCACGGCGACGCTTCTGGTGACCAGGGCGCGCTGAGCTCCATTCACCTGCAACGCGGACCCCGCCAGTCTACGGCAAATAACAGAAAAGGCCGGCGAGTTCTCCCGGCTTTCCTCGACGGTTCGCCGCCGTTCAGATTTCCTGGTTGTACTTGCCGACGCGCTCGCCCAGGCGCGGCTTCACTTCCTGGCGGAACAGAGCGCGCATGTCGTCTTCGGACTGGGTGCTCTCGACCACGACCACGACCTCGGGCTTGTTCGACGAGGCGCGGACCAGCACCCAGGAGCCGTCCTCCAGGTGGACGCGCACGCCGTTGACGGTGATCACCTCGGTGATCTTGCGCCCCAGGATCGAACCGCCGGCGGCGGCGAGGTCCTGGTATTCCTTCACCACATCGTCGACGACGCCGTACTTCACCTCGTCGCCGCAGTGCGGGCTCATGGTCAGCGAGGTGTGGGCGACTGGGAGGGCCTTCTTCAGGTCGCTGAGCTTCTTGCCGGGATTGCGGTCCAGCATGGCCAGGACCGCCGCCGCGGCGGTCAGGCCACAGTCGTAGCCATAGCCCAGCTCGCCGTTCATGAAGAAGTGGCCGCTCTTTTCGAAGCCGGCCAGGGCGCCCAGCTCGGCGCTCTTGCGCTTGATGTAGCTGTGGCCGGTCTTCCAGTAGATCACCTTGCAGCCGTGCTGAGCCAAGATTGGGTCGGTGGCGTAGAGGCCGGTCGACTTGACGTCGACCACGAAGGTCGCGCCGGGATGCAGCGGGGCCAGATCGCGCGCCAGCATCAGGCCGATCTTGTCGGCGAAGATCTCCTCGCCCTCGTCGTCCACCACGCCGCAGCGGTCGCCGTCGCCGTCGAAGCCAAACGCCAGGTCCGCCTTGTGCTCGCGGACGGCATGGGCCATCGCGTGCAG